>CP073744.1:328571-657142 GCA_024397955.1 bacterium SCSIO 12696
TTGCTCAGCAGCGGGTTGGCTATTATTGGCAGAGTCGCCGCCACAGGCAGTCAGCAGCGCCAGCAGGCCGGCGAAAGTCAGTGTAATTGCTTGGTTTTTCATGGTATTCCCCATTAGTTAAGTTGATTTGCTAGCTGTTTGTTATAGGTTTGCTGGCGGCGCAAGATTAACCGATTACTGAGCAGTTGCCCAGTGGCATGTGGTGTGGCAAAATCTGCCCCCTTTTTTGCGGGGGTACTACGTATTGTAGTGATCCCGGTGATTGAATCGCGGAAGTGGTGGAATTGGTAGACACGCCAGATTTAGGTTCTGGTGCCGCAAGGTGTGGGGGTTCAAGTCCCCCCTTCCGCACCATATATGAACGCTTACGAGGAACAACATGCAGGTTTCCATTGAAACAACTTCTGGCCTTGAACGCCGTCTGACGGTAGAGGTTCCTGCCGACCGCATTGACAGTGCTGTAGACGCCCGTCTGCAAAAAGAGGCCAAGACCATCAAAATGAACGGTTTCCGAAAAGGTAAAGTGCCGTTCAAAGTGGTCAAGCAGCGCTATGGCAAATACGTGCGCCAGGAAGTGATGGGCGAAGTGGTGAGCCAGTCGTTCTACGAGGCGGTGTCCCAGGAGAAGCTGCGCCCGGCCGGGCAGCCATCTTTTGAGCCGGTAAAAGGTGAGGAAGGTGAAGACCTGGAATACATAGCGACTTTTGAGGTCTATCCCGAAGTGGCTCTGCAAGACTTGAGCAGCGTTGAGGTGGCCAAGCCGGTTGCCGAGGTTGAAGACGCCGATATTGAAAAGATGATCTCGGTATTGCGCGAGCAGCAATCCAGCTGGAGCGAAGTCGAACGCGCTGCTGCTGAAGGCGATCAGGCCAATATCGATTTTCTCGGTACTAAAGATGGTGAGGAATTTGCCGGCGGTAAAGGCGAGGGCTACAACCTGGTGTTAGGCTCAAATCAAATGATTCCTGGCTTTGAAGATGCCATTGTTGGCCTGTCTGCCGGTGAAGAAAAAACCGTACCTCTGAGTTTTCCAGAAGACTACCACGCGGAAGAGCTGAAAGGCGCAGACGTGGAATTTGCGATCAAGGTTAACTCTGTGTCTGAGCGTCAGCTGGCAGAGCTGAACGACGAGTTTTTTGCGGCCTACGGTGTGTCCGAAGGTGGTGAAGACAAGTTCCGCGAAGAAGTACGCAGCAACATGGAGCGCGAGCTGAAAAACGCGGTAAACAACAAGGTCAAGACCCGTGTAATGAACCAGTTGGCGGAGCTTCACCAGGTTGAACTGCCCAAAGCGTTGGTCACTGGCGAAATCCAGGGCCTTAAGCAGCAGATGTTGCAGCAATACGGCGGTGGCCAGCAGCAAAATATCGACCTGTCTGTGTTGCCTGACGATATGTTTCAAGCCCAGGCAGAGCGCCGTGTGACACTAGGGCTGATCGTTGCGGAAGTGGTTAAGGCCAACGAAATCGTTGCTGACCCGGATCGCGTACGTGCTCAGGTTGAAGAGATCGCCAGCACCTACGAAGAGCCCGCTCAGGTTGTGGAGTACTACTACGCCAACCCCCAGCTGCTTGACGGCATTCAGTCTGCGGTACTGGAAGAGCAAGTGGTGGAGCACATTCTGGACAGTGCCAAAGTCACCGAAGACAAGGTTTCCTATGAAGATGCCTTGAAACCGGATGCAGAGCCTGTGGCTGAGGAAAAATCAGAGGACTGATTTTCCGGGCAAACAGAAAGGCGAGCTGACTGAACCAGCTCGCCTTTTTTGTATCTGAAATTAACCAGCTACTGTCTCTTTGGGTCGTTCCCTTTTGCTCGGCATACAGGATAGAATGCTGCTTTTTACCGCCGCTGGCGGGTTCGATGTTCTGACAGGAATCTACAATGATAAACAGCAATTCACAGGCTCCCTTTTCCGTAAATCCGCTGGATACTCAAAACGTTGGCCTGGTGCCAATGGTGGTGGAACAAACTTCCCGCGGTGAGCGCTCTTACGACATCTACTCGCGCCTGTTAAAAGAGCGGGTGATATTCCTGGTGGGCCCGGTGGAAGATCATATGGCCAACTTGATTGTCGCCCAGATGCTGTTTTTGGAGTCAGAAAATCCGGACAAAGACATTCACCTGTATATTAACTCTCCCGGTGGCTCTGTTACCGCTGGTTTGTCTATCTACGACACCATGCAGTTTATTAAGCCGGATGTGAGTACCATGTGTATTGGCCAGGCGGCCAGCATGGGCGCCTTCCTGTTGGCGGCAGGTGCCGAGGGTAAGCGCTATGGTCTGCCCAATTGTCGTACCATGATTCATCAGCCCAGTGGTGGCGCTCAGGGGCAGGCTACAGATATTCAAATTCAGGCCGAAGAAATATTAAAGTTGAAGCAGCGCCTCAACGAAATCATGGCCAAACACACCGGACAGGAACTGGAAAAAATTGTTGCTGATACTGAGCGCGACAACTTTATGAGTGCTCAGGAGTCCATGGAATATGGCCTGATTGATCAGGTTCTGGACAAGCGCCCCTAGAATCGCGTAGGCTGATGCCAACGCTCTTGATGTTATTTTTGTAAATGCCTGTTATATAAAGAATTTTTAAACAGGTAAGTGTAAGGAATAGAGTATGACCAAAGAAACCACAGGCGACGAGGACAACGGCAAGCTGCTGTATTGTTCGTTCTGCGGTAAGAGCCAACACGAAGTACGCAAATTGATCGCCGGTCCCTCGGTGTTTATCTGTGACGAATGTGTTGACCTCTGTAACGACATTATTTCCGAAGAAGTTCAGGAAACGGAAGGGGAGCCGGTGAGCGATCAGCTGCCAACCCCTGCGGAAATCAATGAATCCCTGAACCAATACGTGATTGGCCAAAAGCGAGCCAAGAAGATTCTCTCCGTTGCGGTATACAACCACTACAAGCGCTTACAAAGCGGTGGCAAAGGGTTGAATGGCGATGTGGAGCTGGGCAAGAGTAATATTTTGCTGGTAGGGCCTACAGGTAGCGGTAAAACATTGCTAGCCGACACGTTGGCGCGCTTGTTGGATGTGCCCTTTACCATTGCCGATGCCACTACGTTGACCGAAGCCGGTTATGTGGGTGAAGACGTGGAAAACATCATCCAGAAGCTGCTGCAACGCTGTGATTACGATGTCGAGAAAGCCCAGCGAGGCATTGTTTACATCGACGAAATCGACAAAATTTCACGCAAGTCAGACAACCCCTCCATTACTCGTGATGTTTCTGGTGAGGGTGTGCAGCAGGCATTGCTGAAATTAATTGAAGGTACCGTTGCCTCGGTGCCACCACAGGGCGGCCGCAAGCATCCGCAGCAGGAATTTCTGCAAGTGGATACCTCCAATATCCTGTTTGTCTGTGGCGGTGCCTTTGCCGGCCTGGAAAAAGTGATTCGCGAACGCTCAGAGAAAGGCGGCATCGGTTTTAGTGCAGAAGTGAAGTCGAAAGATGAGCAAGCCAGTGTGGGTGCTACTTTGGCGGATGTGGAACCAGATGATCTCGTGCGTTTTGGCTTGATCCCGGAATTTGTGGGCCGCCTGCCGGTAACAGCAACTCTGGAAGAGCTGGATAAAGATGCTTTGGTTAGTATTCTGGTAGAGCCCAAAAACTCTCTCAGCAAGCAATACAGTGCATTGTTTGAGATGGAAGGGGTCGAGCTGGATATTCGCGCCGATGCTCTTGAGGCGATTGCCGAGAAGGCACTGGAGCGTAAAACAGGCGCCCGTGGCCTGCGTTCCATCATGGAAAACACCCTGCTGGAAACCATGTACGACATTCCCTCCAAAGAGAATGTGCGCAAAGTGGTTATTGATGCAGCGGTCATTTCCGGAGAGTCGGAGCCTTTGCTGGTGTACGAAACTGTCGAGCAGCCTAAAGCCGCCGGTAGCGAAGAATAACCCAGGTAAGCGGTTCGTCGAAAATGCCAGTCAGTGAAAGCTGACTGGCATTTTTTATTGCCGCACTTTTGTCTGAGCCGAATATGTACGGTTTGTGGCGGTTCTTTGTAACCACAGCTATAAAATGCTGATAATTCTTTGAAATCCAGTTGATATCCATGCCCACAATCCCCATATTGCATGGCATACGTAGTAGAGGATAAGTGATGGGACAGGAAACTTACGAGTCAGTTGAAACCCCTGCGGATAGCAATGTGCTGCCGTTGTTGCCACTTCGCGATGTAGTGGTGTACCCCCACATGGTCATCCCTCTGTTTGTGGGGCGCGAAAAGTCCATTGTCGCGCTTGAACAGGCAATGGCCTCGCAGAAGCAAATTTTGCTGGTGGCGCAGAAAGACCCAGCCCACGATGACCCGGGCGCAGAAGATATTTACCGAGTGGGCACCGTTTCCACGGTGTTGCAGCTTCTGAAGTTGCCAGATGGCACTGTGAAAGTGTTGGTGGAAGGCAGCGAGCGGGTAGTGGTCAGTGAAATTGAAGAATTGGAGGACCACTTCCAGGCTCAGATTGAGCCTCTGGATGTGGGCGAGATGGATGAACGCGAGGCAGATGTATTGATGCGCTCTGTCATCAACCAGTTTGAGCAATACGTCAACCAGAGCAAGAAGATTCCCTCAGAAGTCGTCACTACTCTGGCTGGTATTGAAGATGCCGGTCGGCTCGCTGACACCATCGCTGCCCATATGACTTTGGGTTTAGAGCAGAAACAGGAAGTGCTGGAAATTGGCGATGAAAAAGCCCGTATTGAACATTTGATGGCGCTGATGGAATCGGAAGTGGATCTGTTCCAGATTGAACAGCGCATTCGCGGCCGCGTGAAAAAGCAAATGGAGAAGAGCCAGCGCGAGTACTATCTGAATGAGCAAATGAAAGCAATTCAGAAAGAGCTGGGTGATATCGACGAAGGCAGTAATGAGCTGGAGGCCCTGGAGAAAAAAATCCAGGAGGCTGGCATGCCTAAAGCGGCTCAGGAAAAAGCGGAGGCGGAACTGGGGAAGCTCAAACTGATGTCGCCCATGTCTGCGGAAGCATCGGTACTGCGTGGCTATATTGACTGGATGATCAGTGTGCCCTGGAAAAAGCGCAGTAAAGTGCGTCACGACCTGGAGCGAGCGGATCGTATTCTCAACGAAGATCACTATGGCTTGGAAGAAGTCAAAGAACGTATCCTGGAATTCCTGGCAGTACAAAAACGGGTCAAGAAACTCAAAGGGCCGGTGCTCTGCCTGGTAGGGCCTCCCGGTGTGGGTAAAACCTCCCTGGGTGAATCCATTGCCCGCGCTACCGGGCGCAAATTCGTGCGCATGTCGTTGGGTGGTGTGCGCGACGAAGCCGAGATACGTGGTCACCGCCGCACTTACATTGGTTCTATGCCCGGTAAGTTGATCCAGAAAATGGCCAAGTCAGAGGTGAAGAACCCGTTGTTCCTGCTGGATGAAATCGACAAGATGGGCATGGATCACCGTGGCGACCCTGCTTCAGCATTACTTGAGGTTTTAGACCCGGCCCAGAACCACAACTTCAATGATCATTATCTGGAAGTGGATTACGATCTGTCCGAAGTGATGTTTATCTGTACGTCGAACTCCATGAATATTCCGGAACCCTTGTTGGACCGAATGGAAGTGATCCGTATTCCCGGTTACACCGAAGATGAAAAGATCAATATTGCCAAGCGTTACCTAGAGCCCAAACAACGCAAAGCCAACGGGCTAAAAGACAGCGAACTCGACGTTTCTGAAGAGGCTGTCCAGGATGTGGTGCGCTATTACACCCGTGAAGCCGGAGTTCGGGGCCTTGAACGAGAGTTGGCCAAACTGTGCCGTAAAGTGGTTACCCGCCACGTGAAAGAGCAGGCCGCAAGCAAGGGTAAGGGCAAAGGTAAGGTTGCGTTGCCAAGTACCAGTATTGGCCCGGAGCAGTTAGAAGAATTGCTGGGAGTGCGCAAGTTCGACTTTGGCCGTGCAGAGGAAGAAAGTCAGATAGGGCAGGTTACAGGCCTTGCCTGGACCTCGGTGGGTGGAGAATTGTTGACCATTGAGTCATCAGCAGTTCCCGGCAAGGGAGGGGTTATCAAAACTGGCTCCTTGGGGGATGTGATGCAAGAATCCATTCAGGCAGCACTGACCGTTGTTCGCGGTCGTGCGCAAGGCTTGGGCATTAAAAAGGATTTTCACCAGAAACAAGATCTTCATATTCACGTGCCCGAAGGTGCCACACCAAAAGATGGCCCCAGTGCTGGTGTTGCCATGTGTACGGCTTTTGTCTCCGTGTTAACCGGCATCCCTGTGCGTGCTGATGTGGCCATGACTGGTGAAATTACCCTTCGCGGTCAAGTGCTTAGGATTGGCGGTTTAAAAGAGAAGTTGCTGGCGGCTCACCGGGGTGGCATATCAACGGTGATTATCCCCCATGAAAATGAGCGGGATTTGAAAGAGATCCCAGACAACATTAAAGCTGACCTCGACATTCACCCGGTAAAATGGATCGATCAGGTTTTGGAGATTGCTTTGCAATCTGCGCCGACTCCGTTGAGTGATGAGGAATTTGCTGCCGGCGACAAAAGCAGTGGTAACGGTGACGATTCAAGGGAGCGAATCAGTACACATTAAATTGTAAAAATACTTTATACGCTTGACCGGCCTACCCACTATTGGTATAAATTTCCGCCTACTGACGCGGGCTCCCAGCTTATGGGCTAGGGCATTTAGCGGAATGCAGAATTATAAACTGGGCTCATGCCAGTGAGCCTTTAACTAGAAATATTAAGTAATAATTGAATAGGGGTTACTCTCGTGAATAAAGCTGAACTGATCGAAACCATCGCTGCCGAAGCAGACATCTCCAAGGCATCTGCCAGCCGTGCACTGGATGCGGCCACTGGTGCTGTTGCAGCCGCTCTGAAAAAGGGCGACCAGGTTTCTCTGGTAGGTTTTGGTACTTTTTCTGTTAAGCACCGCGCCGCTCGTACTGGTCGCAACCCACAAACCGGTGCTGAAATTCAAATTTCCGCTGCCAATGTACCGAGCTTTAAGCCCGGTAAGGCTCTGAAAGACGCGGTAAACTAAAGCCAAGCTGGTTGCTGGTATTGCCAGCCACAGAGCTTGCTCTAAAAAGGGTGCACCAAATCTGGTGCGCCTTTTTTGCATAGAGGCAATGAGTAATTGCAATAATTGTTCTCTACAGTGTTAATTTTTAAAACAAGTTTTAAAACAGGATTAAGGGATCACCATGCTGCAGAATATGCGCGACAATTTGAAAAGCTTTGGCCTGATTATCGTGGTCATTATTTCAATTCCTTTCGTGCTAACCGGCGCCGAGCAATTTTTCACTTCCGGCTCCCAAGAGCCTACGGTGGCTGAGGTAAATGGCGTTGCCATTACCAGTGGCGATGTCGCCCGAGAGCTGAGCCGCTTGGGTATTCCCCCTCAGCAGCTGGAAACGATGGATCAGAGCATTCGTCAGCTGTTTGAACAGCAGGCGCTCAGTGCGATCACTTCACGTATCGGCATCCAGACCACTGCTGAGAAAGAGGGTATGGTGGTGTCCAGGGCTGCGATCAATGAGCGTATGCGCGAGGAACCTGCTTTCCAGCGCGATGGCCAGTTCGATCCTGATGTTTACTACTCGGTGCTGCAGCAGGCGGGGTATACGCCGTCATCCTATGTGGCCGGTTTGGAGCGAGACTTACTCACCGGACAATTTGTCGGTGGTTTGCTGAACAGTGACTTCATCAGCAACACCGAGCTTGAGCAGGCTGTTGCCGCCGCTGAACAGACTCGTGATTTTTACTATCTAACCATTCCTATGGCGCCAGTGTTGTCTGCGGTGAATGTGGATGAAGAAAGCCTGAAAGCCCACTACGAAAACGCCAAAGAGCAATTACAAGTGCCTGAACAGGTGGTGGTTGAGTATGTGGAGCTCAACCTCAGTAAGTTGATTTCTGCTCAATCAGCTTCTGAGCAAGAAGTTCGCCAGCGTTTTGAGGAAGAGCTGGCTGAAGCGCGTCAGCAAAATCAACAACAACGTCGTCTTGCCCACATTCTGATCAATCAAGGCAGTGATGCTGAACAACAACAACTGATAGCCGATATTAAAGCCCAGCTCGACCAGGATGGCGACTTTGCCGAACTGGCTCAATCCCGCTCTCAAGATGCGGGTACTGCCAATATTGGCGGTGACTTAGGCTTTATTGATCCGGCAATTCTGCCAGCTGAGCTGGCGGCTGCTGCAGAGCAGTTGGCGTTGAATGCGGTCTCGGCCCCTGTAAAAACAGACATGGGATATCACTTGGTAAAAGTAACCGATCTGCAACAGGCGGCACTGCCTACGTTTGAAGAACAACAGCATCGAATCGGCAACGATATTAAAACCGAACAGGCCGAAGCTCGTTACGCCAGCCTGTTGGAGAAGCTAAAAGAGGCTGCCTACGATACCTTTGGTGATGACAGCTTGAAGAAAGTCGCTGATGAACTGGATCTGGAAATGGCGTTATCTGAGCCGTTTTCCAGAAACGGTGGTACCGGTATTGCTACTGAGCCTGTGATTGTCACCGCTGCATACAGCAAGCCTGTGTACAACGACAATTTCAGCAGTGATGTTCAGGAATTGGTGCCCGGTGAGCGCGCCATCGTGGTTAAGTTAAAAGAAAAAATTCCCGCTCGTACCCAGGCATTGGAAGAAGTTCGTGATCAGTTGCTGGCTGAGCTGAAAAACGACAAGGCCAGCGAACAGGTGCAAGCCCGTGGTGAGTCGTTAAAAGCCCGCGTGGAATCTGGCGAGTCTTTGGAAGAAATTGCCAAAACTGAGCAGCTACCATGGCAGGTAGGCCTGCAAACCAAACGCAGCGGTGGCAGTGTAGATGCTGCTGCGCGAGATCGTGCCTTTGCGCTGCCAGCGCCAGCCCAGGGGGAAAGCCGGGTAGACAGTGTTACCAATAACAATGGCGACTATATCTTGCTGCAACTGACGGCGGTCAATTACCCGGAAGGTGACAAGCTGCCAGACGCCCAGCGCAATGCCCTCAGTGCTACGCTGGAGCGTTCGTCAGCCAACCGTGATTTGTCCGCTTATCAAAGCTGGATTGTCGGCCAGCTGAGTAAATAGCCGTATTGTTTGACGGCTACTCCTAAAAAAATGCCCCCGCAGTGCGGGGGCATTTTTTTATTCTGCCAAGAGACGGCTGTGAATCTGATTATATTTTCCGAATATCCACGAACAGGGTTAGCTTCTGGCCCGGCTGAAGGTATTTTTTGGGGTTCAAGCTGTTCCAGGAAAGAATGTCTTTTACCCGAACATTAAAGTGGCTGGCAATACGCGCCAGTGAGTCACCGCGTTTCACCCGGTAGTTCAGCTTGCGGTTGGCGGTGCGCAGTATCGGCTTATAGCTGGATACCTGCAATTGCTGCCCTGGCTTTAAGTGTTCGCTAGGGGCCAGGTTGTTCCAGGCACGCAATTGCTTAACACTCACCTTATTGTTGCGAGCAATCTTCCACAGAGAGTCGCCACTCACGACGGTGTAATAGCTTTGGCGGGTTTGCATGGGGGTAACACCAGCCCCGGGAATGCGCAGTACCTGGCCGATACTCAGCCGGTCTGAGCGCAGATTGTTTTCCTGGCGTAAGTCAGCCACCGTGACTTTGTGCTTTTTGGCAATACGGCCCAGGTAATCACCGGCTTTTACCCGGTATTCGCGGGCCGCCATCCACTGTTCTTTGGGGGTTGCCTCCAGCGCCTGCTGAAAACGCTCCACGGCATTCACTGGCAGCAACAGCTGCTGGTTCTTACCCGGTGCGGTGCTCAGACGGTTGAATGCCGGGTTGAGCCGATACAATTCTTCGCTGTCGATGGCCGCCAAAAGCGCGGCTTGCTCAAGGTCGATTTGGGCGTCAAAAGTGGCAACGCCAAAATACGGCTCATTGGCAATTTCCAGCAGTGACAGCTGGTGTTGCTCCGGGTTGGCGATAATCCGCGATACCGCCAACAGCTGCGGCACGTATGCACGTGTTTCCCGGGGCAATTTCAACGACCAAAAGTCAGTGGCTTTACCGGCTCGCTGATTGCGCTTGATGGCGCGCCTGACGGTGCCTTCGCCGCTGTTGTAGGCAGCGAGTGCCAACAGCCAATCGCCATCAAATAAACCGTTCAGGTACTCCAGATATTCCAGTGCTGCCCGAGTGGATTCGGTTACGTCCCGGCGACCGTCTTGCCACCAGTCTCGCTGCAAGCCAAAACGCTTTGCGGTGCCCGGTATAAATTGCCACAAACCCGCAGCATGGCTGTGAGAATAGGCAAAGGGGTCGAAAGCGCTTTCCACAGCCGGTAACAGGGCCAATTCCATGGGCATATCGCGGGCTTCCACTTCGTTAACGATGTGGAACAGGTAGCGTTCAGCGCGCTTCAGTACTCGATCAAAATACGCTGGGTGTGAGCCGTACCACTTTTCCTGTTTGTCGATGCGAGGGTTCTGCTGTGTACCTACCAGCACCATGCCTGCACGAACTCGATCCAGCAGTGTATTGGCTTCAATGGTTGCTTCTACTTCGGGTTGAGAGCGCAATGCTTCGTCGCTCAGCGGCGTGCTGGTTTTCAGGGTTGGAACGAGTTCCGACAGCGAAATCGCTACAGGCAACTGTGGCTCGTCAATCTTGTTAGTCTCGCTAACAGTGGGCAGCTGGCTGCACCCGGTGAATAAAGCGCTGCTAGCAGCGGCTATCAATAGTGTTAGTGGTTTCAGGCGCATTGTTAAAAAGAGTTCCTAACCGTTTGTTTTTATAGTATTGGGCGTATTTATAGCACAGCCACTCTCTAAGTCACGAACTGGTCTTTCCATTTGCGAAGTAACGCAAATGTTTCAACCTCTCCAGTGTATGCACGTTGGCTGTGCTGAGCCACATTTCGCTGTAGTGCCTCGTCATGACAGCGCAGAAAAGGGTTGGTCAGTTTTTCTTCGGCGATGGTACTGGGCAGGGTAGGCTGGTGGTTTTCACGCAGCTGCTGACAGAGCCGGGTACGTTCCCCGGTGCGGCGGTTTTGCGGTTCAACGGCATTGGCAAAGGCCAAATTTGCCAGAGTGTATTCATGGGTGCAGTAGACTTGGGTGTTGTCAGGTAGCTCGGCCAACTGCTGCAGGGAGCGATGCATTTGCTCAGCACTGCCTTCAAACAGGCGCCCACAACCGGCGGCGAACAGGGTGTCACCGCAGAACAGCAGCGGCTCAGAAATGTCGAGAAAATAGGCGATATGATCGAGAGTGTGCCCGGGAACTTCGATAACCTGAAACTGCCCGCCACCAAAGTTGACGTTATCACCATGGCGCAATGGCTGATCGATTTGCGAAATTTTGGGGTTGTCGGGGCCATACACCGGCACCCGCTTGTGTGCCAATAGTGCATCAATGCCACCGGTATGATCCCAGTGGTGGTGGGTGATAAAGATGGCTGTCAGCTCCAGCTGTTTGGCTTGCAGGTAATTCAGTACCGGCTGTGCATCCCCTGGGTCTACAACCGCTACCTTGTTGCTGTTATCGGGCTTGATGACCCAGATGTAGTTATCATCAAAGGCAGAGATAGGCTGTATATCGAACATGGCTTTAGCAGGGTCTGGCGGTTAACAGGCTGGAATAAAGATGGTAGTTTATCAGCCCGTGTTTTCACAGTCACAACGGAGTTACAGTGCCTCGGCAACTGGCCAAACATTTTCTCCCAAGCTCCTTTGCTCAAATGCAACCCCAATTGCAACACTGGCTGGTATCTGCTCGTGGCCGCTATTTAATAGAGAAGGAGCGTCAGCTATTAACACGGTTGCCCAAAGTTTATGGCTATCACTTGATGGAGGTGGGTATATCCGCTGAGGGCAGTTTGCTCCATGATTTTGATAACCTGCACCGCTTCACGCTGGGTGCAAGTGGCGATACTGCTGCGGGGGGTGCTATTGCGGACTTTACCGCTCTGCCGTTGCCCTGCGATACCATTGAAACCGCTATTGTTCACCACGCTTTGGAATTTTCGTCCCATCCCCACCAAGTGCTAGGGGAAGTAGCAAGAGTGCTGGCGCCAGGCGGGCATATTCTGTTGTTTGTGCTTAACCCGTTCAGTATGGGTGGGCTTATAAAGTGGCCCGGCGCACTGTTGTCGAAGTCACCGATTTATCGCCACCACTCGCTTCGCTTGGGACGGACTATAGATTGGCTGCGACTCTTGGGCTTTAAGCCGGTAATGGTAAAGCGAGGAGGCTTTGGGCCTGTACAGGAGAGTGAACAATCCTGGCTAAAACGCTGGGGCTATGGTTTGGGGCTACCCGGTGGTACTTTCTATGCGGTTGTTGCCCGCAAACAGGTGGCCAAGGTGATACCCCCCAAGGCCGACCTTTTAAAAAACCTTAAAGTCGCCAACCTGGGTTGGCAGCATCACAATGTACCCACGCCGGAACATCACGCCTCGGTTATGGACAGTTATGAAGACAGTTGAAATTTTTACTGACGGTGCCTGCCGTGGTAATCCCGGCCCCGGCGGTTGGGGTGTTTTATTGCGTTACGGGGATGTCGAAAAACAGCTTCACGGCGGTGAGCCGGATACCACCAACAACCGTATGGAGCTGATGGCTGCCATTCGCGGCCTGGAAGCACTGAGCCGCTCCTGCGATGTGGTGTTGACCACAGACTCCCAGTACGTGCGCCAGGGCATTACAAGCTGGTTGGAAGGCTGGAAGCGCAAAGGCTGGAAGACCGCCAGCAAGCAACCGGTAAAAAACCAGGACTTGTGGCAATTGTTAGATAAGCAGGCTAATCGCCACAATGTAGATTGGCGCTGGGTGAAAGGGCACAGCGGCCATCGTGAAAATGAAATTGCCGACCAGCTGGCCAATCGCGGCATTGATGAGTTGTAACTTTGAATACTTAATTGGCGTGTTCTGTAATGCTTATCAGACCGCCGGTCGCAGGGATAGCGGCCGACGAGCTTACATGGAAGTATTTACAGCGTGTCTGAAAAGCATTACAGAACATGCCTTTCGCAGGAATTAATTGCATGAGACAAGTTGTACTGGATACCGAAACTACCGGTATCGAAATTTCCCAGGACCACCGCATTATTGAAATTGGTTGCGTGGAACTGGTGGACCGAAAGCTCACTGGCAAGCATTACCACCAGTACATCAACCCCGAGCGAGAGGTGGATCAGGGGGCATTTGAAGTCCATGGTATTTCCAACGAATTTCTGGCGGATAAGCCTTTATACGCTCAAGTGGCCCAAGAGTTTCTGGAATTTATCGATGGTGCCGAGCTGATTATTCATAACGCGCCCTTTGATGTGGGCTTTATGGACCATGAGTTTGGCAAGTTAAAAGGTAAATACAAGAAGACCCGCGACTATTGCACGGTGGTGGACACGTTGGTGATGGCACGCCAGAAGCATCCAGGGCAAAAGAACAATCTGGATGCCCTGTGTAAGCGCTACCACATCAACAACGCCCACCGAGAGCTGCACGGCGCACTGTTGGATGCGGAGATTTTGGCGGAAGTGTATCTGGCCATGACTGGTGGCCAGGTGACACTGGGCCTGGGGGGCAGGGGAGGTAGCGCTGCTCAATCGGAGCAACAGCAAATACGGCGGCTGGATAGCAATCGCCCGGCCTTAAAGGTGATTACAGCTTCAGAGGCAGAACTTGAGGAGCACCAACGCAAGTTGGAGGAAATTCACAAAGCCAGTGGCGACAATTGCCTGTGGCTTGCACCTGACAGAGTGCAGTAACAAATACAGAAAATTTACCCATAAAAAAGCCCGGACTGTTTTTGCAGTCCGGGCTTTTTTGTAACTCGTTAATGGACTAATGCAGCGCAGGGATGCGCTGCCGCTGACGGAGTCAGCGCGAGCCCAATAAAATCAAGGAACTTCACACAGTTTCGCCAGATTTTATTGGGCGACGCAGTGAAATAAATAGGACATTTATTTCACTGCCGAATTAATAGTTAACCGGCATACCTTCGAGGCCGCTGTTAACCAGGAAGTGCACCCAGATACTGGCGGCGTAGCCCAGAGCAATGGCCCAGGCCCACTTCAGGTGACCAAAGAAGGTGTACTTGCCACGGGCTTGTCCCATCAGCGCCACACCGGCAGCGGAGCCTACCGACAGCATACTGCCGCCTACCCCGGCGGTCAGGGTTACCAGCAGCCACTGGAACAGGTCCATTTCCGGCAACATGGTCAATACCGCAAACATCACTGGGATGTTATCCACAATAGCGGAAGCAAAACCTACCAATATGTTGGCGGTGGTGGGGCCCAGGTCGTTATAGAAGAATTCTGAGGCCATCGCCAGGTAACCGATATAGCCCAAGCCACCCACAGCCAGGATCACGCCGTAGAAGAAGAACAGCGTATCCCACTCGGCGCCGGAAACTTTTTTGAATACGTCAAAGCCGCGGTTGCCTCTGTTGGGGTCAGGCTCTTCGTCTTCGTGCACTTCCGGAGTATTGGTGATGTCAATATCCGAGTGTTCTTTCTTCTTGATGTAGAAACCAAACAACTTCAGGTAGCCCAAGCCGAACATCATGCCGTAAACCGGTGGCAATTCCAGGTAGTTGTGGAAACACACGGCCGTAGCAATGGTGATAATAAAGAGTACACAGATACGAGTGCCGCCAAACTTGATGGGCGTAATACCGGCTTGTGTTGGCTCTGGGCTGCCATTGGGCAGGGCAAAGTGCATGATGCCCGCAGGAATCACAAAGTTAACAATAGAGGGGATAACCAGGTAGAAGAATTGCTCAAAAGGAACAATGCCTTTCTGCCAAACCATCAAAGTAGTGATGTCGCCAAATGGGCTGAATGCACCCCCGGCGTTGGCTGCCACCACAATGTTGATACAGGCAATACCGACAAATTTGGGTTGGCCTTGGCCCACAGCCAGTACCACCGCACACATAATCAAGGCGGTGGTAAGGTTGTCAGCGATGGGGGAGATAACAAACGCCAGCCAACCGGTGAGCCAAAACAGTGCCTTATAAGAGAAGCCTTTGACCACCAGCCAGTCACGCAGAGCGTCAAAGACATTGCGCTCCATCATGGCGTTGATGTAGGTCATGGCCACCAACAGGAAGAAAAACAGTTCCGCGTACTCAAGGAAGTTGTGGCGGATAGCAACGGAGGCGATATGGTGGTCGCCAAGACCGTAGTAGCAGTAGGCGGCAATCAGTATCCAGATTAAACCGGCAGCCGCCAGAACTGGCTTCGATTTTCTAAGGTGCAGCTGCTCCTCAAAAATCACAAAGATATAGGCCACAGCGAAAATGGCAATGGATGTATAACCTACCCAGTGCGAAGTGACACCCAGAGAGGGCGGCGCTTCACCGGCAGAGGCCATAGCAAAGCCAGGGAACAGCAGAGCTATAAAAAGAGTTAGGAAAGCTTTCATGGTGGAGACCTGGTGACGATTTATTGTTAGGGTAATTCGTGCAGCGCCAGATTATAACCAGCACCCTGTGTGACGGCTACCGCTTCACCGGCGAGATACTTTTAAAGGGGTGTCAGATGGTTTGTTTTTCTGCATAACTGAGTAATGAAGGACAAATGACCAAGAATAATAGTGAATATTGGACTGTTTTTGTTTTCGATGGCCAGGTGCTAGCTTCGGCATGCCCTGAAAATCGTTTGTTTTGGTCGGCATCCCAGGCGGCGCAGTGGCTTGTGGACTCTGAGCAGCTGATAGATGCCGGGGATTGTCGGGGGCGAGCCTGTAGGGCGGCACTGGTTTCAGCGCAACAGGCGCAAGCCATGCAGGCGTCGGGTGCGGAGCTGGTGCCCTTGCGACCTTTGCTGGCCTGGGAGGAGGACTTATTTGCCTTTGCCGGTCGCTGCGTCCAATTGCTCAACAGTTACCAGGAATACCGTTTTTGCGGCCGCTGTGGTGGTACCACCCGGCCATTGGTTGGAGAAACCGCATTGCACTGCGACGCCTGTAACCACTCGTATTACCCCCGACTGTCTCCTTGTGCAATCATGTTGGTAACCCGCGGCGAGCAGTGTTTGTTGGCTCGCCACGGTGGTCGTGGTGATTACCACACTTGCTTGGCGGGTTATGTGGAGCCGGGTGAAACTGTGGAAAATACCGTTCTGCGCGAGGTACATGAAGAGGTCGGGGTGTCGGTCAATGCCCCTCATTATGTTGCCAGCCAATACTGGCCGTTTCCCGGTCAGTTAATGCTGGGTTTTTACGCCGACTACGCCAGTGGCGACCTGAACCCGGATGGTATCGAAATTGTCGAGGCGGGTTGGTATCACTTCAACGACCTACCTCCGCACCCCAACGAACACACGCTCTCCGGGCAGTTGATTCGAGGCTTCGTCAACCGCCATAAGAACCGCGAATAGGCTATACTGCGCCGCTTATTTGTACTGAGTTGCTTGGAGAGTTGTGTTGGAATTTTTGATGGAGTACGGGCTGTTTCTGGCCAAGGCGGTGACTTTTGTTGTTGTGGTTGCCCTGATCGTGGGTATTGTCAGCAATTTAGGGCAGCGTCACCGCAAGGGTGACAAAGGCCATATCGAAGTCTTGCCTCTCAATGAGTTTTCCGAGCAGATGCACGAGGCGGTGAAAGAGGCTGTGCTGGATGAGCACCAGCAGAAAGCCGAGCGCAAAAAGCAAAAGCAGGAAGAAAAGGAAAAGCAAAAACAGCAGAAAAAAGCCGCTGCCGGCAAAAAAGACCCCGACACCGACTCCGAAGATAAAGAAGAACGCCGCAAGCGCGTGTTTGTGCTCAATTTCGATGGCGATATTCAGGCATCGGCGGTTTCCCAGTTACGCCAATGCATTACTGCTGTCCTGGCAGAAGCCAATGAAAAAGACGAAGTGGTGGTGAAACTGCAAAGCCCCGGTGGTGCGGTTCACAGCTACGGTCTGGCGGCCAGCCAGCTGGATCGTATTCGCAACAAGCAAGTGCCTCTGACCATTTGTGTGGACCAAGTGGCCGCCAGTGGGGGCTACATGATGGCCTGTGTGGGCGACCGCATCCTCAGTGCTCCCTTTGCCATGATTGGCTCTATCGGCGTAATCGGGCAATTACCCAACTTTAATAAACTTCTCAAAAAACACGATGTCGAATTTGAGCAACACACCGCCGGAGACTACAAGCGCACGTTGACCATGCTGGGTGAAAACACCGATGAAGATCGGCACAAGTTTCGACAAGATCTGGAAGAGATTCACCAGCAGTTCAAAGCCTACGTGGCAGAGCGTCGACCTGAACTGAATATTGAGCAGGTAGCTACCGGCGAAGTGTGGTTGGGCAGCAGAGCCCAGGAATTGGGCCTGGTAGACGAGGTACTGACCAGCGATGAATACCTGACCAGCCAAATGGATCAGGCAGACCTGTTTGAAGTGTCCTTCGTTCAAAAGAAGAACATTCAGGAGAAGCTGGGTCTGGCCGCAGAGCAGGGTGTAGAGCGGGGATTGTCTCGCTGGTGGCAAAAATTGAGCAACAGCCGCTTTTACTCGTGATGCGGTGCTCAATGACATTTTTACAGCAAAGCCTTTTACAGCAAACTTTTTTGCAGCAAACAAGGTAACCACTCCGCGCTCGCGGGGCACCGGGAGCGCGCAATGGCTAAATACATACTGTTGGTGGTGTTGGGGGTATCGGCAACCCTGCTGATCAGTGCCTGTTCGACCTCCCAGGTGTTTCGTGAGCACCGCCAGTTTTTCAATCAGCATATCGCCGGTAACGACGATATTCGTTTAGCCAGCATCCAGAGCCCCGAGGGCAACCTTCATTTCGCCAGTGCTGGTGACTCACATCTACCCGCGTTGGTGCTGATTCACGGTACCCCCGGTAGCTGGACAGACCTGTCGGCACTGATGATTGAGCCGAAACTGCGCAGTCATTTTCGGGTGATATCCATTGATCGCCCGGGATGGGGACGATCAACCGTAGCGGATGGCTATTCTCCGCTGGAATTTTCCTATCAGGCACGTCAGATAGGGTTGTTGCTGCAACAATTGCGCGAACAAAATCCACAGCAGCCAATTATTGTTGCTGGCCATTCATTGGGCGCTTCTATCGCTCCGCGGATTGCTGCGGACTTTCCCCAGTTGGTCGACGGTTTATTGCTGCTGTCTGGTACCCACAGCCCTGAATTGGGCAAGCCTCGCCGTCACCATTGTGTGGGCGAGTGGCGCCTGGTAAAACCATTGATCGGTGAACCGCTGCGAAAAGCGAATCAGGAAATGCTGGTGCTGGACAGGCAATTGGCGCAAATGAGTGAGCGCTGGCAGAGCATTACTGTTCCGGTAACAGTTATTCAGGGGAGAAAGGATGGTTTGGTCAGCCACAAGAACACCGACTTTATTGAGCAAGTGCAGGCTCAAAACCCGAACCTGACGGTAATACGCTTGAAAAAATCAGGTCACTTTACCCATCTGCAACAACAGCCGCTGATTGTGGACAGTGCTATTCAGATGTTGATTAGTGTGCAGAAATAACAGCTGGTCTGGGGTTACTTGCTGTCCACAACGTCCAAAGGCAACTCAGACGTACTTGCCACTCTGTTTCTCAGGCCAATCATTCGTTCCAGATAGGGAATGACCCGTTGAGCAGTGGCGCGGTAGCCAGTGAGTTTGCCTCCGTAAAGGGCCAGGTAGTTGCCCTTGGTCACCAGCTGAACTTCCCGGCTCCTCGAAAACGCAGATCCTTCCGCCTTGGGCAGTACTCGTAGGCCGGCAAATTGGTCACTGGGCTCTTGAGTGTTTTCAGGGAAGTAATGGGCAACCACTGCTTTTAGATAAGAAACTTCTTCTTCCAGTGGTTGGCATTCATCCGGGTGCCCCCGATACAGCGTTTCAGTCGTGCCCACCAATGTTTGGCCCTGCCAAGGCAGAACAAACACCACGCGGCCATCCTGAGGTGCTTCCAGATAGTAGCAGTGCTCAGTAAAGGGCGTTGAATACAGCAGGTGGGTACCCTGTACTAGCTCCACTTCGTGAGCGGGCGGCTTTGGCTGAATAGCGTTGGCTACCAGGTTGACCCAGGGGCCTGCGGTATTGATCAGGCAGCGGCTTTTAAAGCGTCGATTATTGCCTTCAACCTGTGCGTCGATGAGATAAGTGCCATCGTGCCACTGGGCTTTACGCAGCTGTGCCTGGCAGAGCAGGGTGGCGCCAAGCTGCTCTGCAGAATCCGCAACCGCCTGGGTAAGAGCGCGGTCATCGGTTTGCGCATCGCTGTAGCGGTATACACCGGTCAGGTTATCTTGGTTTAGTTCATCGAAGTCGCCGTCGAACTTCTTTGTAGAAGTGTAGCGAAACCGGTTTTCAGAACCGCCGCCAGCCAATAATGTGTAGGCAGACAGTCCCAGGCGCAGCTGCCAGTTTTTGCGCTTGGAAGAGCGATACAGAGGAATGTGAAAGTGTTGTCGGTGTACCAGGTCCGGGGCCAGTCTGAGCAGCAGCTCCCGTTCCTTCAGGCTTTCCCATACCAACCGAATCTGACCGCTTTCCAAGTAGCGCAAACCGCCGTGGATCAGCTTGCTGGATTTACTAGATGTGCCCTCGCCAATGTTTCCCTTTTCCAACAGCAATACCGAATAGCCCGCCGCCGCGGCGGCCTGTGCCACACCGGCTCCCTGTATGCCACCACCGATAATGGCGACGTCGAAAAACGTATCCAGTGATTTCATAGGCTGTTGTTATCCAGCTCCTTTAGCAAGCCGCCAATATTAAAGGTTTCCACCATATCTGCCCCACGCTGAAACCAGTCAATAGCCCCTTTGGAGTCACCGATTTCATAAATGACCCATTTACTGTGGGGCAGGGTTGGTAGTTGGCCGTCGGGGATATGGCGTTGTGAGCAAAACAGGTATTCCGGCGATGTATCAGCTATCAGCAGATGGCCAAGGTCATCCCAGCTTTCCAACACCATGCCCACCAATGGCCAGTCCTGTTGACGGGCGGCGGCCACAAAGGGTTTGTCAAAACTGATACAAACCACCTGAGCTTGTACCGGAGTCAGTAAACCCAGTAGCTTATTAAGCGCAAATTCCTGGCCCACCTGTTTAAGGCCGCTGCGCTTTGCCTCAACAAAGAACCGTATATGCGGGTGTTGCTGCATAACCGGTATTAATGCAGCCAAGGGCGCTATAGATTCACTGGCAAACTGCTGGCCCAAACGACCGGCTTCACTGGCGGGTATTTTAGCCAATTCTGTCAGGGTGAATTGATGAACGCTGCCTGCTACGCCACTAACGCGCTCCAGAGTGGCATCGTGGTAAATCACCGGCTCACCATCGGCGCTAAAAAGCACATCCAATTCGATATTAAGCGCCCCTGCGTCAATAGCCCCATGAATAGCGGCCAAGGTGTTTTCCGGGTAACAGTGCTGAAAGCCGCGATGAGCCACAAGTCTTTCCGCTGTCATAGGCGCTCCTTTTATAATGCTTTTACAGTAACAGTAATCCAGCCATAGGTTGGTAAACAAGCGGTTACATAGACATCGAATTCTGGGAATAATTTGATTGACGACGGATACTTGCGTCAGTATTATGCGCACCTTCCTGAAGCAGCCCCGGATGTACTTTAAGCGGGTGAATGTGGAAGGTCAGTCGGGGTATAGCGCAGTCTGGTAGCGCGCCTGCTTTGGGAGCAGGATGTCGGGAGTTCGAATCTCTCTACCCCGACCACTTCTTTTACTGTGGAATGCCGGTCAGTAAGAACTGCGTTGAGCGCCCGTAGCTCAGCTGGATAGAGCATCCGCCTTCTAAGCGGATGGTCGCAGGTTCGAATCCTGCCGGGCGTGCCACTTTTTAGTTGTAAATTGTCAGCGTTCAAGCTGCAAATCTCTACGGTGGCTGTAGCTCAGTTGGTAGAGTCCAGGATTGTGATTCCTGTTGTCGCGGGTTCGATCCCCGTCAGCCACCCCATCTTTTGCTATATTTCATGTTTATTGATGATGGCCTGCTGGTCGTTTTATATGCTGCTTTTCGTCACAATTACTCTAGCTGTAAACTAATCTAGTAGGTAATGTGGGCAAGAGGCACAGACCTTTTCAATATTCATTACTTACTATTACAAGGAGTGGTAGCTATCAAGCCGTTTCATTTGTCGTTTATTGTTCCTAGTTTGGATGAAGCCAGAAAGTTCTACGTTAACCTGCTGGGCTGCGAAATTGGCCGGGACACAGGGCAATGGATCGATATCATTTTCTTTGGCCATCAATTGACTATGCACCAAGAGCGTGATGGTTTTTCTGCGAAGCCAATTGATCATTTTGGACCAATTCTGGAAAAAAGTGAGTGGGAGAAAATAGCGGCTTTATTCAAAGAGAGTTCGGTTCCTTTTGAAATGGAACCATTTGTTAAAGCGCAAGATACTGAGAATGAAGCGGGTAAATTTATAGTTAAAGACCCGGCAGGTAATTTACTAGAATTTAAGTATTACAATAGTTTCGCCGGTACCGTAGTGAGTAAGAACCCTTAAGGCATAGCGTCAAATTTTAGCTTATTCATAAGTCCTCCAACATCTGCAATCGATTATTTTTCTGAGCAAACTCAAGCAATGCCGCCGCAATGGGCGAAGTAGGGCGGCTTTTTAAGCTTACTAAATACCAGTTGGTTTTGATCGGCAGTTTGCCCACATTGAGTATGGAAAGCCCGGCACTGCCCCCAAAGGTGAGGGTGTGCTCCGACAGTATCGAGACCCCCATTCCCGACATCACCATGTGTTTGATGGCTTCGTTGCTTTCAATGGTCATGCGCACATTCAGTTCGCAATTGTGTTTCGCCATGTGTTGTTCAATGGCATAGCGAGTACCGGAGCCATTTTCACGCATGATGTACGGTTGGCTGGCAAATTCTTTCAGGCTGATGCGCTTGCGCTGGCTGAGCGGGTGCTCTTGATGAGCAATGGCGACCAGTCGATTGGGCAGGAATTCTGTGAGTTGGTAATCGTCATTGGTGGGTGGGTGGCTGAATACACAGAAGTCATCTTCACCTTCCGCCAGGCGCTTTACGATTTGCGCTCGGTTGCCAATGTTCATATCCACTTCGATATTGGGGAATTGTTGGCAAAAGTCTCCCAGTAAGTGGGGCATAAAGTATTTTGCCGTGGTCACCACTGCCAGCCGCAGAGTGCCCGATGTTAATCCCCTCAGCTTGGTCAGTTTCATATCCAGGCGTTCAAAGCAAAGCAGTACCTCGCGGGCACTTTCCGTGGTCACCTCACCAACTTCCGTCAGTTTTAAGTCTCTGCCAACCTGATAAAAAAGTGGGCTGCCGATGGCTTCACTGAGTTTTTTGAGCTGCATGGATACTGTGGGCTGAGTCAGGTGCAGTGCTTTGGCAGCGGCGGTCACGCTGCCGTGGTGGGCTACCGCCAACAATATCTCCAGCTGGCGCAACGTACCGATATGAGCGTGCAGGCGAGTCTTCATGGCTGTCCAACTATAAATAAATACATAGATAAATATAAATGTAATAACTAGATAATATCTATTTTTAGTTATGTCAAGTTTTGTTCAGAATGGCGCCCGACTAGTTTTCAACTTACAGAGGTATCAATGAACCTGTCTCAAATCTACTTTGGTGTTTGTGTCGGCCTGTTAATCACTGTCATGGCGTCCCTGTTGGCGCAGCAAGGCATTATTGGTTGGGCGCTTGCTTTGGTAGGTGCAACAGTTGCGGTTTGCAATGGCGTTGCCTGGTGTTATCAACGAATCAACAAGCCATCAATCCGGGTTCAGATGCCTATTTACCTGACCGAGAGTAAATAAGCACCATGCAGATTGATGTTGTTGTCGCGTTTTTTGTGCTCGGCATGGTAGCCACCTTGCTGGGCACAAAGATCGATTTTCCCAAAGGGCTTTACCAGTTTCTAACCCTGTTTTTGTTGCTGGCTATTGGCCTGAAAGGGGGCATGGCCCTTGGTGACCACATTGGCATTGAGCTGCTGGGGCAGTCTTTGGTGGTGCTCACTCTGGGTTTGATATTGCCGCCGATTGCCTACCCGATACTGAAGCGCTTTGGTGGTTGGTCGCGGCTGGACTCTGCATCCACAGCGGCTCACTACGGCTCTGTCAGTGTTGCCACTTTTGCCGTTGCGGTGGCGGTGATTGAGGCGCAAAACCTGTTTTACGAACCGTACTTTCCACTGTTTGTGGTGATTCTGGAGGTACCCGCCATTGCCGTAGGGCTGTGGCTGGCCAAACGCGGTGAGCGAGCCCCTGATACCAGCCGACGTCAATTGCTCCATGAGTTATTTGGCAATCAAGGCGTTGTGCTGTTAATCGGTGGTTTGCTGATCGGCTGGTGGGCAGGGGATAACACCAGCAACATCATGCCGCTGTTTTCCACATTATTTCACGGTGTGTTGGCGCTGTTTCTATTGCAAATGGGACGCTTGGCCGCCGAGCAGTTTTCTGAACTGCGTCGCCAGGGGCTATTTCTGGTGAGCTTTGCCATTGCGATGCCACTGATTGGTGCGCTGTTCGGCGGTGTCTTGGCACTGTTGCTGGGGCTTTCTGCCGGTGGCGTGGCTTTGTTAGCAACCTTGGGGGCCAGTGCTTCCTACATAGCGGTTCCGGCTGCGCTGGGCGTGGCGTTGCCGCAGGCCAACTTGAGTTTACCGCTCACCGCATCCCTGGCGGTTACTTTCCCATTCAATGTGCTGGTTGGCATTCCTGTCTATCTGGCGCTGGCTCAACACATTGCCTAAGGAGGCAACAACCATGAAATTTGCAACGGTCAACGTTGTCATGGGCTCAAAATCAGACTGGCCCACTATGCGCAAAGCCACAGAGGTGCTGGAAGCCTTGCAGGTACCGTTTCACGCATCGGTGGTATCGGCTCATCGAACCCCGGCGCGGCTGGTGGAGTTCGCCAACCAGGCCGCAGAGGCGGGCACAAAAATCATTATTGCCGGCGCCGGTGGTGCCGCTCATTTGCCGGGTATGGTGGCGGCGGAAACCTGGCTGCCAGTTATTGGTGTTCCAGTGGCCAGCCGTCATCTCAATGGCTTGGACAGCCTGCTGTCTATTGTGCAAATGCCCAAAGGGGTGTGCACAGCGACCATGGCCATTGGCGAATCCGGGGCTTTTAATGCCGGTTTGATAGCTGCGCAGATGTTGGCGCTGGAAGACTCACAGCTGCGCGAGCGCCTAAAGCAGTGGCGCCAAGCGCAGACAGATTCTGTTGGAACGGAGGTAGAGTAATGCGTATATCGATAGTAGGTACGGGGCAGTTGGCGAGATTGATGGCGCTGGCCGCACATTCGTTGAAACTGGAGGTGTCTTTCCTGAGGTTGGGTGAAGACGACTACTCCAGTGTCGATGGGCTTGGTCGTGTGGTGACGGCTACACCCACGCGCACCGCCGAGGGGTTGTATCGTGATCTGGGGCGGCCCGATGTAATCACCGTGGATCGTGAGTCAGTGGATATTGAATTGCTGAAGTCGTTGCAACGGTTTTGTACCGTTGATCCAGCTCCTGAAGTTATTGAACTTACTCAACATCGTTTAAAGGAAAAGTACTGGGTGGCTCATCAGTTGCAGTTGCCGACCGCAGATTATCGCTACTGCGACGATGGGCACTCGTTGTTTGAAGCGGCTGAGACACTGAAATTTCCGCTGATTGCGAAAAGCTGTGAATCCGGCTACGACGGTAAAAACCAGTGGCGTTTACAGGATTTGAGTGCCCTGAAGTCGTGCTGGGAGCAGATCGTTAAAGCGGAAGCGATTATTGAAAAACAGGTGAGCTTTCAAAAAGAAGTGTCATTGATTGGTGTGCGCAATGTGCATGGGGAAATTTGCTTTTATCCGCTGACTGAAAATTACCACCAAAACGGGGTTTTGGTCAGCTCTGAAGTAGGTATCACTCCATTGCCTGATGAGTTGGTAGGGCAGGCGCAAAGTTACCTCGCTGCGTTGATGTCCAGTAGCAATTACATTGGTGTGATGACTATGGAATGTTTTATCACTGATAAGGGTTTGCTGATTAATGAACTGGCACCGCGAGTACACAACAGCGGCCACTGGACGCTGACAGGCAGTGTCACCAATCAATTTGAAAATCACATCAGAGCGATTACCGGGATGCCGTTGGGTTCTACAGAATTGCTGGCGCCAACAGCGATGGTCAACCTGTTGGGCATGGAACCAGAAACCGTCAGCTTGATTGATGAGCAATCGCAACTTTACGATTACAAAAAAGCCTTAAAACCAGGGCGAAAAATGGGGCACATTAACTGTAGCTACAATGAACCCTGGCGGTTGCAACAGTGGCTCGAACAGCAGTTGAACGCAGTGTACGGTTGGGAGGAAAGGCGCGTAGCCAGTTAGGCTACCCAATTAGACCAACCAATCACAAAGCCTTCACGCACCATCGAATAGTCTTTTGCCGAGATCATTATTGGGAGCTATCACGATGGTGCGCTTTGTATTTCTGTGTTTTGGAATAGTGTTGTCTGCATTTGCCTGGGCAATAGAAGAGGCTGATTACAGGGTAGTCAGTCAGCATGGCAATGTAGAGTTGCGCATGTACGAACCCCAGATACTCGCCGAAGTAGTGATCGAAGGGGATATTGGCAAAGCCAGCAATCGCGCGTTTCGACCACTGTTTAACTACATATCTGGGGATAACATTGCCCGCAATGGCGACTCCCAGAAAATCGCCATGACCGCGCCGGTTTCTCAACAGTGGGCCAAAGCCGAACTTTCTAGCTCCAAGGAATTTAGCTCTAAGGAATCTAGCCCCGACAAACAAAACCAAAAAATTGCCATGACGGCGCCAGTGAGTGTGGAACCCGCTGAGGGCTCTAATCTTTGGGCAGTGAGTTTTATGATGCCTTCCGATTTCACTCTAGAAAATACGCCGCTACCCACCAATTCCCAAGTCTCTATCAGAGAAGTGCCGGCACGATTGGTGGCAGCCATCAAGTACTCGGGCACCTGGAGTGAAAAGCGTTATCAGCGCAACAAGCAGGAATTGTTTGCATGGTTGCAAAGCAGTGATTTTAAAGCCGCAGGTGAACCGGTTTGGGCGCGTTACAACTCGCCCATGTCGCTGCCGTTTTTACGTCGCAATGAGGTGTTAATACCCATTACAAAAAAATAAATTTACACCTTGTGGGTGCTTTCAACAATAGTTATGTAAATGTGACTTTTGTTGTCATGGGTCGAGTTATCATGCCTCTCCTAAATACTTAGATTTGCTTGCTCAGGTTTTTGAATAGTTTTTCAACTATGGGCTTTGACCCTGTACTGAAAAAACGAGTGAAAGACTCAGGCGATTCAAATATTTGGTCTGGCGTGTAAGATACGCTATACGGTGATAACGAGGTTGGTGTTGCCGTATAGGACCAAATTATATTCCCTGCGTCATCGTAAAGCTGTCCAGACAAATTAAATCTGCTGTTTAGTTTGTCGGAAAATCCGTGATTCATTCCAACAACAACGATATTTATTGTTATTTTTAGTTCTGCGTTCTGATCATCGTGAGATATACCTTTAGGGAAGGCGGCTTCTTTCGCTAAGTTACTAAACTGCTCTGTAATGATTTTAGATAGATCAATTTTATGCTGTTCTAGATAATCTAGGATTAAAGGTTTGATCCCCTTGTCGTCACCAGAGGTGGCCGCTACTCCTACACCCAAATAAGTTACGTCTACAGAGCTGATAACACTGAGCTTATCTGGAACTAATGGAGTAGTTTCAATATTTATTGCATCTATTTTCTCAAAAGCTACTTGGTCTAGTTTTGTCGTTGGAATAGCAGTACATGCTGAAATTAAAAATAGTATAAGTGGGATAAGTAGAAGGTTGCCTGCTCTCATGCATCGCCTCTTTTCGATTTCGTGGTAGACCAATATTTTTAAAGGGGTACGTATTCATGATCATAATTGTTATTTTCGAGTAAGCAAACAAAAACCCCGGCAGCTTTCACTGCCGGGGTTTTGCGTTTCAGGATTTAAGAAGGCTTACTTCTTGGCTTCCTGACGCTCTTTCTCTTTGGCGATCACTTCTTCAGCAACGTTCTGCGGGCAAGGCAGGTAGTGGCTGAATTCCATGGAGAACTGGCCGCGGCCAGAGGTCATGGTGCGCAGATGGCCAATGTAACCAAACATCTCCGCCAGTGGTACGTCGGCTTTGATGCGAACACCGGTGGTGCCGGGCTCCTGGTCTTTAATCATGCCGCGACGACGGTTCAGGTCACCGATGACGTCACCCACGTGATCTTCCGGAGTGAACACGTCCACTTTCATAATCGGCTCGATCAGCTGTGGGCCGGCCTTGGGCATAGACTGACGGAAAGCGCCTTTGGCGGCGATTTCGAACGCTACTGCCGAGGAGTCAACGGCGTGGAAGCCACCGTCGTACAGTTCGATTTCAACGTCCAGTACCGGGAAGCTGGCCAGAGGGCCGGTTTCCATCATGCCTTTAAAGCCTTTCTCAATGGCCGGGAAGAATTCCTTAGGTACGTTACCGCCGACAACAGTGGATTCGAACTTGAAGCCGGAGCCTGGCTCGCCGGGCTTGATGCGGTAGTCGATCTTACCGAACTGACCAGAACCACCAGACTGCTTCTTGTGGGTGTAGCTGTCTTCGATTGGGGTGGTGATGGTTTCACGGTAGGCAACCTGTGGTTGGCCCACTTCCAGCTCGACGCCGTAGGTACGCTTGAGGATGTCGACCTTAATATCCAGGTGCAGCTCACCCATACCTCTGAGGATGGTTTCTCCGGAGTCTTCGTCAGTCTCAACCTGGAAGGATGGATCTTCGGCAACCATTTTGCCGATGGCAACGCCCATCTTCTCGGTAGAGCTCTTATCTTTCGGAGATACCGCGATGGAGATTACAGGGTCTGGGAAGACCATAGGCTCAAGAGTACAAGGATTCTTGGGGTCACACAGAGTGTGGCCAGTTTGTACGTTCTTCATGCCCACAACAGCGATAATGTCGCCGGCTTGAGCAGTGCTCAGTTCGGTGCGGTCATCGGCGTGCATTTCCACCATGCGGCCAATGCGCTCGGTTTTGCCGGTGAAGCTATTGAGTACGGTGTCGCCTTTGTTCAGTACGCCGGAGTAGATACGAATAAAGGTCAGGGCACCGAAGCGGTCGTCCATAATTTTGAACGCCAGGGCACGCAGGGGTTCTTCAGCAGAAACCAGAGCCACGTCGCCGGTAGGCTCGCCTTCTTCGTCGGTCAGCGGTTGAGGATCAACCTCAGTCGGTGAAGGCAGGTAGTCAACAACGGCGTCCAGAACCAATTGGATGCCTTTGTTCTTGAATGCAGAACCACAGTAAGTGGGGAAGAAGGCCAAGGTGCGAGTACCTTCGCGGATGCAGCGCTTGATGTCGTCGATGGAGGGCTCTTCACCTTCCATGTAGGCCATCATCAGGTCGTCGTCCATTTCCACGGCAGTTTCAATTAGCTGCTCGCGGTACATGGCGGCATCGTCCACCATTTCCGCAGGAATGTCGGTGACTTCGTAGTTTTCTGGCAGGCCGGAATCGTCCCAGATATAGGCTTTCTGGCTCAGTACATCGACAACGCCTTTAAAGTCGTCTTCGATGCCGATAGGCAGAGTCATGACCAGTGGATTGGCGCCCAGGACTTTCTTAACCTGGTCAACAACGCGGTAGAAATCCGCACCCATACGGTCCAGCTTGTTCACGAAGATGATACGAGCCACTTCAGACTCGTTGGCGTAGCGCCAGTTGGTTTCGGACTGAGGCTCAACACCGCCGGAACCACAGAATACGCCAACACCGCCATCGAGAACTTTCAGGGAGCGGTAAACTTCAACGGTGAAGTCCACGTGTCCTGGAGTGTCGATGATGTTCATGCGGTGGTCGTTCCAGAAGCAAGTAGTGGCAGCGGACTGGATGGTAATGCCGCGCTCAGCTTCCTGTTCCATAAAGTCGGTAGTAGCAGCACCGTCGTGCACTTCACCGGTTTTATGGATTTTACCGGTGAGCTTGAGAATACGCTCGGTGGTGGTGGTTTTACCGGCGTCTACGTGGGCGAAGATGCCGATGTTGCGGTAGAGGGATAAGTCAGACATTTCTATTCTCGAATGTTCTGTTAATGAAACTGGTATGCCCGAGGGCGACCCCAAGCCAAAATAGCGCGCAATTATACAGGAAGTTGAAGGGTAGAACAGGCCTTGATATGGAGGAATTTTGCCTTGCAGGCCCCTTCACAGAGCCGCAGAGCCATGAGAAAATCGCCGCCCTGATTTTACCTCCCGGAAGCTGCCCCATGACTGCCATTGTTCTCGACGGCAAAGCCGTTGCCAAACGCACTGAAACTGAACTGAGCGAGCGCGTTGCTGCCCTCAAAGCCAAGGGCGGAGATACCCCGATTTTGGCCACTATCCTGGTGGGCGCAGATCCGGCGTCCGCTACCTATGTGCGTATGAAACAGAACGCCTGCAAGCGGGTGGGCATGGAGTCCATTGCGGTTGAATTGCCGGAAGAAACCACTACCGAGCAACTGCTGGCAAAAATCCATGAGTTGAACGACAACCCCAACTGCCACGGTATTTTGCTGCAACACCCGGTGCCCGAGCAGATTGACGAGCGCGCTTGCTTTGACGCCATTGCCCTCAATAAAGATGTGGACGGTGTGACCTGCTTGGGTTACGGCCGAATGGCCATGGGCGAAGAGGCCTACGGTTCCGCTACCCCACAAGGTATTATGCGTTTGCTGGCAGCCTACGATATTGACTTCAACGGCAAGCACGCTGTTGTGGTGGGCCGCAGTCCGATTCTCGGCAAGCCCATGGCAGCCATGCTGCTGAATGCCAATGCCACTGTGACCATTTGCCACTCTCGCACCCAAAACCTGGCGGAGCACATCAAGCAAGCGGATATTGTAGTAGGCGCTGTCGGTAAGCCTGAGTTTATTAAGGCCGAGTGGATTAAAGACGGTGCTGTGGTGGTGGACGCTGGCTATCACCCTCCCGGTTTGGGCGACATAGAGCTTGGGCCACTGGTAGATCGTGTGGCTGCCTATACCCCGGTTCCCGGTGGCGTTGGCCCGATGACCATCAATACCCTGATTCTGCAGTCTGTGGATGCTGGGGAGAAGAAGTTGGGCTGAAACCCTACGTCATTCCCGCGCAGGCGGGAATGACGAGTTTTGCAAATTTCGCTGTAGCCTTTCTGCTTGCTGCCCTTGGAGCTATTTCCTCACCAACAGCGCACCACACTCTAAATGATGCGTATAGGGGAACTGATCAAAGGCGGCAAACTTGGCAATGCGATGAGTATTGCTCAGCGCCTCCAGGTTATTCTTCAGGGTTTCCGGGTTGCAGGAAATATACAGAATTTGGTCGAAGCGCTTGACCAAATCCACTGTGCCATCATCCAGCCCTGCCCGTGGCGGATCCACAAATACCGTGGAAAATTGGTAGCTGTCCAAGTCGATATCTTTTAAACGGCGGAATGGACGTACCTTATTGAGAGCGTCGGTAAAATCTTCGCTGGACATGCGCACAATATAAATATTGCTGACGCCGTTCTGCTCCATGCTCCAGTGAGATGAATTCACGGACACTTTGGAGATTTCCGTGGCCAACACTCGTTCAAAGTTCTGCGCCAAGGGGATGGTGAAGTTGCCGTTGCCGCAATAGAGTTCCAACAGGTCGCCATCGCTGTTTTTGGAATTCTTTACTGCCCAGGTCAGCATTTGTTCATTCACACCGGCATTGGGCTGGGTAAAGCCGGTTTCCACCTGTTTGTAGCGGTAGGTTTTACCAAGCACGTTCAGCTCTTCAATGACATAGTCCCGTTCCAATACCACTTTTTGCTTTTTACTGCGGCCAATAATGGGGACGCCAGTAGTTTTGCTCAGCTCCCGAGCTTGCTGCTCCCAGTGCTCGTCCAGCGGTTTGTGGTAAATCAGGGTAACCAGGGCATCGCCGCTCAGTGTGGTGAGAAATTCCACCACATAGAGTTTGCGGCGCAATAATTCATTACCACTAATACCCGCCATAACTGCAGGCATCAGCTGGTTAATTTTTTCCGAGCCGATGGGAAAGTCATCGATGGGGATAGGGCGGCTGCCACCGGGTTTGTGCATGGCGTAGAAAGATTGTTCCCCTTCGTGCCAGATACGAAATTCTGCGCGCATGCGAAAATGGCTGGGTTCCGATGGGTATACTTCAATATCCGGCAGCGCCAAATTGGTGAAGTCAGCGTTCAGCTTGGCAATTTTCTCATCCAGCTGTTGCTGGTATTGGTTGGTGTCGATTTGATTGAACATGGCTTTTGCTTGTGTGGCACTGGAGCGTGGGGTGCGGCATTATACGGCACCAAACGATAAAGGTGAGGGCGGCAGGTGATCAAAACCGTAGCGGTCTCTGTTTCTGGGCAGGGCTTGCACGATATAACGTCTGATATAAACAGTGTAGTTGCCGCAGCAGATTTATTGGAAGGGCTTTGCACGCTGTATATCCAGCACACCTCTGCCAGCTTGCTGATACAGGAAAACTGCGATCCGTCGGCTCGTGTGGACCTGGAAAATTGGCTCAATCGACTGGTGCCAGAAAATGACTCGCTCTATACCCACACCCTGGAAGGTCCAGACGATATGCCCGCTCATATTAAAGCGGCGCTGACAGCAACCAGTTTGTCGATACCGATCATCGATGGGAAATTGGCGTTAGGCACGTGGCAGGGCATTTTCCTGTGGGAGCATCGCCACCGCCCAGGGTGTCGCAAGGTACTGGTTCATCTTGGTGTTTAAACCACTACCCTTAATATGATGTCGACAATACCCTGTTACCCTGAGATTATGTGGGGCTATTGTCGCCAGCTCACCGAAAACGGGAGATAGAGTGGAAACCAGAAAACGCGCTGTAACCCTGAGTATTGTTGCACTGATGTTTGTGCTGCTGGGGTTATACCTTGCCAGTGTTGCCCCTACTATTCAGATTGCCTGGGTTCTGGGCATTTTGCTGCTGACGGTTTACCTGTTTACCTTTGAGGTTATTCCCATCGATATCGCTGCCATCACGGTAATGGTGTTTTTGGGCCTGACCACCTTAATTGCGCCTTTAATGGGTTTGTCCGAGGGGCTGACTGACATCAACAACCTGTTTGTGGGCTTTTCCAGTAATGCGGTGATGTCCATTGTCGCGGTGATGATTATTGGCGCGGGTTTGGATAAAACCGGGATTATGAATATTGCTGCCAAGCAATTGTTGAAATGGGGGGGCACCACAGAAAAGCGCATTATTCCCCTGATTTCGGGCAGCGTCGGAGTGATTTCCGGATTTATGCAAAACGTAGGTGCCGCGGCTTTGTTTTTGCCGGCGGTTGGCCGGGTGGCTTCCCGGGCGGGTATTTCTGTTTCCCGTTTGCTGATGCCTATGGGGTTTTGCGCCATTTTGGGCGGCACGCTGACTCTGGTGGGTTCCAGTCCACTGATTTTGCTGAATGACCTGATTGCCAATTCGAACAAGCAGCTGGGTGCTGATCAACAAATGGGCACGTTTGACTTGTTCTCTGTGATGCCTATTGGCCTTGCCATGATTGCCACCGGCATTGCCTACTTTGTATTTTTTGGCCGCTATGTGCTCCCTGAAGGCAAAGAGGCGAGCCGTAAAGCCACCCGTTCTGCCAGTTATTTTCGGGAAACCTACGGCCTCGATTACAGCATACGGGAAGTTCGTGTGCCCGCCGGCAGCCCGCTAATCGGGCAGACACTGGATGAGTTTGAAACCCGCTACCGCGTCAGAACCATTGCTGTTACTTCGGGCAAACGCCTGAGAATGGGGCAGGGCGGCTTGCTGCTGGATATGAAAATCGAAGAGGGTGATGTAGTGGCCTGGATTGGTGATGCCAGTGCACTCTTTGATTTCGCCCAGGAAATGAATCTGGTGATGAGGCCTCGGCTGATGTCGTTTGCAGAGGCTTTGTCCCCCAGCCATTCCGGCCTTGCCGAAGTGCTGATTCCCCCCACCTCACCCATGGTCGGCCAGTCCGCTCGTGACTTGGGTATGCGCAGTGAGCACGGGGTATCCACCCTGGCGATTGTTCGCAGCGATGGTACCTTGCGTGAAGGCCAGGACGTGCGCAACAGCCCTTTTGAAGCTGGTGATACCCTGGTGGTGTACACGGATTGGGAAAGCCTGCAGCGTCTGGATACACTGAAGAACTACGTGATTGTCACCAGTTATTACCCCCGCGAAGAAGTGCGTAGCCACAAGGCGGCTCATGCGCTGATTTTTCTGGCCATTGCCTTGTCGCTGGTGTTGTTTACGGACTTGCGGTTATCGGTAGCGCTGTTGGTGGGTGCTTTGGGAATGATCCTCAGCGGCGTACTCAGCGCCGAGGAGGCGTACCATTCGGTGAGTTGGAAAACGGTGTTCTTGCTCGCCAGTTTGATTCCCCTTGGGGCAGCGGTGGAAACCACGGGAACCGCTGCCTGGATTGCCGACCAGTTGCTGGGCTTTATCGGTGAAACTTCAGCATGGGTGTTGCAACTCACCATTGCGATCCTGGCCACGCTGTTTACCTTGGTTATGTCCAATGTGGGCGCTACGGTATTGTTGGTGCCGTTGGCCATTAACATTGCTTTAACCGCCGGTGCTAACCCGGCGGTATTTGCACTCACGGTGGCGCTTGCCACGTCAAACTCTTTTCTGATTCCCACCCACCAGGTTAACGCTTTGATTATGGGCCCGGGGGGCTACAAAGTGGCGGACTTTGTTCGTGCCGGTGGCATTATGACAGTGCTGTTTTTGGTGGTGCTGATGGTGATGTTGAATTTGTTGTATTGATGTAGGGTCGCACGTCGCACGCTAAAACCAAGTACCTTGTTAGAGCCTATCCGTCGCCCCCGCGGAGGCGGGGGCCCATCTATCTGACGAAGTAGCCAAATGGATTCCCGCCTTCGCGGGAATGACGATAGCTCGTTGGGCTTAGCGTGCGACGTCAGACGTGTGATCACACTCAACTGGCACCGTAAAATTAAGTTAACCCACAGTGTTTATGTGGTTTACTACGTTACCCTTGCACGCTTTTCTCCAACATCTATCTCATGTCCAAAACCGCCGTATTTACCCAAGGTTCTACACTCCGTCATATCCTGGTGATGACCGGTGCCAGTACGGTTGGGTTGCTGACCCTGTTCCTGGTGGACTTGGTGGATATGTATTTCCTCAGTCTGTTGGGGCAAGCAGAACTGGCGGCAGCGATTGGCTTTTCTGGCACTCTGCTGTTCTTCTTGACCTCCGTGGGGATCGGCTTGCAAATCGCCATGGGGGCATTGGTATCTCGAGCGGAAGGTACCCACGATCGCCAGTTGGCCAGCCGTTACTGTTCCAGTGTTATGTGGTTCAGTGCGCTGTTTTCTGCTCTGGTGACATTGCCTGCCTGGTATTTTCTCGAAGAACTGCTGATCTTTCTCGGAGCCACTGGCCTGACTCTGGAGCTGTCTTTGCAATACAGCAATATCCTGTTGCCCAGTACACCGTTGCTGGCCTGTGGTATGTGCTGTGCTGCTGCCTTAAGGGCGGTGGGGGATGCCCGGCGATCCATGTACACCACCATGGGGGCGGCCATTGTTAATGCGGTACTGGATCCGATTTTTATTTTCGCTCTGGGAATGGGCATTGAAGGCGCGGCAGTTGCGTCTTTATTATCTCGTGTGGCATTGGTGATTATTGGCTTGCACGCCATCATCAAGCATCACGGGCTCAGCTGTGGCCTGTATTGGCACAAAATGGTTGCGGATCTGCGAAATATTATTCCCATCGCGGGGCCAGCGTTGTTGACCAATTTGGCAACGCCTATTGGTGGTAGCTATGTACTAAAAACCATGGCCACATATGGGGACAGTGCCGTTGCCGGAGCAGCGATTCTTGGGCGTATTACGCCAGTTGCTTTTGCTTTGGTGTTTGCTCTGTCCGGGGCCATTGGCCCCATTATTGGTCAAAACGCCGGTGCTGCCTTATACCACCGAGTGCGGCTTACGTTACTCAACGCCATGATGGTGAACCTGGGTTATGTATTGCTGGTATGGGTAGTGTTGTTTTTGCTCAGTGATAGCATCGTTCGTATGTTTAGTGCCGAGGGCGATGCGGCTTATCTGATAGGCTTTTACAACACCTGGCTGGTGATTGGCTTTGCCTTTAACGGCGTGCTGTTTATTGCCAATGCCGCTGCCAACAATCTCAATCGCGCGACTCAAGCTACCCTGTTTAACTTTGCCCGTGCTCTTTTAGGGACTGTGCCTTTGGTGTATCTTGGCTCTCAGTGGTTTGGTGCCGTGGGTGTTATCGCCGGTGAAATGGCCGGTGCTTTGGTGTGGGGAACCGCGGCATTTCTGGTGGTGCTGTGGCAAGTGAATCAATTGCAGGTTAGCCATGAGAAAACGCCGGTATCGGCCTCGTTGGAATCCGTCACGCCATCACAATTCAGCTCTCCCCGTACCCAATTGGGAACATCATTGTCTACGCCTTCGGAGGATTGAGGCGATATAATGCCCCTTTATTCATAATGGGTCGGAACTCAGGTGGCAAACTCTTTACAAGATCAATTGCTGAAAGCAGGCTTGGTGGACAACAAAAAAGCCAAGCAGGTACAGCGCCAGAAAAAGAAGCAAACCAAACAGCAACACAAAAGCGGTGTCCAAGCGGTTGATGAAACCAAACTTGCCGCGCAGCAGGCTCAGCGGGAGAAAGCGGATAAAGACCGCGAGTTGAATCGCCAACGTTTGGAAGAGGCGGAGCAAAAGGCTATTGCTGCACAGATCAAACAGCTGATTGAAAGTAATCGCCAGCCTCGCAGCGGTGAAATTGGTTACAGCTTCTCCCACGACAATAAAATTAAAAAAATCTACGTAGATGCCCGCCAGCAGAAACAGCTGGAGCGGGGAATTTTGGCGATTGTGTTGTTGGGTGATCAGTTTGAATTGGTAGCGGTGCCTGTGGCGGAAAAAATTGCCCAGCGGGATGCCGGTTATGTGGCATTGCTGAATAATCCTAAAGAGCAACAGGCAGAGCCAGATTCAGACGATGAGTACTACGCCCAATTTGAAATTCCCGACGACCTGATGTGGTAGCTTTTATACGTTAATGGATATCTCTATTTCTCCAATCGCCCTAGAAGGCTTAAAAGTTTTAGGAGTATGCATCGGCGTATTTCTGGTTTTTAGCGGACGACTTGTTAAGATTTCGCAAGATATACTGGATGATATAGAAAAAGAATCTATCTTCCTGCAACCTTGGATGCGAAATAGTGAAACGCTGAAAAAAATGTTGCAGTGGTACTTGTCTTTCTATGATTCAGTTACCACCAATCTGATAAAAAGTATTCCATTTGTAGTTGGCCTTATTTCTTCTTTAGTTGTTCTATGGGTAACTTACAAACTCCTGATAGACAAATAATCTATGATTACCCCAATAGCTGAGGTGCAGCAAAAACGTGTAATTATAGAAACTCACCGCTATGTCCAGCTGGCAAACAATGAACTGGATTGTTGTATTGAGGAGATCCCCGTTCTGTTCGACTTAAAAGGGCAGGTGGCGGGGATGTACCGTATCACCGGGCGAGGCGCAAAGCTGCACAGGGTAATTCGCTACAACCCCTGGTTATTTGCCAAGTATTGGGACGATAACTTTACTACCACCATTCCTCATGAAGTGGCTCACTATGTGGCAGAGCAACTGTTTGGCAAAGTGCAACCTCATGGTGTGGAATGGAAAAACTTGATGGATTTGTTTGGCGCTGACAGCGCTCGCACTTGCCAATTTGATATGAGCGGCATTCCCGGTCGCACGGTAAAAACCGTTACTTATGAATGTGGGTGTCGTCAGCACCAGTTGTCGATGATTCGCCATAACCGTGTGCTGCGCAAGGGTGCCCGATATTTTTGCCGGTATTGCCAGGGGCCTTTGAGAAAGGCATAGAGCCAGAGAGTTTTCTTGAACAAATACGATGTCATTGTTATTGGCGCCGGTGCTGCTGGTTTGATGTGCGCCATTATTGCCGGGCAGCGAGGGCGCTCTGTGCTCGTGGTGGAACGTGCCAATAAAGTGGGTAAAAAAATTCTTATGTCCGGTGGTGGCCGCTGCAACTTCACCAACCTTTATGTGGAGCCGAGCAATTACCTGTCTACTAATCCGCATTTTTGCAAATCCGCACTGAGCCGTTTTACCCAGTGGGACTTTATCGACTGGGTGAATCGCCATGGCATTGCACACCATGAAAAAACCTTGGGGCAGCTGTTTTGCGACGGCTCTTCAAAGCAGATTGTTGCCATGCTATTGGCAGAATCTGAAGCCGTTGGCGTGGAAATACGCACCCATTGTGACCTGCAAAAAGTTACTGCGGAAGATGACGGTGGCTTTAATGTGCAGACCAATCAGGGGCAATATCACAGCACTTCCCTGGTGGTGGCATCTGGGGGACTGTCTATTCCCACCCTGGGTGGCTCCGGTATGGGTTACCAGTTGGCGGAACAATTTGGCCATCAGGTGTTGCCACAGCGAGCCGGATTGGTGCCATTTACGGTCACGGATCAATTAACCACTTTGTGCACTGAGCTATCCGGTGTGTCTTTGGAAGCAGCGGTTAGCTGCAACAACGAGCAATTTCGGGAAAGTATTTTGTTCACCCATCGCGGCCTCAGCGGCCCGGCGATGCTGCAAATTTCCAGCTATTGGCAACCGGGTGACAGTATTGTTATTGACCTGTTACCGGACTGTGATGCAGCTCAGTGGCTTGCAGAGCAGAAACAGCAGCAACCCAAAGTTCTGTTGCGCAGCCTATTGGGTAAGTATTTGCCAAAACGGTTGGTACAGCAGTTACAACAGCTGTGGTGGCCACAACGGGTAAACAGCCCTTTGGCTGAGTGGCCCAGTGAAGCCTTGCTGCAAGTTGCCAAACAGCTGAACCACTGGTCTTTAAAACCTGCAGGCACAGAAGGGTATCGAACTGCGGAGGTAACTCTTGGAGGGGTGAATACGGATGGTCTGTCTTCCAAAACCATGGAGAGTAAACAGCAACCAGGGTTGTATTTTATTGGTGAGGTTGTCGACGTAACCGGCCATTTGGGTGGCTTTAATTTTCAGTGGGCCTGGGCATCGGGCTACGCGGCGGGACAAGTAGTATGAGTATTCAGTCGCCCATTAAAGCCATCTGGCTGCTGATATTTGTTTGTATGATCTGGGGGCTGATGTTCGTACTGGTGGATCAAACCATCGAGCATCTTCCCGTACACAGCTTTCACGCGTTTCGCTTTGGTGTAGCGGCGCTTTGCTTATTGCCACTGTGGAAACTGGATAAAGAAGCCAAAGGGTTAACGTTTTCTCGCAGCTTATGGGTGTCTGCCGCCGGTTTGGCGCTGATAATGTTTGTCAGCTTTGCCACCCAAACCGTAGGCATGAAGTACACCACGGTTTCCAATACAGGGTTTATAACCGGTTTGTGTGTGCCCCTGGTACCGATAATCGGCCTGTTATTGTTTCGCGCCCGTGTAAAAGCCATAGCCTGGGTAGGTGTGTTGTGTACGACAGCGGGTATTTACTTGTTAACCGTAGGGGACAAACTGAGTTTTAACCGTGGTGATGCCTTGGTACTTATTGCCGCCTGTGCGTTTGCGCTGCACATTGTGATTACCGGCCGCGTCGCGCCTAAATTTCCATTGATCCCATTGTGCACGTTGCAATTGGCGGCGGTGAGCCTGTATAGCTTATTCGCTGCTTTGGCGACTGAGCCAGTGGGTGAACAGACCTTGCAAGCGCTTCAACACCCCATTGTTTGGGTCACGATTCTGACATCCGGCATGTTGGCGACAGCGCTGGCCTTTTGGGCACAAACCGCCTCCCAGAGAATATTGGAACCCTATAAAGTGGGGCTAATCTTTGCCACCGAGCCTCTATTTACCCATATTGCAGCGGCTCTGATACTGGGTGAACGCTTGGGAGGAATGGGCTGGTTGGGTGCAGGCATGATTGTAGCGGGCATGCTGGTTGCGGAATTGGCAGATCGAAGACACCCACCCAAAATGCAGCCGGTGGATATGAATGCAGCACCAGACTTTAGTGAGCCAGTGGAGAATAAACGGTGAGTGGGTTTTCCACCCCCGGCGAGTCTGTAGAAACGGTGTATGAAATTAAGAAAAGCCGCTTTATTGCCCGAGCTGGTTTGGCTGAAAATCGTGAGCAGGCCATGGCATTGGTACAAGCCTGTAAATCCACTTATCCCGATGCTCGCCATCACTGCTGGGCTTATTTGCTGGGTAACCCGATAGCGGCCAGTAGTGCGGCGATGTCAGATGATGGTGAGCCCAGCGGCACAGCGGGTAAACCCATACTCAATGTGTTGCAGCATAAAAACGTTGGTAACGTTGTGGTGGTGGTAAGCCGCTATTTTGGTGGTATTAAACTGGGAGCCGGTGGCTTGGTCAGGGCCTATTCAACCGCAGCTCAGCAAGTTATGGAGGCGCTACCCTTGCAGCAACATCGGTTGATGACCATTGGCGTAGTTGAGGGTGATTTTGCTGTCGAGCAGGTGATACGCCACTGGCTGGATAAGCAGGGTGGGGTAGTGGAGGGGGTGAACTACGACCATCAGGTGTCTATGACCGTGACTGTCCCAGTGGAACAGGTGGATGCTTTTCAGCGCTTTGCTTTAGCCAATAAGTGCCAGTGGAGGGTACTAGGGCCTGTTCACACTAGTTAAGTCGTCACTGTTGTGACTAAAAAAGCGCCAATCAAGGCGCGAGGAGGGTGGTTTGGTCATTCCAAATGAGCGACGAGCAACACAGAGTGGCGCTTTTTTAGCCGCAACCCCAGGGGCTGGGGCCATTTTTTCGCCCAGCCGTGTTATCAGTCGCTTATGTAGAATGACTACACAGCACTCCTTCTGCCTTGCTGAGCAAAAAAATGGCGCCCAGCAGTGATGACTTAACTAGAGTGAACAGGCCCTAGATACTGCAAGTTGAAGGGGAGAGCGACACTAATATTGAAGCTTGCTCACAGTAGCGTAAAGATTTTGCGAATAGAATTGACAATAATTCTTATTTAGATTTAAAATCCGCTCAGTTACTAAAGAGTCACATCAATGTACGTTTGCATTTGCCGCGCAGTTACCGACAACCAAATTCGCCAAGAAGTAAGCCATGGCGCCTCCACCATGCGTGAAGTGGGGCAGCGGCTGGGTGTTGGCACCCAGTGTGGCAAGTGCAGCAAGCACGCACGCAGTGTGATTCGAGAGGCGATGGCGGATCGCCCCATGGAAGACCCGGCTATCTGGGAGCCTTCCGCATAAGTTCAGGCCCTGCTTCGCCAAAACACGTATCCCGTAAAATCCGGCGCCCTTCAAAGGCGCCGGATTTTTTTGTGTCCACAGCTTTTAAATCTGCTATAGTTGTTTTGCAAGTTATTGATATTTAATGATATTTTGTTTTGTTTGCAGCTGATAATCAGTGCTAAATAAACTTGATATCACTTTAATCCAAGCGCAAGACATTAAACCAGGAGATAACCATGAAAGGTGATGCAAAGGTCATTGAATACCTGAACAAGGCGTTGACCAATGAGCTGACCGCCATCAATCAGTACTTTCTGCACGCTCGTATGTACAAAAACTGGGGGCTGGAGAAGCTCAACGAAAAAGAGTACGAGGAATCAATCGATGAGATGAAACACGCCGATCAATTGATTGAGCGTATCTTGTTCCTGGAAGGCCTGCCCAACTTGCAAGATTTGGGTAAGCTGATGATCGGTGAAGACGTTAAAGAGATGATCGAAGGGGACATGAAGATTGAACAGCTGGCCATTCCCCTGCTGCGCGAAGCCATCGCTTACTGCGAATCGGTTTCTGATTACGTATCTCGAGAGCTGTTTGAAAGCATCCTGGAAAGCGAAGAGGAACACTTGGATTGGCTTGAGACCCAGCTGGAACTGATCGATCGAGTTGGAATACAGAATTACCAGCAGTCGATGATGTAAATCTGTTCGATCATATGTGTACAAAACGGAGCCTGTTGGCTCCGTTTTTGCTGGCGCTGCTTTTGAGTGCTACAGTTTCCAGCTGATAATAATAAAAGGACGTTAGCGTGCCCCAGAATGGCTTAGATCCCAAAGCGTATACCGAGCTGCAACCTGGAGACGACTACCCACCTTTTGTTCCTGCTTCTGAATCTGTTGCCGAACTCACCTTTAAATCACTGGGTTTGGGCATTCTTTTTGGTGTGATATTCGGTGCTGCCAATGCTTACCTTGGGCTGAGGGCAGGGCTAACCATCAGCACATCGATACCGGTAGCGGTTATGTCTGTGGCGGTTTTCCGCATCCTTGCTCGTTATGGCAAGCCCTCTACGATTCTTGAAACCAATATTGCTCAAACTACTGGGTCTGCCTCCAGCTCAGTAGCCAGTGGTGTCATTTTCACATTGCCAGCGCTGTTTATGTGGGGAGTCGCCCCAGGGCTCTTGCAGATGACAATTTTGGCCATGTGCGGTGGCCTACTGGGCATCCTGTTTATGATCCCCCTGCGCAAATTCCTGATCGAGCGAGAGCATGGTAAGTTGCCTTACCCAGAGGGCACTGCATGCGCAGAAGTATTGGTGGCTAATGAAGCAGGGGGCGGTCGTGCCAAGCGTATTTTTGCGGGCATCGGTGTCGGTATGCTGTTCAAGGCCCTGACCTCCTGGATTAAAGTGATTCCAGGTCACGTCAGTGCCAACATCCCTTTTATCAACAAGGCCCAGCTGGGCCTGGACTTATCACCGGCACTGTTTGGTGTTGGCTACATACTGGGGTTGCGTATTGCTTTGGTCATGGTGGGCGGTGGTCTTTTGTCTTGGTTAGTGATTATTCCGGTAATCGACGCCCTGTGGGCCATGCAAACTCAACCGGTTTTCCCGGAAGCGGTGAAGTTGGTAAAAGATATGTCCGCCGGCGAAATCTGGACACGTTATGTGCGCTATATCGGCGCTGGTGCAGTAGCCACTGCCGGAATTATTACTCTGGTACGCAATATCCCGATGATGATTCAGAGCTTCAAAGTGGGTGGTGCTGAACTTCGTGATCGCGCAACCAATACCGCATCCCCTGTGCGCCGCGAGCTTCGTACCAAGCGGGACTTACCCCTGAAGTTTGTGGGCGTTGGCGTTGCGGCTATCGTATTAGTATTGACGTTAGTGCCTAATGCGTTCGGCGATATTGGCAACATTGGTGCTCGATTGGCGGCAGCGCTTTGCGTGTCGTTATTTGCGTTTTTCTTTGTGACAGTAGCGTCCCGAATTGTGGGTATGGTGGGGGTAACCTCTAACCCCACCAGCGGTATGACCATTGCTGCGTTGCTTGGCACTGCGTCTATCTTTTTGGCGTTTGGCTGGACAGATACGACGGGCAAGGCGGCTACGTTGATTGTGGGTTGTGTGGTCGCTATTGCTGCATCTATTGCCGGAGATACGTCTCAAGATCTGAAAAGTGGCTTTCTGTTGGGTGCAACACCCAAGTATCAACAAATGGCCGAGTTGATCGGGGTGCTGACTTCCGCCACCTTTGTTTGTCTATCCGTGCTTTTATTGGCGGAAACCTTTGGTTTTGGCTCTTCCGAGCTTCCCGCCCCCCAGGCCACTCTGATGAAGTTGGTCATTGATGGGGTGCTGGACCAGAATCTGCCTTGGGGCCTGGTACTTATTGGAGTGGCAATTGCTGTCGCCTGCGAGTTACTGCGTATTCCATCGCTACCGTTCGCAGTGGGTGTTTATCTGCCAGTGTCGACCATGACGCCAATCCTGATAGGCGGCCTCATCCGTTACTATTTCGAGCGCAACAAGCAAGGCGAAGCGTTGGAGGCTTGTCGTGAAAAAGGCGTTTTACTTGGGTCAGGATTTGTCGGTGGTGTAGGCCTTCTGGGTGTGGGTATTGCAGCAACGGCTTTTATCACCTCGAGGAAGCCCGAGGGGGTCGGCAGTGATTGGCCTGGGGCTGAATGGGCGGGCTTGGCTGCTTTTATTGTGTTGGTGTTCTGGTTTTTTAGGTCGATCAATAGCGGAAGATAAGTAAATAGCCTTGGAGGCGATACTGTAAGGTTATTTGTACAGAGTTTGACGGTAGTTTCATTCCCGTTTTATTGCCAAGGGCCTCAGGATGCCTACACTGACGGGTTTTCGAAAAATATTGCCAATAAAAATAAAAGCCTTGGTTATTAAAATTAACACTTAATATTTGTGGAGTTTAGGTAGATATGTCTAATGGTGATGCAGTAGCTACCCCCGGTAGTGACGCGCTTAACAATTCCGTCGCCGGTATTCGTGAAGAGGTCATGAACCATCCCTCAGGTTTGTTTGTCCTGTTTTTTACCGAAATGTGGGAGCGTTTTAGTTACTACGGCATGCGTGCTTTGCTGGTGCTGTTTCTTGTGGCAGGCATTGCTGATGGCGGTTGGGGATGGGAGCGTGCGGATGCTCTGATACTGTTTGGTTGGTATGGCTCACTGGTTTATCTGACGCCGCTGATTGGTGGCATGATCGCGGATAAATTTACCGGCTGTCGAAATGCGGTGGTTATTGGCGCATTGCTCATGACATTGGGGCATGGTTCTTTGGCATTGGAGTCAGAGTGGAGCTTCTACCTTGGTCTTCTGCTGTTGATCTTGGGCAACGGTATGTTCAAGCCCAATATTTCCTCAATGGTTGGCGACCTGTACAAAGGGCAAGAGGGTAAAAAAGACTCCGCCTACACCATTTTTTATATGGGTATCAACGCAGGTGCCTTTCTCGGCATTATGCTGTGTGGCTATGTGGGTGAGACCGTAGGCTGGCACTATGGATTTGGCTTGGCTGGTATTTTTATGTTTTTTGGCCTTCTGCAATTTTATTTTTCAAAAAAGCTATTTGGAAGTATTGGTGAAAAAGATGATCCGGATCATTTGGTAGAAACTGCGGATGAAACCGGGCACGAGCCAGAGCCTAAAGTAGTTAGGGAGCGGCTATTCGTTATTGGTGTTTTTGCGTTTTTCACGATTTTCTTTTGGATGGCTTTTGAGCAGGCCGCTGGTTCTATGACCATTTTTGCCAGCGATTACACCCAGCGAACTCTTACCGGCACCTGGGCTACTGTGTTCACATGGACGAATTTCCTGTTAACGATAGTTCCTATAGTGATCGTTACTGCAGTACTGTACTTGCTTATCCGCCGCACTTTTAAATACATTCCTCTATCAAATGCGTTACTGGCATTCAGCTTTTTAATTATCTGGTGCATTGTTATCTGGAAGGTTCAAAATGAGCTGAGCGCAGATACTACCGAAGTACCTGCGTCCTGGTTTGGTATTCTCAACTCATTTTTTATTATTGCTCTGGCACCGTTGTTTTCAAAATTTTGGGCGGGTAGTGGTAAGAATATTTCTGGGCCCACCAAGTTTGCTCTGGGTCTGATTTTGCTGGGCAGTGGTTTTGGCTTCCTGGCTTATGGGGCTTCTTCAATACCGGCTGGTGCAAGTACTGCAGCAGTGTCTATGATTTGGCTGGTACTTGCGTATTTTATGCACACTGTAGGTGAGCTTTGCTTGTCGCCAGTTGGTTTGTCTTACGTTAATAAACTATCGCCCAAACGCTTAATGAGTACCATGTTCGGCATCTGGTTCTTGTCCAGTTTTGTGGCACACCTTCTGGCTGGTTACAGTGGCAGTGTTATTGATAGCTTCTCAGCGGAGTATTCCATGTCAGGGTTCTTCTTGCTGTTTACTGCGATACCTGTCGTCGCAGGAGTTGTTATGTTTCTGCTTAAACCGACTCTAGTACGCTGGATGCACGGGGTCCATTAACTGGATTCGACAGTCAAATAAAAAAACGCGCCTCAATGTAGGCGCGTTTTTTTGTGCCTTTTTTCTATCCTCTTTTTAAACGGCGAATTAAAAACCGCGCCGGGTTTAATGCCTGTGCCAGCTGCCTGTCCACAGGTATCACTTCGCCACAAATTTGGGCTGCCAGAAGCTCTGCCGCTAGTGGTGCGTAGCTGAGGCCGCGGGAGCCATAGCCGCAACTGATATAAAGCCCAGAGTAGTATGTGCCCGGAAGTGGGATATCCGCTCGTGCATTTTTTTTCATCAGAGCAAATCGCTCTTGCATTGCTTTGGCTATAGGTGCTGGGCCGACAATGGGCAGATAGTCCGGAGTCGTGCAACGAAAACCCACACGGCCAGTGGCTGCCTCTGGGCTGCCTGGTAAGGCTTCCGCAATTCCTGAATCCATCGAAGCGAGTTTGGCAAAGTTTTCCCGATGGTCTTGCAGGCGTACATCGGGGCAGTTGTCGTTGAGGTGGTAAGTGGCCCCCAGTGTCAGCGAGCCTTGATGGGCGGGGGCAATGTAGGCGCTGCCACAGACAACGGTTTTTAAGGGGCTGTTGGGGGTTTCTACCTGGCTAATTTGGCCGCGAATCCGTTTTAGGGGCAGGTGCTGGCATTGCTGCAGCGTTGCTGCCTGGTGGCTACAGGCGACAACTACGGTTTCACTGGAAATCACCAGATTGCTCGTAGCATCCAGCAGCTGCCAAGTATCGACGCTTTGCTCCAGCTGTGTCACTTCCCCCTGTATAACCTCAATATTGGGGTGTTCGGTTAAGGCCTTGCAGATTTTGGGGGGAACCACCCAGCCCAAACTTGGGCAAAATAATCCTTGGTCATTGTTCAGGGGCAGCCCGCAAATGTTATCGATCTCACCGCCGGAAACAGGTCGTACCAGCCTTTGGGCATTGGCAAAGCGCTTACTGATGGCAATAAAGTCATCCGCCTGTTTGGGGGTTTCAGGCAACAGTAGTACGCCACAACGTGCGCCGTAATTGCCGTTTTGCCAAAAGGGTTGGTAAAACCCGCTGGCGTAGAGCAGGGCGTGCAAGCCATAGCGAGACAGGGTGGAGTTTTGCTTGGAAAATTTGGGGTAGATAACTCCCTGGGGGTTGCCAGAAGCTTCGCTGGCAAGCTCCGAGTGGCGTTCGACCAGAGTGACTTTCCAGCCGCGTACTGCCAAGGCGCGAGCTACACTGCAGCCGGCAATGCCGCCACCAATAACAGCGGCGTGCTTCCTATGGGCGCGACGATTGGTGTTCAAATACCAGAGTGCTGATGTTGGGCCGTTACGGGGAGAAGGTGTTAATTGCTCTACGTTTGGTTCAGGAGGTTGTTGAGTGGCGATTGTGGCCCGAACCATTTCCCGCTTGCGACCAAACCCTGCCACCTTTTCCACTTCAAAGCCCACCGCTGCCAAGCCGCGCCGTACCGCTCCGGCGGCGGTAAAGGTGGCCAGAGTGGTGCCAGCTTTACTGAGGTCGGCAATAGCGCGAAACAGCGCTTCGCTCCACATATCCGGATTTTGGGATGGCGCAAAACCGTCCAGAAACCAAGCGTCGATGATCGGGTTGTGGCGCTGTTGCCACACCGGGTGGTCACTGCTACGCAGCTGCCCCAACAGGTCGGCCGCTTCCCCAAACAACAGAGTTAGCTGAACCCGGTCATCAAAAAGGGACAATGTGTGAACCCCTGGTATTGGCGGCGGGTAGTGGTCTTGCAACTCTGTTGACAGTTTGTTGAGTTCCGGCCACAGCGCCAGAGCGGTGGCGAGGTCAGCGGCTGAGAGTGGGTACTTTTCGGCGGAGACAAACACCAGCCGCCAATTCGGCGGTGCGGTTTTTAACCACAGCTGCACAGCGGCGAGAAAATTCAGGCCGGTGCCAAAACCGGTTTCGCCAATAGTGAAATGATGGGGTTGATCTGGATTTAATGCCAGCCAGCGTTGTTGCAGATGGTTGTGGTGTAAAAAAACATGGCGGGTTTCGTCGATGCCGGAAGCTTTGGAAAAGTACACATCGTTGTATTGGCGAGAAGTGGGCTGGCCATCGCTGTCCCACTCCAGCTCTGCCGGCTGAATCGAGTCGGTCACCGTTAACTCCAGGTGCGGCCGAGCTCAGTCATCACTTGTTGGCACCAGCGCTGTAATCGCTGCTCTGACAGGTCGAATTCATTTTCGTCGTCCAATGCCAGGCCAACAAAGTGTGTGCCGTCTTTGGTTAAGGCTTTTGACTGCTCAAAATTGTATCCATCCACTGGCCAGTAACCGACAGCGTGGGCTCCGAGGTTAACCACTTTTGCCCACAGAAATCCCACCGCATCCAGAAACCACTCAGCGTAGCCCACCTGATCGCCCTGGCCGTAAATGGCGACACCTTTACCGCTAAAGTCAACGTCGTCAATATCATCCCAGTAGTTCTCCCAGTCCTCCTGCAGTTCACCGAAGTCCCAAGTGGGGATGCCCAGAATTAAGTGCTGGTAATCGGCCATGGTGGCAATGGGCTCATCGGCGATATTGAAAACATCTACCTGATCAGCGCCGAGAATGCGCTGGATTTTCTCCGCCGTCATCTCGGTGTAGCAAGTAGAGGAACCGTAAAAAAGGCCAATCTTGCCCATTAAAGTTGCGTCACCCACTGGCTCGCCCAGGCGGTGGCTTCCCGGTCTGGGTTAAAGGTTTCCATGGCGTCAATCAGCAGCGGTTCACCCACGCGCACGGCACCGATATCCGATAACGCGTGATCGAGAGCGGTGGCGGCAGCGGCGTAGGTGTTGAAGGAACTGTCCCCAAGGCTGATAACGCCATAGCGCCGCCCGGCAATATTGGGTGGGGTGGCCTGCAGAGCAGCGACAAAGGGGCGAATATTGCTGGGAAATTCACCGGCGCCGGTGGAGGAGGTGCAGATTAACAAAACTTCCTCTGCATGTTCCAGGTCAGCCAGGGTCGGTTTTTCAGCAACAGCAACCTGACAGCCGTTGGCTGCCAGGGTTTCTTCAAGGGCGTCGGCCACGTCCAGAGCGGTACCGGTTTCGCTGCCCACAATAATGCGTATGTTGGTCATGGGTACTTATAGTTGGTGATTAATGATTGGTGAACAATGGAGCGGAATTATACAAGAGCATTGGATGGCAGGTTAGCTTCCCCCATCAAATCCCAGTTGTCGCCAGGCCTCGTAGACAACCACTGACACTGCGTTGGACAGGTTCATACTACGACTTTGGGGTTGCATGGGGATACGTATCACCTGGTCTGTGGGAAGAGCATCCAAAAAGCTCTGCGGCAGGCCCCGGGTCTCAGGGCCAAATACCAGGGCATCGCCGTGCTGGTAACCCACTTGAGCGTGATTGTTAGATCCCCGGGTGCTGATGGCAAACACCCGTTGCGGGTTCACTTCGCTCACAAAGGCTTCCCAGTTGGTGTGAACCGATGCCTGCTGCCACTCCCGGTAATCCAGCCCGGCACGGCGCAATTTTTTATCGTCCATGGTAAAGCCCAAAGGCTCAATCAAATGCAATCGAAAGCCGGTATTGGCACACAGGCGAATAATGTTGCCGGTGTTGGGGGGAATCTCCGGCTGGTACAACACAATATCCAGCATGGTTTATTCGTCGTTGTCGTCCAGGTCAAACAGCTCCACCATCAGGTCGTCTGACAGGGTTTCCAAATGCTGTCGCAGCCCTTCTTCATCGAGGGAGGAGGGCAGCACTACCACGGCCGATGCTTCAAACAGGTGCTCGGAAGACATCGCTGCCACTGTACGGTTGGTGTGCAGGGACTCCACGTTGACGTTGAGGGATGACAACAAAGAGGTTAATTCCCGTACGATGCCGGGACGGTCGTGGGCAACCACTTCCACCTCCAGGATGCGCTCCTGTTCATCCGGCTGCTCGTTGTAGTTGCTGTCGAGAGAAACCTGCAGATCGCTGTTTTGCAGGGCTGCCAGATTGCTTTCCAGCTGCTCCTGATTGTCGGGATCAATTTCAACTAACGCGATGCCAGCAAATTTGCCCGCCAGGTGGCTCATGCTGCTTTCCAGCCAGTTGCCCCCGGCGTCGGCAACCGCATCGGCCATTTTGTTGACCAGGCCGGTTTGGTCGTTGGCGATAAAAGTAAGAATCTGCTTGCTTGTCATGGGTATTGCCCTTAAATCCGTGCAAAGGCTTATATGATGCCTGCTAATAACGGATAATGTCAGCCCCTGAATGCAATTCCTCAATGACCATGATCGAAATTCCCCCGGAGCGTTTGAACTCAGAAGTGCTGGAGGCTGTTTTGGAGGCCTTTATTGCGCGCGAAGGCACCGATTACGGTTTTGAAGAGCGTTCGATGGAAAGCAAGGTAACGCAATTGAAAGGCCAGCTATCCAAAGGCGATGTGGTGATTTGCTTTGATGAGGAATCTCAAAGCTGCACTTTGTTAACTCGCCACCAGTTCCAGCTTGCCAGCCAGCAATCCTGTGATTGATTCCATTGTCACCGAGCCGGTAAAGCCAGCTGTTGCCACACTGGTTCTTGCCCATGGTGCCGGAGCGCCTATGGACAGTGATTTTATGGAGCAATTGAGTTCGGCGTTGAGTGAGCTGGGTATTTGTGTGGTGCGGTTTGAGTTTCCCTACATGCAGCAACGGCGTAGAGATGGCAAAAAGCGCCCACCCGATCGCCAGCCCCGTTTGTTGGAGCACCTGCAAGCGATGGTTGAACAAGCACAGTCGATGGAGTTGCCCGCGCCCTTGCTGGTGGGCGGCAAATCCATGGGCGGGCGTATGGCAAGTCTGCTTGCGGATTGTTTGCAGGGTACAGAACCAGGGCGGGCGTTGATATCCGGTGTTTGCTGTTTTGGTTATCCGTTTTTCCCCGGTGGTAAAAAACGATCTGACCGGGTTGAACACTTGCTGCGTTGTAAAACACCTACTCTGATTGTGCAGGGCACCCGCGACCCGTTTGGCAAACTGGCGGATATCGACCCATTGAATTTAAGCGCTGCTGTCAGCGTACATTGGCTGGAGGCCGGGGATCACGACTTCAAGCCCACAGTACGCTCTGGCATTGCCCACCAACAGCATATCGACAGCGCTGCCCGAGCGGTACTGCGATTTGTACAACAAATCACATAGAGGCAATACGTGTCCGAGCCTTACTCCCTGAATCACCTTGTCTTGCATTGCCGCGCGGGTTTTGAAAAAGAATGCGCCGCCGAAATCAGTGAATGCGCAGCCATGGTGGGTATCAGTGGTTACGCAAAAGCCAAGCCCGGTGACGGTTATATGGTTTATGTGTGTCACCAGCACAACGGCGCCCTACAGGCCATGGAGCGCATCGCTTTTGATCAGCTGATTTTTGTCCGCCAGTGGTTTGCGTCGGTGTCATTGCAGGAACAACTGCCGGTTGAAGATCGGGTAGGGGCTTTGGTCATGGTTGCTGACGGCCTGGCTACCCGGTTCAGCGATATCAGTGTTGAGCACCCGGATACCAACGAGGGTAAGGCACTGTCGAAACTGTGCCGCAAAATCAGCCATCCCCTGCGCGCCAGCCTGGCCAAGAAGGGGCTGCTAAAAGCGTCCGCCAAATCTCGCTTGCAACTGCTTTTTCTGGATGGACAGCGCGCTTTTGTGGGTGTTGCCAGGGAAGCCAATCAAAGCCCGTGGCCAATGGGCATACCTCGGTTAAAAATGCCGCGCCAGGCCCCCAGCCGTGCCACTTTGAAGCTGGATGAGGCAATTTTGTGGTTTTTGCGCGACGACCGTCAGCAGGAATTGATGAAAGCAGGCACGTTGGCTGTGGATTTGGGGGCCGCCCCCGGAGGTTGGACCTGGCAGTTGGTACAGCGGGGCTTGTACGTAGATGCGGTGGACAACGGGCCCATGGACAAAGACTTAATGGACACCGGGATGGTGGCCCATGTGCGCGGTGATGCCTACACCTATCAGCCCAAAGGCAATGTCAGTTGGTTGGTATGCGATATCGCTGACAAGCCAGCCCGTACTGCCGATATGGTCGCCCGCTGGGCAACCAAAGGCTGGTGTAAAAGGGCGATCTTTAACCTCAAACTACCGATGAAACAACGTTATACGGCAGTACAAAGTTGTCGTACGCTAATTGAAGAAGCGATTCAGCAGTCTGGCCTAAAGGCAGAGCTGCGTTTTAAACAGCTCTATCACGATAGGGAAGAAGTGACCGGTTTTCTGGCGGTCAGTGACTGAGCAGAGTGATTTTTTCCGGTTCCAGCAATAGAGGCGTGACTTGCTCCAGCGCCTGATTGCGCTCTGGTGACGCGTGCCAAGCGTACCAGTCCAGTTCAGAACGCATCTTCACCATGACATAGCGAACATTGGGGTACTCCAGGTTGTGCATGGACTCGCCGGAGATAAAACCGGGCACACTAAGAGCAGATTGCATGGCGGAGTTGATGATTTGGTCGTAACTGGGTTCCATACCCGGAGCGATAACCCGTTGAATTAAAACACTAATCATTATTTTCGAAGGTACCTTGTTGATAAATGGTGCTGCAAAAGCGGCGCGCAGGATAACACGGGGAGCCGTTGGGGTAAAAGTACACCAAAAGGCTGCATTGGCGGGGCTTCCAGCCCCCCAGTGGTTATAAATCTAAGCCCACTTGTTGCCGTTGGCTATTGTTTGAGAAAATGCGCCCATGGATATAGAGACCAATCAAACCCTCGACGCCTCAGGCCTGCTGTGCCCAGAACCGGTGATGCTGCTGCACAACACGGTGCGGGATATGGCCGCTGGCGATACGGTGAAAGTGCTGGCCACCGACCCTTCCACCACACGGGATATTCCCAAGTTTTGCAACTTTCTCGGTCACGAGCTGGTGGCAACGGGGGAAGAGGGGAAAACTTATCTGTTTGTGATTCGTAAGGGATGAGCCACCTTGGTTTCATTGCTTTTTAGTTGATCAGATTCATGAAATCGATGCTAGATAAAGCAAGAGCGTACGCCATAAAAAATCACGGCGACCAGCAGTATGGTGACAAACCGTACATTTATCATCTGGAGTCTGTGGTTTCTATTTTACAGCCCTATGGTGAAAGGGCTCAGGTGATCGGTTATTTACACGATGTGGTGGAAGACACTCCGGCAACGTTTGAAGAGATTGCTCGGGCATTCGATGCGGACATTGCTAAAGCGGTAGCTATTTTGACGGACCAGGTGGGTGCCAACAGAAAAGAACGCAAACGCAAAACTTACCAAATAATGTCCAGAGTTACAGGGGACCTTGAAATCGCTCTGTTGGTAAAAACCGCGGACCGTTTGGCGAATATACAGGCTGCAGTTGATGGTGGGCGCAAGGATAAATTCGCAATGTATGCGAAAGAGCATGACCAATTCAGAGAAGCAGTTTATCGGCCAGGTTTGTGTGATGATTTGTGGCTGAAAATAAGCGGCTTAATGCCCTCATAACAAAGGCTTGCAATGAGCGCTGCCGTATTGCCACAGATCAGATTCTGTTGCCTATCAAGTCTCCATTAACATGGACATCGCCGCCATGGCTTCCGGGTCTTGGGATTTGATCATATTGGCGATATGGTGCTGGAAGTAGTAGCGGAAGCCGTTGTCTTTGGTGGCTGGGTACAGGCTGCTGTCGCCGGGCAGCACTGGAGTGGCTTCCACCTTATCGTCGTCAATCAGCATACCGTAAATGCTGCCATCCCCATGCAAGCGCCAACTGACCACTTCTTTGAGTATCAGGCTTTTAAAACCATCGCTGGAGAGCACTGCATGGGTGCCAATGGTGTCCGGTAATTCCTGAATAATGACCGAGCTTGTACTTTCGTCGTTGGCCTCGTCACTGTAGTACTCAGCAGCGGTTTCCAGCTCAATCACCTTGTGCAGTGGCGGTTCGGTAAAAAGATCGTCAGCGCTGGCGTCGTAGTAACCCTGCCAGTGACCATTGAGCGGGTCCTGAATATCGGGGCAGGGGACAATATCATTCAGCCAGGGCACCATGCCAACCACTTCGCCGTCGGCGCGCAAGCCCCAGCAAAGCACTTTTACACTGAATAACTTTTCTGAATGAGCGCTGTTGGCGTACAGCATTTCCAGGCCATCGAGTTCGGGAGAGAGTCGGATAATGCGCCGATTAAACGCATCGGAGAAAGGCTTCCCTGAAAACAGGTCAACCACATTGTCCGTATTGTGGCTGTGGGTTGAGGTAGTCATAATACGCCTCCTCGGGGTGGGTGAAGCTTATGATTATTGTTCACCGCCTGCCTGCGACATCAGCTGACAGGCACTTCTTACACTACTCCTGATTGTTGCAAATCACAATAGGCCGTTTATGGGCAGCTATGTAATTCACAATCCGACCATCAGCTGCCAGCAGTTGGAGCAGCTGTTCAACCAGTTATTTCTGGAGGGGTTTAACACCCGCTTGATCGGCGGAGCCAACGAGCCCCTTTATCTGCCGGCCGATGACACCTGTCACTACCATCGCTTGTATTATCGAGAGGATTACCTTTCCAGTGCCTTTCACGAAATTGCCCACTGGTGCATCGCCGGTGAGCAACGTCGCCAGCAAGTAGATTTTGGTTACTGGTACAACCCGGATGGCCGTACCGCTGGGCAACAGCGTCAATTTGAGTCGGTGGAGGTTAAGCCCCAAGCGGTAGAGTGGCATTTGTCGTTGGCCGCTGGGCACCGCTTTCATCTCAGTGCCGATAATCTAGATGGTGATGTCGGCACCAGCGAGGCATTTGCGGAAGCGGTATGCCAGCAGGCGCAGGTCTACTGTCAACAAGGTTTGCCCGCACGAGGGGCACAGTTAGCGGCTCACTTGCGCCAGCAACTTGGTACGGCTCCTGTTGGCCCTGAGTTGTTTCAACAGGGGTGTTTGTGACGGTGGCAAAGGCGTATTTGATTGATGCGTCTATTTACTTTTTCCGCCACTACTTTGCCTTGCCAGACAATTGGCACAGCACAGAGGGCTATGCCACCAATGGTGTGCAGGGTTACACCAACTGGCTGCTAACCTTGCTGCAAAAACAACAGCCCCGGTATGTGGCTACTGCTCACGATGAAAGTTTGGGAACTGGTTTCAGGCACCAGTTGTTCCCCGCCTATAAGGCCAACCGGGCACTGCCGGATGAGGCGCTTGAGTTTCAGTTGCGCGCCAGCCGTGAGGTGGCTGAAATTCTAGGGGTGGCTCACTTTGCCAGCCACAGCCACGAAGCGGACGATATTATCGGTACGCTCGCGAATCTGGCCCGCAGTAATCGCTGTGAACCGGTGATCATCAGTCGTGACAAAGATCTGACTCAATTGCTGCAACCCGGTGAATGCATGTGGGATTTTGGCTCCAGTGAAGCAAACGACCGAGCTCATTACGAAGCCAAGCTGGGTATTGGCCTACCCCAAATGGCGGATTATCTGGCTTTGGTGGGTGACCCTACCGACAATATACCCGGTGTGCCGGGCATCGGGCCGAAAACTGCAGTGGCCTTGCTAAACCACTTTGCCGATATCGATACTCTGTTAGCCAATTTAGATCAGTTGCTGAATTTGCCAATCCGGGGTGCATCAGGGATTGCGCAAAAGCTTGCGCCGCTTGAAAAGCAGCTTCAACTAACCCGGCAGCTAACCGCCATTCATTGCGATGCTCCTCTGGGAGTTGAAGAAAGCCAATTTGACAGGGCCCTGCAATGGCAGGGTGTTGACCATAAACGCTTCGAGGACTTTTGCCATCGTATGGGCTTGGGGCGGCAGCTGTTGATGCGTGCTGGCCGATTAAATGGCACTTAGTTCCTGTTTATAGACGTTGAGATGCGGATGAAAATTATTGCCGACGAAAATATGCCTTTGGTGCGGGAGCTGTTTAGCCCCTATGGCGAAGTGATAACTGTGCCGGGACGCAACCTCAGCGCCGCTCAGGTACGCGACGCGGATGTGCTGCTGGTGCGCTCAGTCACTCAGGTGAACAGGACGCTGCTGGCGAACAGTGGTATTCGCTTTGTGGGCTCTGCCACCATTGGCGTTGACCATGTGGATCTGGATTACCTCGTCGAGCAAGGTATTGAGTTCAGTGCTGCCCCCGGTTGTAACGCAACGGCGGTGGTGGATTACGTCTGTGCGGCACTCTGTACTCTCAATGTGGACTGGCAGACATTGTGTGCCGGCCAGACTTCTGTAGGAATTGTTGGTTGTGGCAATGTCGGTGGGCGACTGTATCGTCGTTTTCGGGCAATGGGTGTGTCTGTGCACTGCTATGACCCGTTTCTGGATATTGAGGAAAATCCGGATTTGACCGATCTGGAAACCGTGCTGGGATGTTCTGTGGTGTGTTTGCATACCCCGCATACCGTTGATGGGCCGTTTCCCACCCACCATATGCTCAGCGAGGCGGAGCTGGAGCAATTTGCTCCAGGTACTGTGCTGTTGAACGCTGGTCGTGGGGCGGCTATTGATAACAGTGCACTGCTAAATCGGCTCAACCGGGGCGCGGATTTAAAGGTGGTGCTGGATGTGTGGGAAGGGGAGCCAGATGTTTCACAACCGCTGTTGGAGGCGGTGATTTTGGCTACGCCTCATATTGCGGGTTACAGCGTACAAGGCAAAACCAACGGCACGACCATGGTGCGGGATGCGTTTTTGCGTTGGCGGGAGGAGCCTGCCAACCCTGTTGTTGAGCAGGACGAGCCTATGGTTTTGTCAGCGAAGGTCTTGAATGAGGCTGTTCAGGGGGCTTACGACATTCGTGAAGATGACCGGCGTATGCGCGCTCAATTGGCCATGGCCGATAGCGCACATCAGTTTGACCGACTGCGTAAGGAATACCCCCAGCGCCACGAGTTTCATCGCTATCGGGTTGTCGGTGACAAGCTGAGTGCGTTTGATCGGCAGGTGCTGACGGCGTTTGGCTTTGGCTAGCCATGAGCAGGGGATTTTCAGGCTGAAAAAAAGCCGCCGTTTTTCAACGGCGGCCTCAGTGTTTTTAAAACCAGTGGTCTTGAATGAAAGGCGAACAACAATTAGCTGTTAGTGCTGCTTTGTTCGTCTGTCGCCAACTCGTGGCAAGCCCCCTGTACCATTTCTTCCGTAATCGGCACTTCTTTGCCGTTCTGATCCAGAATGGCTGCGCCGTTGAAGTTGGTGGCGTCGCTAATTTGGTTGTCCATGTGGCTACTCCCCTAATTTAAGCCCGTGCTACCTGGCCGGCAGTCTATGAGGCATTTTTTACAGTTATATGTCACCGCTTAAACGGCTTGTTATCAGCACCCTAAAGTGCCTTATTTTTGAAGGCGGTATTGACGCAGGTGCAGGGCCAGTTTGTCAATGGCAATATCCAGATCTTTGACGTCCGGCAAAAAAACGATGCGGAAGTGGTCTGGCTGTGGCCAGTTAAAGGCGGTGCCTTGTACCAGCAGTATGTGCTCTTGAACCAGCAGGTTGAGTACAAACTGCTCATCGTCAGGGATGTGGTATACCTCGGGGTCAATTTTGGGGAACAGGTACATGGCCCCCTTGGGTTTGACACAGCTGATGCCGGGAATGTCATTGAGTTTACGCCAGGCCAGTTGCATCTGCTCGTACAGGCGCCCGCCGGGCTTAATCAGGTCGTCGATGCTCTGGTAGCCGCCGAGAGCGGTTTGAATGCCATGCATGGAGGGCACATTGGCGCACAAGCGCATGGACGCCAACATTTCCAGGCCTTCAAAGTAATCTTTGGCCAGGTGCTTGGCACCGCTGAGGATCATCCAGCCAGCGCGAAACCCCGCCATACGGTGGGTTTTGGAGAGGCCGTTAAAGGTAATACAGGGAATGTCCGTGACCAGTGAGCCCAGGGGTATGTGTACGGCGTCATCGTAGATAATCTGGTCGTATATCTCGTCGGCAAACAGAATCAGTTCCTGCTGCCTGGCAATGGCCACCAGTTCCCGCAAAACGCTTTCCGAGTACACAGCGCCAGTGGGGTTATTGGGGTTGATGACCACAATGCCTTTGGTGTTTTCTGACACCTTGCTGCGAATGTCATCCAGATCCGGTTGCCAGCCGTTGGCTTCATCGCACAGGTAGTGCACCGCTTTGCCCCCCGCCAGGGTCACCGCTGCAGTCCACAAAGGGTAATCCGGTGCGGGCACCAGGATTTCGTCACCGTTATTGAGCAAACCCTGCATGGCCATCACGATCATTTCGCTGACGCCATTGCCAATAATGATGTCGTCTACGGTGACATCCGGTATGCCAGTGACCTGGCAGCGCTGCATAATCGCTTTGCGAGCACTGTATAGCCCCTTGGCGTGGCCGTAGCCCTGGGCAGCGGGGAGGTTGTGAATCACATCCTGAATGATTTCTTCCGGGGCAAGCAGGCCGAATGCGGCGGGGTTGCCAATGTTCAGTTTGAGGATGCGATGACCATCTTCTTCCAGGCGGTTGGCGTGGTCGAGAATAGAGCCGCGAATGTCGTAGCAGACATTGTCCAGCTTGTTGGACTTGATAATTGGTTTCATGGGGTAAAGTTTGGCAGTAATTGGACGATAAAGTGGCAGTTACTCAGCCTTGGGTGCTGAGTCGTCTGCCTGGGCTTCATCCAGTTTTTCGCAGGCGTCTTTCACCATATCTTCGGTGATAAGCACTTCCTGGCCGTCGTCGCCAATGATTGCGGCGCCGTGGAAGTCTGCCTCGGAGGCGGGCTGTTGTTTTTTGTTTGCAGTCATATCGGCCTGTATCGGCTTGTAAGCCGATGGTGTTATTTCTGTTGCAGGACTGGCAACATATCATGCATTGACCGACTCACCAACGTGTAAATGGAGCAAAATGTGGTGAATGGATTAGAAATTGCCCCCAAAAGGGTAATGCCAGTGGCTCAGAGCAACCGCAGGCGCTTTACCGGCGATTGTTCCGCTGAGGCTTGTCTATGAGAACCTTGCTAACGGCGCTGTTGATTGGCGGCACCATTTTGACCATTGGCGGTATCTTGTGCAGCCGTTACGGCCTGACATCCATGTTTACCGGGCTGGTGGCCACTGGCAGCGGCTTGCTCTTTATTACTCTGGTTGCCGTGCTGTCGATCATTACCATGTTGATGCTGTTCAAGATTCAAGGTGGTTTGTTGGTGTTCTTGCTGCTGGGGTGCTCGCCACTGATTGTTGGCTTTGTTGTGATGGGGCCGGGGAGCTTTAAGCTGCCACTGATCCACGACATTACTACGGATACGGCGGAGCCGCCGGAATTTGAGTTTGCCCGTATTGGCCGCCAGCGCCAGGACAACAGCCTGAATTACCCCGGCAAAGAAGTGGCTGCTCAGCAGCTCAACGCTTACCCGGATATTGTGCCTCATGTGGTGGATACAGCACCTCTGCAATTGTTGCCGGCCGTGGAAGGGGTGGCCGAGTCTTTGGGGTGGAAGCTGTTGGGCTCCGATGAGTTGATGTTGCGTGTAGAAGCCCAAGACCGCTCAACCCTGTTTGGTTTTATTGATGATGTGGTGGTTCGTCTTTCGCCATTGTCTACTGGGAGCCGCGTGGATGTACGCTCGGTATCCCGTTTGGGGCGCGGTGATTTCGGCGCCAATGCCGCCCGTATTCGAGATTTTTATCGGGCTCTTTGCAACACCCCTGGTATTTCCTGCAAAGCGTTGCAAGATATTGAAAACCCTGATGGAAAAGGGGGCTCTCTGAGCCAGAAAAGTGTTGACAGCATTTCATCGGATTCATAGAATGCGCGCCTCTTCGTTGATGACCAAGTCAGTTGGCTGATCATCAATCAAGTGTTCAGTGTCCCGTTCGTCTAGAGGCCTAGGACACCGCCCTTTCACGGCGGTAACAGGGGTTCGACTCCCCTACGGGATGCCACGCGGGAATAGCTCAGTTGGTAGAGCGCAACCTTGCCAAGGTTGAGGTCGCCGGTTCGAACCCGGTTTCCCGCTCCAACTTTTTTGGACTGGTTCTTTTGAACAGATGCCCTGAAAAGTTGCCGAACACAAAGCGAAGAGAGTATCGCCTGGCAACCGATACAACCGTGTCCCGTTCGTCTAGAGGCCTAGGACACCGCCCTTTCACGGCGGTAACAGGGGTTCGACTCCCCTACGGGATGCCACGCGGGAATAGCTCAGTTGGTAGAGCGCAACCTTGCCAAGGTTGAGGTCGCCGGTTCGAACCCGGTTTCCCGCTCCAATGTTTTTGAAATGGAGAGCTTTCTAAATGGAAAGCTTTCCAGGTAGCAAGTTAACGAAAAGGCGCAGATTGTCGATCTGCGCCTTTTCTGTTTCTGCCCTATACTTCGCTCTCTTTAAACGCTCGGGTATGCCACTTCCATGACCGCTGCACTAAAAATACAGGACTTGCACAAAGTCTATGACAATGGCTTGGAGGCACTGAAGGGCGTTAGCCTGGATGTCCAACCAGGGGATTTTTTCGCTTTGCTTGGCCCCAACGGAGCTGGGAAATCCACCACCATCGGCATTATTTGTTCCCTGATACGTAAAAGCGCTGGCAACGTGGAGATATTTGGCTGCGATATCGACAGTGATTTTTCCACGGCCAAGCAGTACCTCGGGGTGGTGCCGCAGGAGTTCAATTTCAACCAGTTTGAAAAGGTCTACGATATCCTGATTACCCAGGCGGGTTATTTTGGACTGCACCCAAAACTGGCGGCAGAGCGTGCCGAAAAGTACCTCAGGCTACTGGGGTTGTGGGATAAACGGCACAGCGTTTCCCGCATGTTGTCCGGCGGTATGAAGCGACGCCTGATGATTGCCCGGGCAATGATTCACGAACCCAAATTGTTGATTCTGGACGAACCCACTGCCGGTGTGGATATAGAACTGCGTCGATCCATGTGGGACTTTTTGCGGAAAATTAATGGGGAAGGCACCACGATTATCCTCACCACCCACTATCTGGAAGAAGCGGAAAGCCTGTGCCGCAATATCGCCATTATTGATCACGGCCTGATCGTACAGAACACCAGCATTCGCCAGCTACTGGCGCAACTGAACAAAGAAGTGTTTGTGTTGGATATAAACGGCAAGTTGGATCAGTGCCCGCAACTGCCCGGATTTCCCTCACGCCTGGTGGCCGAAGAGGAGGGCAACTGCCTGGAGGTGGAAGTGGTGAAGGGGCAGTCGCTCAATGAACTGTTTGCCGCGTTGGCAGAGCAAGGTATTCAAGTGCAAAGCATGCGTAACAAGGCCAACCGCCTGGAAGAAATGTTTGTCTCCATGACCAATAGCAGCCCTAGCCAGGCGCAGGGAGAGACGTCGTGACCACCACTGAAAAATGGATTGCGTTTCGTACCATTGTGGTGAAAGAGATTCGCCGCTTTACCCGTATCTGGATGCAGACCTTATTGCCCCCGGCGATTACCATATCCCTATACTTTATTATTTTCGGCACGTTGATTGGTCCACGTATTGGTGAAATGGCCGGATTCAGTTACATGGAATTTGTGGTGCCGGGGCTGATTATGATGTCGGTGATTACCAACTCCTATTCCAATGTGGTGTCGTCTTTTTTCAGCACCAAATACCAGCGCAGTGTGGAAGAAATGTTGGTCTCGCCAATTCCTAACTACATTATTCTGTTGGGGTTCTGTATTGGTGGCGTTTCCCGTGGTTTGGCGGTGGGGTTGATAGTGACGTTGTTGTCGCTGTTTTTTACTGAGCTACAGGTAAAACATTTGGGCGTCACTGTGGGCATGGTGCTGTGCACGTCTATTATGTTTTCGTTGGCGGGCTTTATTAATGCGGTGTTTGCTCGCAGCTTTGACGATATTTCCATTATTCCCACCTTTGTGCTGACTCCGCTTACCTATCTGGGTGGCGTGTTTTATTCCATCAGCTTGCTGCCGGAGTTTTGGCAAGGCGTGTCTATGGCCAACCCGGTGCTGTATATGGTCAATGCCTTTCGCTACGGATTGCTGGGCGTATCCGACATTGATGTGACCTGGGCGTTTGCCATGGTGATTGTATTTAGCCTGGTGCTGTTTGTGGTTGCTCTGCACCAGCTGGAAAAAGGTTCACGGTTGCGGAGTTAACGATATGGCTGACCTGCATTTGGGAAAGCACACCCAATACCCATCGGAGTACGACGCGTCATTACTCACGCCGATTCCTCGCAGTGAAGGGCGCAAGCAGCTGGAGTTTGCTGAAGTGCCTTTTGTGGGCGCAGACTTATGGACTGGCTATGAACTTTCCTGGCTCGATGACAGTGGAAAACCGCAAGTGGCGGTGGCGGAGTTTACCGTACCGGCGAACAGCGCAGCACTGATTGAATCCAAATCCTTCAAGCTGTACTTGAACTCGTTTAACCAAACCCGCTTTACCCGTTGGGGCGAAGTCAGTCAGCGATTGGAAGTGGATTTAAGCCAGTGCGCCGGTGGGCCAGTATTGGTGCAATTGTTTACTTTGGCGAACTACCAGAAATTAGGCGTTGCCGATTTGCCAGGCACCTGTATTGATAATCTGGATGTGGCGATTGACTGCTATCACCCAGATCCATCCCTATTGGATGTAACCGATGTCGGTGAGGTGCAGGAAACCTTGCACAGTCACCTGCTTAAAACCAACTGCCCAGTGACCGATCAGCCAGACTGGGCCAGTGTGATGGTGCGCTACCGGGGGCGACAAATCTCCCGTGAGGGATTACTGAAATACCTGATTTCTTTTCGTCAACACCAGGATTTTCACGAACAATGTGTGGAGCGCATTTTTATGGATATCTTGTCTCGCTGTGGGCCTGATGAGTTGGATGTTTATGCGCGCTATACGCGGCGGGGTGGGCTGGATATTAACCCCTGGCGGAGTACGTCAAATGCCACACCCACGAGTTTTCGGTTGGTGCGGCAGTAATCATTAGTAAGTGCGTAGTTTTTTTTACAGATTTTGACCCCGGGTTACGCTGCGCTTTACCCGAGCTACGATACTGGCAATGAAAGAAGCAATATGTTTAATATTTTCTTTAAGAGAAAAAGCAATTCAAGATTAATTTCCTGGCAAAATCTTTTGCCGAAAATTAAACCTTATTCAAAAGGATGGGAAATATACCTAGTCAAAGGCGATAGTTATATTTTAGCTTCTGAAGCAGGAAAAGAGTTTAATGCAGAAAAGGTGGCTTTAAACTATCCCGGAAATATAGAACCTTGGGAAAAGAAAGCTCCCTGTAAGCATTTGCTTGATCAAATAATGAAAGTGTCAGGCTTTACCGCACATATTGCTATTAATCGCAAAGGTCCTTTTTACGGGTATTATATTTCTATTGAATAAGCACGTAGGAATGTTTTTGCAGATTTTGACCTCGGTACGTTCAGTAAAAAAGCTTACAATCCTTCATTCTCCAACCGATCAATCGCCTCTTTTAACGATTTCAAAACCCGACTCTTTTCGTAGTTATTAATTTTGTCGGTATCCATATACATGGAAAAGCCGTCGGTGGCGTGTTCAAAGTAAGCCTGGTCTTTGCCGAGGTTTTTGCGGGTATCGATGGCGGAGTACACTTTTACCGGTTGCTGGTAACCTTTCACGGTAATCTCGCCTTTGTCCTGACACATCACTGTATCTTTTACCAACGCGTAAGTAGCGTGGGAAACCAGTATCTCGCCGGGTTGGGCAGAGGATTCCAGGCGGCTGGCCAGGTTCACTTCCGTACCAAGCAGGGTGTAGTCCAGGCGGTTTTCGGTGCCAAAGTTGCCCACGGTGCAAAAGCCGGTGTTGATGCCCATGCGAATTTCCATGGGTTTTTGTATTCCCTGGTTGGCCCAGCGCAACTGCAATTCTCGCATGTGTTTTTTCATGGCAATGGCCATAGACACACAGGCCAGACAATCGTCTTTGGCGCCCCGGGTGCTTGGGTCGCCGAAGAACACCATCATGCCATCACCCATAAATTTGTCGATGGTGCCGCCGAACTTGATGGCGATGTCCGACATCTCCGTCAGGTAGTTATTCAGCAGGCCGGTCAGGGCTTCCGGCTCCATCTCTTCCGCCAGTTCACTAAAGCCGCGGATGTCGGAAAAGAACACGGTCAGTTTTTTGCGCTGGGTTTCCAGGCGCACTTCCTTGCCGGACAAAATTTCTTTGCGCAGAGCAGGGGAGAGGTATTTTGACAATTTGTAGGAGCGCAGCTTGTTTTGCAGCAGTTGCTGCTCGGTGGTTTTCAGGTGGCGCTTGAGGTGTCGGGATTCATAGTGGCTGTAGGAGCCGTAAATACACAAGTAGGCCCCCAGCGTCACCAGACTGGCAATGGCCGTGCCCAAATCCACTTCTGGCGAGAAACCCGCGGGCTGCACAATCAGCAATAAGGCTGCGCCGATCAATAGTGAGATAAAGCTTTCCAGCATGCGTACAGCGCCCCCGACAATGGCGCTGTTGTGCAGGGTTAGCAGTGCAAACAGTCCGCCGGGTAACAGGGAGAAGTCGCTGTAGGAAACGAACACACCAATGAGTATGGCGTCCAGGTAGTTGAGCAGGTGGTTGCAGAGGTTGCGTTTTTCTTCCTTAACGACACCGCTGATAAAGTGCGCTATCAGGATGTACAGCAATACGCCGATAGCTACCAGGCTAAAAGCGAGGCCGTTGAACAGTTTGGGCAGGAGCAACAGGTGGCACACGGCGGACAGCCCCAATAGCACCCGAAATATATTCTGGTGATGGTTGCCGCTGGAAAATTTGGTGTCGCTGGTTGTTGTCATTATCAGGTACAGCGTGATCGGAAGATGGGCCTATTACATAACCTGTTTTGCAAAAAGTCCACAGCTGCAAACACTATTTCCGGCCAAGTTGCGTCTTTCCGGTACAGGAAGGCTAGCAGGGCCTGCACAGCAGGTGAATATAGCGCCCAAGACCGATAAATGATTCTTTGCTGGAGTGCAGTAACTCCATGTCTTTAATGGCATCAGGCAACTGGTTGCCACCACTGGGTTGGCGCACATAATCGTGAAACACGCGTATACCGCTTTTATAAATGACTTTGAGGCCGTGCTGTGCCAGCTGGCTTTCAACGTCATTCAACGTCAGAGGATTGGGTGGCGTCAAGCTGTTGGGGTCGCCGGCAAAGTCGTTGCTGGTGGCTTTGTTGAAGTTGCCTCGAATCAGATTTCGATACACCAGGGCGTCGCGGTTGTAGAAGGTGAGTGAAAGGTAGCCGGTGCTTGATAGCAGGGGTGCCAATGCGGCAATGCCTTGCTGCGGCTCTGCCAGCCACTCCAGCACTGCATGGCACATCACCAGGTCAAATGTTTGCCCGGATAGTTCTTGGTGAAGCAATTGCAGCGCTGTTTGCAGCCAGCGGATTTTTCCGACACTTCCTTCGCCCTCTGCCCGCTGCTTTGCCAACGCCAACATTTCCGCAGAAATATCACTGGCGGTTACCTCGTAGCTTTGATTGGCAAGCCCGGAGGCGATCTGACCCAAACCCGTGCCGGCATCGAGTACGCTGGCCCCTTTGGGGATATTCCTCAACACTTGCTCATTGAGGTCACGCCACAGTACCCCCAGGCGAATCTCACCTTTTAGGCCACCGTAGATTTTGCGGGCAAAGTGATCGGCAATATTGTCGAAGTTGCGGTCGTTTTTGGGCATCGCTTGTGGTTCTGATTGAGAGAGCATATTTCAAGGCCTGGGTAGGGGGCTTTATATCCTATTTTTTAGAATATGTGCTGCTGGTTTTTCCAATTTTTATTTGTTTTCCGAACTCTATACTGTTTCCAACAATACACTGAATGGTAAGAGGATTTCCGATGGGACTTTTAGTTAACGGCGAGTGGCAAGACCAATGGTACGACACCAAGCAATCCGGCGGTGCTTTTCAGCGCGAAGCGGCACAGCTGCGCAATTGGGTAACGGCTGATGGTTTAGCGGGGCCAAGCGGTAAGGGTGGTTTTAGGGCCGAATCTGGCCGTTACCATTTGTATGTATCCCTGGCTTGCCCGTGGGCGCATCGCACCCTGATTTTTCGTCAGCTGAAAAAACTGGATGCCCATATCAGCGTCTCTGTTGTCAGCCCGGATATGCTGGATCGTGGGTGGACGTTCAACACCGAGGAGGGCGGCTCGGGGGATGATTTATTCGGCTATGAATTTCTGCACCAGGTGTATACCCGCAATAAAGCGGATTACACCGGCCGAGTCACCGTGCCAGTGCTGTGGGATAAGCAGCAGAATTGCATTGTGAGCAACGAATCGTCAGAAATCATTCGCATGTTCAACCAGGCGTTTAATGAGATTACCGGCGATACCCAAGACTTCTTTCCAGCAAACAAACACGATGAAATTGAGTCCATCAACAAGGTCGTTTACGACACCATTAATAATGGTGTTTACCGGTGTGGTTTCGCAACCAGCCAGGAAGCTTATCAACAGGCTTACCAATCTCTTTTTGAGTCGCTGGATCAGATAGAAGAGCGCCTGAGTGGCCAGCGCTACTTGGTTGGCAGCGATGTTACCGAAGCAGATTGGCGGCTGTTTACAACATTGATTCGTTTTGATGCGGTTTATCACGGCCACTTCAAATGCAACCGGGAGCGGCTGGAAGATTTTCCAGCCATCAGCAATTACGTGCGCGAGCTGTATCAATGGCCGGGGGTGGCGGATACGGTGGACTTCTACCACATCAAACGACACTACTATTTCAGCCACACCATGATCAATCCAACACAGGTAGTGCCCGCCGGCCCGGATATTGATTATGATCGCCCGCACAACCGCGATACAGTGTCACTGGATTAATTGTCGGCGATAGCAGGCTATGCAAAAAACAACGTTGGAGCAATGGCGCATGTTTAAGGCCGTCGTTGATGGCGGCGGCTTTAACCAGGCGGCAAATATCGTGCACAAAAGCCCGTCCAGTATCCACCATGCAATCCACAAGCTGGAAGAGTCTCTGGGTATCAAGTTGTTTGATGTACAGGGGCGCAAGACCGTGTTGACCGATGCCGGGGAGCTGTTATTGCGCCGTAGCCAGTATTTACTGGATGAGGTTACCCGCATCGAAGCGGTGGCTGAGACATTGGGCAGTGGTGTTGAAACCGAAATACGTATCGCGGTGGACGGCGCGTTTCCGCAGCATTTTGTATTTGAAGCGCTAAAAAAAGTCTCAGCGCTGTACCCGCAGACTCGCATCGATATTATCGATACGGTGCTGTCGGGTACCAATGAGTTAATTGCAGAGGGCAAAGCCGATATTGGACTGTCGCCTTTTCCCATGCCGGGAGGCTTAAACGAAGAAATCTGCCTGATAGAGCTTGTTGCGGTAGCTCACAGGGAGCATCCATTGCACCAGCTTGACCGGACGCTCCATTATGAAGACTTGAAGGCCTATCGGCAGATTATTGTTCGCGACTCCGCTCTGCAGAACAAAGTGAGCGCCGGCTGGCTCGGTGCTGAGCAGCGCTGGACTGTGAGCCATATGAGGGCGTCGGTGGAACTGATTGAACAAAACCTGGGTTATGCCTGGTTGCCAAAACCGGCCATCAGTGCTGCGTTGCTCGCTGGTGATATTAAACGCTTGCCTCTCAGTGAAGGCGCCAGCCGCAGCGCCAGTTTTTACCTCAATTATCAGGATAAAGATCGCATTGGCTTGGCGACAAGAGAGTTTATGGGCGAACTGCGGCTGTTGACCTTAGACCTGCAAACCTCTGAGGATTAAGACTCGGCTCAGTAAGCCCTCAATAAGCCAAGGTGCCCCGAATCGGATAATTGTTGTCCGGGTTGCGAATCCACTCCAGCCCGGATATCAACGCCTCCAGTTCCGGGCGCACGAATGGGTTGTTGGAAATATCGATCACCTGAATAGCGCCTTCTTCATTGATGACAAACAATCCTGGCTCGGCAAAGTTATGATCGGTTTCTTCGGCTGAGCGGGGGATAGAAATGTAAAGCCCCAGCGTCTGCATTTGTTCCTGGGTCAGGCCGTAGCAAAGCGCAAAACTGACCTGTAATTTGCTCAAGTGTGCTTGCAATTGCGCTTTGGAATCCCCTGAAACTGCCACTACATCCACACCATTTTGCAGTAATCGGTCCCTGTAAGATTCCAATTGATTGAGGTACTTGGTGCATAAGGGACAGTGGCGGCCACGATAAACCAGTACAAGTTGCCAGCTGGCTCCCTGTTGAGGTTTACCCAATGTAACGTTGTTATCGTTCAGGTCTTTAACCTGCAGTGGTGGAAAAATACTGCCCGCAGGCAATTTATTATTTGAATTCATAGGATATTCCTCAGTCTGCCACAGACAGCTCAATAATGTGTTCTAAGTGTTGTTCAAATCGCGCGAAGTCGGAATCAATGTCTGGATTTTTTAATACGTCATAACAGGTAAAAGTGGGTAATGCTTGCATCGCAAAAAATCGAAAATTCATATGCATGGGCAGGAATAAGTCGTCCACAGACTTACCTTGAAACAGATACTGATCCGGATTATCAAAGGCTTCTATCGGGGCATTAAATGTAAGTGACAACATGTAACGGGTATCTGGCAGTGTGCCTCCACTGCCATAGTGCTTGCCAGTGTCTGTTCGGCTGCGGCCATCGCCATCGCACAACTCGCCGTTCATGCCCGCTGTATACACTTCGTCCATATAACGCTTGAAAGGCCAGGGCACGCCCATCCAATTTACAGGCATCTGGACAATGACCAAGTCGGCCCAGCGATGCTTATCCAGCTCGGTTTTAACATCATAGCCTTCGGCCACAATGGTCGTTTTTACGCTGCAGTCGCGTTTGGTAAAAAACTCTGTGGCCTGGGCAACCAACGATGCATTCAACCGGCCTTCAGAAAACTCATAGGGCTGGTGGGCGTTAATAATAAAAATATTTTTCATACAAATTCCCTATAGGCTTAAAAGCAGTGGGGCACATTCTCTTTCCATAGGTTACTAAAATCAACTAGTATACTTTTTGTAACCTTTGATGAGACTCAGCAAAATACTCGTAGAGAAGAGGGCTTTAATATGAGTGAGGTAACTGTTCGTGTCAGCCCGAATGGCCGTAAGGGAGTCGATAGACTGTGTGATGGCCCCTGTCCCATTGAACGTGGCATGCGTATTATCGGCGGCAAATGGAAGGGGTCTATACTCTGGCATTTAAAAGACGGCCCGGTGCGCTTTAATGAATTGAGTCGCCAATTGGGGGGTGCCAGCAAAAAAATGGTTGATCAGCGGCTGAAAGAAATGGAGGCGCAAGGGTTGGTACTTAGAAACGTGATCAGCACTCGGCCTATTGCGGTCAGCTATGAAATGACCACCTTTGGTCGTTCTGCACTGGGGATTTTGGAACAGCTGAAAGACTGGAGTGAAGAACATAAGATCTAGGGCTTCAAACTCTTTCTAATTTTTAGAATAAAAAACGCGAATCAACACAATATTCACTCGGCCCAAATTTACATAGCATGTACTCATCATCAATGAGGAGGCGGTTATGTACTACTTACGCCCCGGCAGTGAGCGCGGTCGCGCTAACTACGGCTGGTTGGATAGCAAACATTCTTTTTCATTTGGCCATTACTACGATCCTAAGCACATGGGTATCTCCGCCTTGCGCGTGATTAACGACGATACTCTTAAACCCGGTGCCGGATTTGATACTCACGGCCATCGTGATATGGAGATTATTTCCTATGTGCTTGAGGGCGCTATTGAGCATAAAGACAGCATGGGTAATCGCTTTGTGGTGCCCGCCGGTGAAGTGCAGCGAATGAGTGCTGGTACCGGTATCACTCATTCTGAGTTCAATCATTCTCACAGTGACAGAATGCGCTTTTTACAAATATGGATTCAGCCTAATAGGCAGCGCACACAGCCAAGCTACCAGCAAAAAAAGATCGTACAACAAGGGCCACTAACGCCACTGGTGACGCCAGATGGTCGCGATAACTCAATCACCATGCAGCAGGATGCCAGCCTCTATTGTTTGCAGTTAAAGCCCGGTGAGCGATATCAATTCAGCCCTCAGCAGCGCCCGGGTTATATGCACGTTATCAGCGGTAAGGCTGATCTGAATGGTTACGAATTAAAAGATGGCGACGCCTTAGGCATTGTGGAAAAGCCTTTGGCAGTAAGTGCCAGAAGCGATTTCACCGCTTTGTGGTTTGACCTGCCGGAAATCAATGTTTAATTGTAGTGGTGACTTGGTGCATGGATTGACTCAGGCCATCCATGGCCTTCGGGCTGCGCCCGCTTGCGCTACACTACAGCGCCCAAAATTGCTGTCCTGCAATTTTGTCGAACCGGATGGTTCGTCCACACATCCCTCACCGCCACCCATAAAAAAACCCAAGTGCAATGACTTGGGTTTTTTTATGGGTGGCGGTGAGGGAGGGATTCGAACCCTCGATACGTTTCCGTATACACACTTTCCAGGCGTGCTCCTTCGGCCACTCGGACACCTCACCGTGAAGGTCGCGCACTTTACACAAACGTGCTTTTAAAAGCAACGCTACCAGTTGCTGAAGAACTGCTCAGTGTCTACTTCTGGAACGGCCTTTTGGCGACCTTCCGGTGTGCCCAGGTAAAGGTAACCAACGATCTTTTCGTGGTCGTCAACGCCAAGGCCGTTGCGTACCGCACGATGGTAGGCAAAATCCCCGGTGCGCCATACAGCGCCAACGCCTTGGGCGAAAGCAGCGTTGAGCATATTTTGCACGCAGCAGCCTGCGGAAATAATTTGTTCTATTTCAGGGACTTTTTCGTCGTCTTTACAGCTGGCAATAGCAACGATAATCATCGGTGCCCGCTGTGCCTTACAGGCCCACAATGCCTGCTGGTCGGCGGACAAGGTTTCGCCCTCGGGTGTCTTGGCGGCAACAAACAGTTGCCCCAGCCTGGTCAGGCCTTCACCTTCAATCACCAAAAATCGCCACGGACGCAGCATGCGATGATCCGCTGCCCGCATGGCGGCCTGTTTGATGTTTTGCAGTGCTTCAGAGCTAGGGGAGGGGGCGCTTAGTCGCGGGGTTGAAACGCGGTTTTGCAAGGCGTGTAGAGCGTCCATAGGTGTTTGTGTCTCGACGTTGAAATGGCGCCCCGATCAGGATTCGAACCTGAGACCTGCCCCTTAGGAGGGGGCCGCGCTATCCAGCTGTGCCATCGGGGCGTGAGGAGAAAGTATTCTAATGGTCGGTCTTGAAACTACAAGAGGGTTGTTTGAATAAACGGCGGTAAAGGATTGACTCGGGCCATCCGGGCCCTCGGTCTGGCGACCGTCTTCGCTGCGCTGCGACGCCCAAATTTGTTCCCGACAAATTTGTCGAACCTGAAGCCTGCCCTTTAGGAGGGGCTGCGCTATCCAGCTGTGCCATCGGGGCGTGAAGGGGAAGTATTCTAATGGTCGGCCTTGAAACGATAAGAGAGTTGTTTCAATGCTGTGTTCTTCACTGTGGGTAGAGTGGCATTAAGTTGTCACCATTAGACGGTTTGTGAGCACCACCCCCATGAGCACGGAAGCGTTTTAGCTGTGTCGCAATCCAGGGCAGGTCAACTTCGGTGGCCGTTGGGCCATAGAGTTGTTGATCCAGCGCGTTCAGCTTCTGATGCAGTTCGCTGTCATTCACCAACCTCCCCAGTTTATCCAGTGTCATGGACGCTTGCTGGGGCCAGTAGGCATTTGCCCAGGCGATAATGCTGTTGCGGGTTGCCAAAGTGTCGCCCGCTTTGCTGTGGCGACGCACGTTGGCAAACAGTTCTTTTTCGTTGCCGGCAGACGATGTGGCCGATGTTTGCGGTTCGCTGGTGGGTTCAATGTGATTGCGGCGATAAAAAACCAACAGCAAAACGATGGCGATGGCCATAAGCAGGTTGATTGCCACAGATATCCATATGCCCCAGTGTGGTGTTTCTTCAGTAGCTACTTCTACGGTGTTGGTTTGTACGGTTGTCGGCGGGGTGTAGTTGGGGGTTTCTGCAGGCAATACTTGCAAGGTTTTTTCCGCCAGGCGGGCGGTTTTTAGCCGGTTACTGTTGGTGTCCCACCACTGCACTTCGACAGCTGGCAGGGTAATGATCCCAGGCTCTGTCGGCACCAGGGCGATGGATTCTGTGCGACTGGCGATAACGCCATTTCCGGCGGCGGCTTGTTCCAGTTTTGGTTGGTCTGGGTAGCTGCGAAGTTTGGTATCGTCGGGTATAGACACAGGCGGTAAAAACGTTGAGGTAGTGCCCATACCCGTCAAGGTGATTTTTCGGGTTAACGGCTCGCCAACCCGCCACTCCCGATTGGCGTCAATGGCTTGCTCGGTCAGCTCAACGTTGCTGGCGGGTAACCAGTGGCTGCCACCGTTGGCGGGTTTGGGTTTGACCGGCAATTCCAGGGATTTGCTGAACTGGTTGAAGCGTCGACCACTGCGAAAGCGAATGCCACTGGGGCTGTACGCATTAATTCGAAATGGCGGTACCTCCAAAGTGCCACTGGCGTTGGGGAACAAGGCAAAACGCCATTCAATCACTTCGTATTGGCGGCCACCCAGTGTGGCCTGGTATTCCTCTTGCCCCAGCTGCAAAATCTCGGCGTTGTCGATATCTCCCCAGCCGGGGGTGATATTGGCCAAAGGTACTTCGTGGTACAGCCGGTAGGTCACCAACAGCTGCTCCTGAACATACAGAGATTCTTTATCGGCTTCCGCCTCCAGAAATACCGGGTTTTGCTGGTCGGGCTTGGTGGCCGCGGCCTTGACGGTAACCGCGATGGGTTGGCTGCGCACGCCTGCCAGCTCAAAAGCGGGAATGGTCAGCGTGCCTGTGCTTTTCGGGTGCAGGGTGATTTGCCAGACTTGCGACGATTCCGATTCGCCGTTGATCCATTGGAAACTCTGCTGATGGCGCGGTGCGGACACTCGCTCGAACTGTGAATCCAGAGTCGAAAACTCAATGCTCTGGTTAGTATTTCCGCCCTTGTAAACCAGTGTCAGCTCAAGACTTTCGTTGGCGGCCAGTGTGGAACGGTTAACCGAACTGGTCAGCGTCGCAGCACTCGCCTGAGTCGTAGCCAGTAGCAAAAAAACGAACAGAAAACGTGAAAACAGTGTCATTAATCTACCATCGCTCCGGTTGGTTTTGGCGTTGTTGGCGCTGCTGTTGGCGGCGAAACTTTTCCCTCAAAAAAGCCCCGGGGTCATCGGGTACTTTGCGTAAAAATTGCTCCATAGCGCGTTCCGCTTCTTCGTCGGAGTTGTCGGAGCTACTGCCCGCAACAGGCTTTTGTTCTTCATTGCCTGGTTGCTGCTCACCTTCAGAGGAGTTTTGTTCACTGGCCTGTTGTTGGTCTTCAGAGGGCTGCCCCTGTTGATCTGGGCTTTGCTCCCCTTGCTGGTCGTCAGCTGAGGATTGTTGCGGGTTGCTCTGTTGCTGGGAATCGCCCTCGGATTCTGACGGCGAGTCTTGCTGAGATTGCTGTGGCGAGCCAGAGCTGTCCTCACCTTGTTGTTGATCACCTGAACCCTCGTGGCCTTCGTCTTGCTGACTTTGTTGCTGTTGCTGTTTTTGGGCTTGTTCTACCAAGGCCTTGTTGGCGGCTGCGGCACTCAGGTTTGGATCTTTTGCCAACGCTTGTTCATAGCGCTTGATCGCCTCTTCCAGCTGGCCCAGCTGTGCCAAGGCGTTGCCCTGGTTGTACAGTCCGGTGGCACTGTCGTCTTGTTGAAACGCCTCAAGAGCCGTTTTGTAATCACCAGCCCGGTAGGCGGCACTACCGCGCCACTGCGGAGACTGAAACGCTTCAGCAGCGTCTTCAAAACGTTTTTCCCGAAATGCCTTTTGGCCCCGTTGATCCGGGGTTTGCAAGACATCGGGCAGTTGTTCAAAGCCGGGAGGGCGAGTGTCTGCTTCATCGGCATGGCTGGGCTGCACGGAGCCCAGTGTGATCAGTGGCGCCACCATCAACACAGTGACAGCTCCGCGCCGAAAAGCCAGTACCACCAGTGGCAGCAACAACAGCGCCAGCCAGTAGCCTTGGTCGTGCCAGCTGTCAAAGGTGCGCTGCAAGGTTTCTCGCTGTAACTCAAAGGGAGAAGACTGGGCGCTGCTGATATGAGCCATCAGGGCGTCGATATCTCTGTTGTCCGCAGCCAGGTCACTGTACTGGCCGCTGTTGCGCTGGGCCAGCTGAATCAGCGGTGGGCGATCGAGGCGGGGGATAACAATATTGCCGTCGCGATCTTTGGCAAAACCGCCATCGGGCAGGGCGATAGGCGCGCCTTGTTCAGTGCCCAACGCCAATACCGACAACCGATAATCGCTGCCACGCAATGCCTGATAGATATGGGTACGAGCTTTGCTGGCGACACCGTCAGTAATCAACAGTAAATCGCCGCGGGTAATGCGGCTGTTTCTCAACAGTTGCAATGCCAGGTCCAGTGCCGCTTCGGTATTGCTGCCAGCGGGGCTGAGCAGGCTTGGAGTAAGCACCGGCAGTTGCGACACAATGGTTGCGGTATCGTCGGTGAGTGGCGTCACCACGTGGGCGTTAGCGCTGTATACGATCAACGCCGTTTGCCCTTGTTTGCGCTGCTGCAGGATGTCGCGCAGTTTGTAGCGAGCTCGAGTGATGCGGTTGGGCTTTAAATCCTGAGCCTGCATGGATGGAGACAGGTCCAGCAGGATCACCAGGGCACCTTGGTCCTTGTGCAGCGGCTGCGGCAGTTGCTGCCAGGTGGGCCCGGAGAGCGCCACTGCCGCTATGATCAATGCGGTAATCCAGGGCCAAAGCTGGTGCTTGCGCGCTGTGGCGGATTCCACCATAAACGGCAGCCAGCGAGCGTCGATTACCTTTGCCCAGTCGCCGGATGACAAGCGCTTGCGGCTCAGCCACAACAGCGCGATGCCCACTGGTATCGCCAGCAACCACCAAGGGCGCAACAGGTGAAAGTTTGCCAGTAATTCCAAGTCAGCCATGGGTGCCCCCGCGAATAAAACGGCGCAACAACAGGCCTAATGCGGCGAGCAATGCGATTGCCAGCGGCCAGTGGAACAGGGATTTGCTGGGGCGCAGGGTTTCTGCGTCTTGTTCAATGGGTTCTAACTGATCTAGGTGGTGGTAAATGTCGTTGAGCTGTTGCACATCCTTGGCTCGATAAAATTGGCCGCCGGTGGTGTTGGCAATGGCCAACAAGGTTTGCTCGTCGACTTCATTGCGGCTGAACCAGCCGCGGCGGCCACCGCCGATGCCAACGGTGTATATTTTGATGCCCAGCTGAGTGGCTGCCTCGGCCGCCTGCATCGGCTGTAAACTACCAGCGGTGTTGGAACCGTCGGTAAGCAGGATGAGTACCCGGTGGTTTTCCGGGCGTTCCTTGAGCTGTTTAACAGCCAGTCCGATGGCGTCGCCAATGGCCGTGGCGGAACCGGCCATGCCCAGTTCCGCTTCCTGCAATAGCTGATTGAGGGTGGTTCGGTCAAAGGTGAGAGGGGCTTGCAGGTAGGCGCTGCCACCGAACAAGATCAACCCCAGGCGGTCGCCACTGCGGCGCTCCACAAATTGGCCGACAACCGCCTTGGCGGCAATAATGCGCCTCAACATATCCCGCCCCAGAGGCATATCCGGTTCCGCCATACTTTCTGAAATATCCACTGCCAGCAGCAGGTCGCGGCCGCTGGTGGGCAGTTCTATTTCCTCACCGATCCAGGTGGGGCGGGCAACTGCCAGCAGGCAGCCCAGCCACACCGTGCTCAGTAATGCGTGATTAAACCAGCTGGATGGCAGCTGTGCAGAGGCGGGTTCCTGGGCATCCAACAGGTGTTGATAAACCGGAATATTCAGCGCCGCACTTTGTTGCGGCAGAGCTGGGCGCACCAGACGGTATACCCAGGGCACCGGCAATAGCCACAGTATCCAACTCCACTGGAGTACCAAACCGCTGGATTCAGCCATGGCTGGGCACCTCGGGGGTTAACTTGGCAGTATTCACCTGCTTGACCCATTGCAGAGCGTTCTGGCGTAACTGTTGTAGTTGTTCATCAGATAATGGTTGTGGCTTTGGTGCGTAGAGTTGCTGCTCTACAAGTGCTATTAACTCTCTTGAAAACAAGGTTTTGCCGGGTTGGTCGGCGACGGTCAGCAAGTTACTCAGGGAATAACTGGCCGCTGCCGCCAGTTCAATGTTTGCGGACGTCAGCAGGCAACGGCGCAATGTGCTGAACAACTGCCGGCACAGTTGCTGCTGATTATTGTGCTGCTGATAGTCACTAAAGTGATGGGCAATAGATTTGCGTGTCAGGCGTCGATAGCGGTTGCGCCGATAGCTGACAAATGCCCACCAAAGCAGAGCAGCGAGCATTACCAGGGTAACCACCAACAGACCCCATAAAGCGGGGGATAATGGCCACCAGCTAATGGTTTGCGGCAGGTGAATGTCCTGCAGTTGCGTCAGTGGGTCGTTCACGCGGGCTTTCTCCGCTTGCTGTAGCTTTGCCGTAACAGGGTAGGGACAGAGTCCTGTGTACTTACCCTCAACAACCCCATACCCATTTGCCCGGTGAGCTGCTGCAATTGCTGTTGGTGGCTATCAAACAGCTGGCGACAACGCTGCTGCAATTGACGGTTGCGGGTGTTGAGCAATTGCCGCTTGCCACTGCTAACAATGGGGTAAAGCCCTCCCGGCGGTAGCTGTTGCTCCAGTGGGTCGTAGACCTGGCACAGAGTCACGTCGCAGTGGCGAGTCAGGTTGTAAAGGTGCTCTTTGCTGGTGTTGTCCAGGTCGTGGAAATCACTGACCACAAACACCGAGGCCCCGGGGTGGGCAATGCGACGACCTTCTTCCAGCAGGTGGCTCAAGGTAAAACGGTCAGCGTTTGCTTGCGGTAGCTCGGTGCACAGGTCGTGCAAACTGTGAATAACTTGCAAGGCGTTATGGTGGCTGCGCCGTGGCCTCAGTGTCAGTTGGCGCTGAGTACCAAACAACAGCGCACCAACCCGGTCATTGTTGGCAATGCCCGCCCAGGCAAGAGCGGCGGTGAGCTGACAAACCGTGGTTATTTTCAGCTGCTTGCTGCCGAACAGCATGGTGCGCCGCAGGTCGGCAATCACAAACACCGGCCGTTCCCGTTCTTCGCGAAATACTTTGGTGTGTGGCGCTTCAGTACGTGCGGTTACTCGCCAGTCAATGGTGCGAACATCGTCCCCTGGCTGGTAGTGGCGAACTTCTTCAAAGTCCATGCCGCGGCCGCGAAACTGCGAACGAAGCTGCCCGGCCAGTTGACTGCGGACTATCTTGCGAGGGAAAAACGCCAGATCAGAGACCGCGTGGCGCAATGCCACCAAGTCATTGATGTCGGCAACTGCGGTGGCAAATTGCGACGCTTTAGCTGTGGCCGCCATCTGATGCGTTTTCTCTGTCATGGGTTCGATCTCAGGCCGACGGTACCACTGCCAGTAACTTGTCGATCACCTGATTGGCATCGATGCCTTTGGCCTCGCTCTCAAAACTGAGAATCAGGCGGTGCCGCAACACATCGTGGGCCACGCTGCGCACATCGTCGGGGCTCACATAGTCGCGACCTTGCAGCCAGGCGTAGGCGCGGGCGCAGCGATCGAGTGCAATGGTGGCCCGTGGGCTGGCGCCGTACTCCAGCCAGCCCGCCAATTCTTCGGTGTATTTTTCCGGGTGGCGTGTCGCCAGTACCAGCTGCACCAAATATTCTTCCACGGCTTCTGACATATGCAGCCCAGCCACTGCCTTACGGGCGGCCAGTAGCGCGGTTTCGGCGATCACTGGTGGCTGGGCGACCGGTTCTTCCAGGGCTTCGCCGCGGGTAATGTGCAGTATTTGCCGTTCGGTTTCTGGCGCCGGGTAACCCACCAATACGTGCATTAAAAAGCGATCCATTTGAGCTTCCGGCAGGGGATAGGTGCCTTCCTGCTCAATGGGGTTCTGGGTGGCCATCACCAGAAACAGCTTGGGCAGCGAGTAAGTTTTGCGGCCCACGCTGATTTGCCGCTCTGCCATGGCTTCCAACAACGCGGACTGGACCTTTGCCGGAGCCCGGTTAATTTCATCCGCAAGTACCAGGTTGTGGAATATGGGCCCGGGTTGAAACTGAAAGTTGCCTTCTTGATGGCGGTAAATGTCACTGCCGGTAATGTCAGCTGGCAGAAGGTCCGGCGTAAACTGAATTCGATGGAAGTCGCCTTCGATACCGTCCGCGAGGGTTTTGATGGCGCGGGTCTTTGCCAGCCCGGGTGCTCCCTCCACCAACAGGTGGCCGTCGGCCAGCAGGGCGATCAGCAAACGCTCAGTCAAATGGCTCTGGCCAACGATCTGGCTGTCCAGCCACTGGCGCAAATCCCGTAGCGGGTGTTGGATGTCGATTTGCTCGCATTCCATTTAGGTATACCGTTATTTGTTATTTGATGATTACCACGCCATCTTAGTAGGTGCGGCTAGGGGCGGAAGATTGTAAACTTCCAGCAAATAAGCTGCCAGCTAAGGCGCTGACTTTTGATTCACTGTATACCTTGCTGCCTATGAGGGGGTGCCGGGTATGCGGTGTTTGGGTTTTTGCTTTGCACACAATCCTGCAATTGTCGGTGTTTTTGACTGGGGGTATTGATGCTTCAGGCCAGACAATAATATCCAGGAGAAAGGTGTGAAAAAGTTTCAAGACCATGAGCGTTACCAACAAGTAGAACAACAGATCAAAAAAGATCACGCCCACTGCGATATGAAGCAGTTGCTGCCCTTTACCCACAAGTTGTTCAGCTTGCTACCTGTTGAGGAATATCAAAGCGTACCGGTTAGTGATATGTCCGGCTTGGTGGGTTCCGCCTGGGATTTTACTCAGCAGTACGACAGCAAAAAAGGCCCCAAGATCCGGGTCTTTAACCCCACCCTGGAAGAGGATGGTTGGCTCAGCCCCCACTCGGTGGTGTATGTGCTGCAAAACGACATGCCGTTCCTGGTGGACTCCCTGCGTATTGAATTGAAAAACCGCGGCATCAATATCCACCTCAGTAAGAGCATCATTTCCAAGTCCAAGCGCAACGCCAAGGGCGACTTCGGCGGTTTCACCGAGGCCAAAACCGGCCAGCAAGAAGCCTTGATGATGTTTTTGATTGATTTGCACTCCTCTCAGGAAGAGCTGGATGAAGTGGCCGATGGCCTGGCGGATGTACTCAGCGATGTGTCTGTGGTGGTGCAAGACTTCCGGCCGATGCTGGATCGTGTTGCCAAACTCGCTGATGAAACCGCTGCCTTGAAAAAGGGCGTGCCTGCAGAAGAGCGCGACGACGCTACTGAATTGTTGAAGTGGATGCACAGCGGTTACTACACCTTCCTGGGTTGCTCTGAATACAGCCTGAAAACGGTGAAGGGCAAACAGGTGGTGACCGAGCTGGAAGACAAACGTCTGGGTCTATTCCGGTTGCACGGTACCAAGCAGACCAGTGCTGACCTGGAATCTCTAAACCCTGGTGTTAAAGCGTTTTACGAGCGCGATGATCTGCTGGCCTTTACCTATTCATCGGTTCGCTCTCGAGTACACCGCAGCATCCACGCCGACTACATCGTTGTTAAAAAACTCAATGGCAATGGCAAACCGGTGGGCGAGGTGCGCTTGCTGGGTATGTTCACGTCGCCTGTGTACACCATGAAGCCATCGCTGATCCCTGTGCTGCGCAACAAGGTGAAGCGGGTGATGGAGCGCTCCGGGCTGATGACCAGCAGCCACGACGGCAAAGCCCTGCAACAATTGCTGGATGTGCACCCTCGCGATGAGTTGTTTCAAAGCACCGAAGACGAGCTCTACCGCACTATCGTCGATACCTGGCAGATCAACGAACGCCGCAAGGTGCGCTTTTTCATGCGCACCGATGCCTACGAACGCTTTGTCAGCTGTATGGTGTATATCCCCCGCGACCTCTACAACACCAATGTGCGTCACCGCATCGAGGCGATGCTGAGTGAGCAGCTGGATGCCACCGGTCGCGATTTTTATACCTACATGTCCGAGTCAGTGCTGGCTCGTATCCAGTTTATTTTCCGAGTCAACAGCGAAAGCTACAAAGAGCTGGATGTGGCGGATCTGGAGCAGCGTATTATCCAGATTACCCGCAACTGGAGCGATGACCTTCGCTCCGCTGTTGTTGACCATTACGGCGAAGAAGAAGGCCAGCGTATTTGTCGGGTTTACGCCAGTGGCTTCCCCACTTCCTACCAGGAACACTTTGATCCCCGCGGTGCCCTCGGGGATATCGGTTTGGTGGAAAACATCGATAGCGACAACAAAATTGCGATGAGCTTCTATCAGCCACCGGCAGTGGCCAAAGACGTGATGCGCTTTAAAGTGTTCCACCGAGATACGCCGCTGGACCTGTCGTCCATGGTGCCGCTGTTGGAGAACCTGGGCTTCCAGGTACTGGGTGAACACCCCTACATCATCAACACCAGCAAAGGCGAAGTGCATCTATCTGACTTCACCCTGAAATTCCGCATGGGCGTGGGTGTGGATGTGCCTTCGGTGCGCAACAACTTCCAGGACGCCTTCCAGGCAATCTGGATGGGTGAAACCGACGATGACTTCTTTAACCGCCTGGTTATTGGCGCGCGTTTAGACTGGCGCTCTGTAGCGATGCTGCGTATGTACGGTCGCTATATGAAGCAGCTCGGCTTTAGCTTGGGGCAGCGCTTTATTGCCGATACTCTGTCTAAACACCTGGATACGGCTCGCAACCTGGTGGCGTTGTTCAAGAGCTACTTTGACCCCACCCACGAAGGGGAAGGGCGTGCAGCGCGCTTGACCAAAAAGATCTCCGCTGACTTGGATGCGGTATCCAACCTTAGTGAAGACAAGGTGCTGCGTACCTACTTGAACCTGATTAACGCCACCTTGCGTACCAACTTCTTCCAGCACGATAAGAATGGTAAGAACAAGCCGTATATTTCCATCAAACTGGCCACTCACCAGTTGCAGGAAGCGCCCAAGCCGCGGCCTGAGTTTGAAATTTACGTGTACTCCCCCCGTATGGAAGGTGTGCACTTGCGCGGCGGCAAGGTGGCCCGTGGCGGTTTGCGTTGGTCAGACCGTATGGAAGATTACCGCACCGAAGTGCTGGGCCTGGTAAAAGCCCAGCAGGTGAAAAACGCGGTGATTGTACCCACCGGCTCCAAAGGCTGTTTTGTGGCCAAAAATCTGCACCAAACCAATGGTCGTGAAGAATTTATGGCCGAAGGCATTGCCTGCTACCAGACCTTTATTCGCGGCCTGCTGGATGTGACCGACAACATCGTTGGCGGTGAAATTGTGCCTCCGAAAGAAGTGGTGCGCAGAGATGAGGACGACCCTTACCTGGTTGTGGCTGCTGACAAAGGCACCGCCACCTTCTCAGATATCGCCAACGATATTTCTGAAGAGTACGGCCACTGGCTGGGTGACGCCTTCGCCTCTGGCGGCTCTAACGGTTACGACCACAAAGGTATGGGCATTACTGCCCGCGGTGCCTGGGTGGCGGTACAGCGTCACTTCCGCGAGATTGGCGTCAACACTCAGGAAGACGAATTTACCGTAATTGGTATCGGTGATATGGGTGGTGACGTATTCGGTAACGGCATGCTGCTGTCCGACAAAATCCGCCTTAAAGTAGCGTTTAACCACCTGCATATTTTTATCGACCCCAATCCAGATGCGGCGGCGACCTTCCCAGAGCGTCAGCGCCTGTTTGATACCCCTCGCTCCACCTGGGCGGATTTCAACAGCAAGTTGATCTCCAAGGGTGGCGGTGTGTTTGATCGCAGTGCCAAGTCCATTGTGCTGACCCCGGAAATCAAGGAATCCTTTGGTATCGAGGCAGACGAGTTACCGCCCACTGAGCTGATTCACGAATTGCTGAAGTCCGAGGTGGATCTGATCTGGAACGGCGGTATTGGTACCTACGTAAAAGCCACTGATGAAAACCACGACGAAGTGGGCGATCGCGCCAACGATAGCCTGCGTGTTAACGGTAAAGACCTACGCTGCCGGGTATTCGGTGAAGGCGGCAACCTGGGCTTGACCCACCGTGGTCGTATTGAGTTCTGTCAGAACGGCGGTGCTTGTAACACCGACTTTATCGATAATGCCGGTGGTGTGGACTGTTCGGACCACGAGGTCAACATCAAGATTCTGTTGAATGAGCTGGTGGCCACAGAGGATTTGACGACCAAACAGCGCAACGTCTTCCTGGAGAAGATGACCGACGATGTTTCTGACCTGGTACTGGATAACAACTACCAGCAAACCCAGGCCATCAGTGTTGCTGAATTCCACTGCCACAGTAACCTGGCCGAGTACTGGCGCTTTATCACTACCCTGGAATCAAAAGGCCGTCTGGACCGTGCCCTGGAGTTCCTGCCCAGCGATGAGGAAATGGGTGAGCGTGACGGTCGCGGCCAGGGTCTGGTTCGCCCAGAACTGTCTACGTTGATCTCCTACGCCAAGGTAGAGTTGAAAGAAGCCCTGATCGATTCTGACGTGGCGGACAACGAGTACATGGCGCAAGCGGTAGAGAGCTTGTTCCCGCAGCAAATGCGCAAGAAGTACCTGCCACAGATTCATGAGCACAGCCTGAAGCGTGAAATCATCGCTACTCAGTTGGCCAATGAGTTGATCAACACCATGGGCCTGACGTTCTACATGCGTCAGGTGGAGTCCACCGGTGCCACGGCAGGTGAGGTGTTGAAAGCCTACGCTATTGTTCGCGACATCTTTAAGCTGCCACAGGTGTGGGCAGATCTGGAAGCTCTGGATTACAAAGTTTCTTCTGCTCTACAACTTGAACTGATTACCATCTACATGCGCCTTGGCCGCCGTGCCACTCGCTGGATACTGCGCAACTGGCGTGGTTCTCTGGATCCCGCTCAGCTGGTTCCCAAAATGCGCATGAAAATGGAAAAAGTGCTCAAGGTACTGCCTAAAATTATGGTGGGTGATCACAAACAAAAATGGGATACCCTGCACGGCAACCTGATCAGCAACGGCGTTAGCCCGCAAGCGGCCGAACTGGCGGCCAGCTCCAATAGCTTGTATTTCGCTTTGGGTGTGGCGGAAATGTCCATCAATAACAACATTCCCGTGGAATATGTTATTGAGCTCTACCACCTGATGGGCAACCAACTCGCTCTCGACTGGTTCGGCGATCAAATCGTGTCTCTGCGGCCTGAAAACCGCTGGAAAGACTTTGCTCGTGAGTCCTTTGTGGATGAGCTGGAAGCTCACCGTCGTGAGCTGACACTGGCTGTGCTCAAAGAATACGGCCAGCAGAAAGACATCAAGAAGATTCTCGATGACTGGCACGACAAGCACGAGCAACTGGTCGATCGCTGGATGGAAACCGTGCAGGAACTGCGTTCCACAACCACTCAGGATTTTGCTATGTATTCAGTAGCGCTGCGTGAGTTGCAGGACTTGTCCCGCAGCACCGCGTCTCGCCAGGCTCTGGCTGCGGAGTAACGGAAAGCCATCACTTTGCGTTACTATTACGCCCCGCTACATTAGGGCCTGTCGACGCTAATTGAGTTGCCACTGTTGTGGCTAAAAAAGCGCTAATCAAGGCGCGAGTCGTGTGGTTTGGTCATTCCAAATAAGCGACGAGCAACACTGAGTAGCACTTTTTTAGTCACAACCCGAAGGGCTGGGGCCATTTTTCCGCCCAGCTGTGTTATCAGTCGCTTATGTAGAGCGGCTACATGGCACTCCTTCTGCCTTGCTGGGCAAAAAAATGGCTCCCAGCAGTGATAGCTCAATTAGTGTCGACAGGCCCCAGTAGCGGGGTTTTTCATTTTCTGGAATTGATTTATGTACGATCTGGCCCGCAAAGCTCTTTTTACCTTACCCGCCGAAACCGCCCACGAAGTGGCTCTGGATAGCATCGGCTGCAGCGAACGCCTGGGCTTGATGAAGCTCGCCAAACCCGCTGTATCTGCTCCGGTGGAGGTTATGGGCATTCGCTTCCCCAATCCGGTAGGGCTGTCTGCGGGTTTGGATAAGAATGGTGATTATTTCAACGGCCTGGGTGCGTTGGGCTTTGGCTTTGTAGAGATCGGTACGGTGACGCCGCGCCCTCAGCCGGGCAATCCCAAACCTCGAATGTTCCGCTTGCCTGAGCATCAGGCCATTATCAACCGCCTGGGGTTTAACAACCTGGGGGTGGATCATTTGGTCGGGCGAGTAAAGCGCCGTCGTTATGACGGAGTACTGGGCATCAATATCGGCAAAAATTTCGACACTCCGGTGGAAAAGGCGGCGGACGATTACCTGATAGGTATGGAAAAAGTTTACGCCCATGCGGACTACATTACGGTCAATATCTCCTCACCGAATACCCCCGGATTGCGTGATCTGCAGTTTGGCGAGCAACTGAGTGAATTGCTGGCCACCTTGAAACAGGCCCAGGCCCGCCTGGCGGATGAGCACGGTCGCTATGTGCCTCTTGCGGTGAAGATTGCCCCAGACCTGGATGAAGCTGGGGTGGATGATATCGCGCTAATTTTGGTGAAGCAGAAAATTGACGGCGTGATTGCCACCAATACCACCATATCCCGTGATGCGGTGGCGGATTCGCCACTGGCAGAGCAGGCCGGTGGACTCAGTGGTGCGCCAGTGCGAGAGAAATCCACACAAGTCATCGCTCGTTTACACGAAGTGCTGGAAGGGGCGCTGCCAATTATTGGCGTAGGGGGGATTTGCAGTGGCGCTGATGCGGTGGAAAAAATAGAAGCTGGTGCCAGCTTGGTACAGGTGTACACCGGGTTTATTTATCAGGGGCCGAAACTAGTAAGGGAAGCGGCGGACGCAATCGCGTCCTGTAACCGCTTCCAAAGCCTCGTTGCAGGCTCTAGGGATGGGCAGTAAGCCCAGGGGTAAAAAGTAACGGGTGGCTGTTCTGCATTGGCTGCCCGTGGATTGCTTTACTGTAAATTAACTGCCTTTTGGTGGCTGGTAAATTGGTTGTATCCAGACCAGTGATCTTCACGACCCTCGTGCCATCCACGTTGCCATTCCATGGCGTTGTATGTGTCTGCAATGTGAGGGCAAAAAGCCTTTGGTTTGCCGTTGTAGCCAGCTTGGTAACCTTTGATAAACGCGCGGTGTGAAGAGTCACGTTTCTGAGTTTTCATCGTTTTAGTGTCCTCCTGAAAAGGCCCGACAAGGGGTCGAAAGAGGGCCGGTAATACGAAACTTCGTGCCGTGGTTACATTTTTCCGTCGTCACAACGGACTGCTAACTAGAACAAAAAACAGGAGTTTTGTCGAAGAATATATTTTTCTTAGCGGTAGGATTTTTATAGCGTTTTGGAATGCAAAATTAACCATTGTTTCTGTAAAAACACAGGTTTTGTGAAAATTAAGTAATGACGAATACCAAATTTGACTGGCTGGCCAGCTGCCCCAAAGGTCTGGAACAATTGCTCGCAAAAGAGCTGGATGAGCTGGGAGCCAGCGACATTCGTGAGACTGTGGCCGGGGTTTCATGTCGTGCCAGCCTGGAATCCGCCTACCGAATTTGCCTGTGGTCGCGGCTGGCTAACCGCCTGTTATTGCAGTTGGATCACAGCCTGGTCAGCGATGACGAAAGCTTATATCAAGGAGCAAAAAACGTTGACTGGTCACGGTACATTGGTTCTGGAAAGCGTGGTTCTGAAAAGAGTGGTTCTGGAAAAGCGGGTTCTGAAAAAACCATCGCTGTTCGCTTTAGCGGTGGTAACAAACACATTACCCACACCCAGTACGGTGCCCGCCGGGTAAAGGACGCCATCGTCGATCACTTTCGCGAACAGGGCTTGCCCAGGCCGAATGTGGATACGCGAAACCCTGACATCTGGATACAAGCTCACCTTGCCTCAATTAAAGGCGGTAAAAGTCGGTTGCATTTGGCGCTGGATTTTAGCGGCGACAGCTTGCACCGACGTCGCTATCGCGCAGCCAATACCGCCGCGCCACTAAAAGAGAACCTGGCAGCCGCACTGCTGTTGCGCGCCAACTGGCCGCAAGTGGCAGAGGCGGGTGGCGCTTTGATCGACCCCATGTGCGGCAGCGGCACCTTGCTGATCGAAGCGGCACTGATGGCCCTGGATGTCGCACCGGGGTTGCTGCGAGAAGAAGCGGGTGATGTGCCTGCTTTCACACATTGGCCGGATCACAATGATAACCAGTGGCAACTGTTGCTGGCAGAAGCTCGCCAGCGCCGTCAGAACGGGCGTGACAAGGCAATCCCTGAAATACGCGGCTACGATGTGGATGGTCGAACCATACGTGCCGCCGAAGAAAACATCCAACAAGCGGGGTTGGCGGAATGGGTGCGAGTTAGCCCCAAACCTTTGAAAGAGCTCAAACAGCCTACCCATAAAACCCTTGCCCCGGGGCTGGTCATCACCAACCCCCCGTATGGTGAGCGCTTGGGGGAGCAGGAGGCACTGCGGGATCTTTACCATCTTCTCGGTGAGCGCCTTAAAAGCCAGTTCCCCGGTTGGCAGGCCGCGGTATTTACCGGCAACCCGGAGTTGGGTCCGGAGATGAACCTGCGCGCCCACAAGCAATATCGGCTATTTAACGGTGCCATTCCCTGCAAGCTGTTGTTGTTTGCAGTGAATCAACAGTCGCTGGCCGCCAGTGAGCCAACAGAACCAGAGGCGTTATCTGAGGGTGCGAAGATGTTTGCCAATCGCATCACCAAAAACCAGCGCAAGCTCAAATCCTGGCTCAAGCGGGAGAATATCCACTGTTATCGCCTCTATGACGCGGATATGCCTGAGTATGCAGTGGCGGTGGATATCTACCGCACGGAGCAGGGCGAAGCGGTGCACCTGCAAGAGTATGACCCGCCAAAAACCATTGACCCACGGGATGCCCGACGCCGCCTTCGCGAAGCCCGCCAAGGATTACAGGAGGCTCTTCAGTTGGGCGAGGGCGAGCTGTTTTTTAAACAGCGCAAGCGCCAAAAGGGCAGTGACCAGTACCAGCGCCAAAATGCGGAAAGTGCGGATAATCAGGCAGTGCGTACCGTTGCCGAAGGCGCTGCCAAACTGGAAGTTAACCTCAAAGATTACCTGGATACCGGGCTGTTTTTGGATCATCGCCCCTTGCGGCGTCTGGTTCACCAAAAAGCGGCGGGTAAGTCATTGCTTAACCTGTTTTGCTACACCGCCAGCATCAGTGTGCAGGCCGCCTTAGGGGGTGCCAGCCGCAGTTTGAGTGTGGATATGTCGCCCACCTACCTGGATTGGGCGCGGCGCAATTTTGAACTCAATGGTCTTGATCTCAACAAGCACCAGCTGGAGCGTGCCGATTGTTTGAAATGGCTGCAGGAGGCCTCTGAGGGGGATCAGCGTTACGATGTGATCGTGCTCGATCCACCCACGTTCTCCAACTCCAAGAAAATGGAAGGGGTGTTGGATATCCAGCGGGATCACGGCTTGCTGATTCGCCAGTGCGTACGCCTGTTGGCAGCCGGTGGTGAGCTGTACTTTTCCAACAATTTCCGTCGTTTTCAGATGGATGGAGATGTGCTCAGCTTTCTGGATGTGGAAGATATTACCCGGGACACCATCGACCCGGATTTTCAGCGCAACTCGAAGATTCACAATTGCTGGCGCATTAAGCGGCGGGGCGAGTAGGGGTTAACGTCATGGCCTCACAGCTTGTTTTATATACCGGCCCTCATTGCTCTTTGTGCGAGAAGGCCAAACAAGTGATCTACCCGGTGATTGCCGCCACCGGTCATCAGCTGATAGAGCGTGACATCACCAGTGATGTGAGTTGGTTGCGGCAATACCGCACCAGCATACCTGTTGTGGCTGTGGATGATCGCGAATTGAATTGGCCGTTTGACCAAGAGCATCTGTACCAATTTATGCAGATATCATAAAGTTTGTGGTGACTATTTAGCTTAACAAGAGTAACTAACAACAGTGGGGGGCTGTTATGGCCAAGCGTGTTTACCTGTTTAACGAAGGCAGCAAGGACGATAAAGAGTTATTGGGCGGCAAAGGTGCCAACCTGTGCGAAATGACCAATCTTGGGCTGCCTGTTCCCTACGGTTTTGTGATTACCACACCCACTTGCCAGGAATTTTTTGATTCGGGCAATCAACTGCCGCCACAGCTGGATCAGGAATACCGTGTTGCCCTTGAGCTGGTGGAGCAAGAAATGGGTGCGCGCTTTGGTGACCCGGAAAACCCGCTGCTTTTCTCCGTGCGTTCCGGGGCGGCGATCTCCATGCCGGGGATGATGAACACCATCCTTAACCTTGGTCTGAACGACGATATCGCTGCCGGGTTGGCGAAAAAGACTGCCAACCCTCGCTTTGCCTACGACTGCTATCGGCGCTTTATCCAGATGTTTGGGGATGTGGTGTTGGGTGTCGATGGTGAAAAGTTTGAGCACGAAATCGAAGCCTACAAAAAGGCACACGGCAAAGCCCAGGATGTTGATATGACTGCCGAAGACTGGCAGGCCGTTATCAACACTTTCAAAACCCTGGTGGACTTCCCTCAGGACCCTTACGAACAACTGCGTCTTGCCATCGAAGCGGTGTTCCTGTCCTGGTATACCCCGAGGGCACAGGTTTACCGGGAAATGAACAACATTCCCGAATCCCTGGGTACGGCAGTCAACGTGCAAGCCATGGTGTTTGGCAACTTTGGGGATGACTCCGGCTCCGGGGTGGCCTTTACCCGCAATCCCTCCACTGGCGAAAAAGCGTTCTTTGGTGAATTCCTGTTTAATGCGGCGGGCGAAGATGTGGTCGCGGGTATTCGCACCCCAGAGCCTATCGATGCGCTGAGGCAGCGCCTTCCAGACGTCTACGACGAGCTGTATCGCACCCAGGCTATGCTGGAACAACACTATCGCGATATGCAGGATATTGAATTTACGGTTCAGCAAGGCCGTTTTTACATGCTGCAAACCCGCAGCGGTAAGCGCACTGGCCACGCCGCCATTGGCATGGCGGTGGATATGGTGAACGAAGGATTAATCAGTGAAAAAGAAGCCTTGCTACGTGTGACCCCCGAACACGTGGAAGCTCTGTTGCACCCGATGCTGGATCCGGCGGCGAAAACCGAGCCGGTGGCCACTGGCCTGCCTGCCAGCCCCGGTGGGGCAACCGGTTGCGTGGTGTTTTCTGCGGACGAAGCGGTAGCGCGCAGCGGGGAAGGGCAGAAAGTGGTGTTGGTACGCCGTGAAACCACCCCGGAGGATATTCACGGCATGAAAGTGGCCGAGGGTATTCTCACTGAACTGGGCGGCATGACCTCTCACGCCGCTGTGGTTGCCCGGGGTATGGGGGTTTGTGCCATTACCGGCTGTGGCAGCCTGACTATCGATTACAGTGCGGGCACTGCCACGACAGAGAGCGGTGTGGTGATGCGTCGCGGTGATGTCATTACCCTGGATGGCTCCACCGGGGAGGTGATGCTGGGAGAGATTGCCAAAATGGAAGCCAGCGCCAGCGAAGATTTTCAGACCATACTGGGCTGGGCTGATCGTTACCGCCGCTTGAAAGTACGGGCCAACGCCGAAACCCCGGAAGACGCGGCCAAGGCTCGTGAACTGGGTGCGCAAGGCATTGGCTTGTGCCGTACTGAGCATATGTTCTTTGCGGCTGATCGCATTGATGTGATGCGCGCCATGGTGCTGTCTGAAACCGTAGAAGAGCGCCGACAGCACTTGGCAAAACTCAAAGAGTTCCAGCAGGCGGACATGCTCGGCTTGTTCAAAGAAATGGCAGGGCTGCCGGTTACCATTCGCTTGCTTGATCCGCCATTGCACGAATTTTTGCCTCACGATGGCGATAGCCTTGAAGGACTGGTAGCCAGTACCGGCAAATCGGAACAACAGATAAAAGCCATTAGCCAGCGCTTGAGCGAAGTGAATCCCATGCTCGGCTTTCGCGGCTGCCGTTTGTCCGTGGTATTCCCGGAAATTACCGAAATGCAGATCGATGCAATTTTCTCTGCTGCCATCGAAGCGGCTGAAAAAGGCTATCGGCCGATGCCGGAAATTATGATTCCCCTGGTGGTGAATGTGCGGGAAATTCGCCTGGTAACAGATATTATCGATCAGCGCATTCGCCGCCTTTTGGACAAACAGCGTTTCTCCATCCCCTACAAAATTGGCACCATGATGGAAACACCACGGGCTTGCCTGGGCGCAAAACGCTTGGCGCCGGCGGTGGAATTTATGAGCTTCGGCACCAACGATTTAACCCAGATGACCTACGGATTTTCTCGGGATGATGCCGGTACCTTTATCCCCAGCTATCTGGATAAGAAGCTGATCGAACACGACCCGTTCGTGTCTCTGGACCAACGGGCGGTGGCCAAGTTAATGAAAATGGCGATCAGAGATTCCAAGCGTGCCAAGAAAGGCCTCAAATACGGTATTTGCGGGGAACACGGCGGCGACCCTATCTCGGTAAAATTCTGCCACAAGCTCGGTCTGGACTATGTATCTTGCAGCCCATTCCGGGTGCCTGTCGCCCGAATTGCCGCGGCCCAGGCCTGGGTGATGGAAGATGCGGACGGTTAACGATGGAACAGTTTGAACTGGAAGGCCGGGAGTTTGTGGAGCTTCATAACCTGTTAAAACTCACCGGCTTGGCTCACAGTGGCGGCACGGCAAAATTGCTGATTGCGGATGGATTGGTCACTGTGGATGGCGAGGTTGAATTGCGTAAGCGCTGTAAAATTCGCGCGGGGCAGGCGGTGACTTTTCAAGGGCAGACTGTGCAAGTGCAGGCCTGAGTAGGCAGATGTCGCGCGCCATAAAAGATTACGACAACAGTTTGTCCTTGGCCTGATTGATTTTCGCGGCCAAATGGTCGTTGCCGCCGCGATCTGGGTGCAGCTTTTGAATCAACTTTTTGTGTGCGCGGACAATATCTTCTTTACTGGCGCCCGGCTCAAGGCCAAGGGTGTCCCAAGCTTCTTGCTCGGTCATATTGCCCTGCTGAGAAGTTGGCGTTGCCGGCCCTTGTTGGCTGTCGGCGCGGCGCCGCAAATTCAATAACGGCAGTATTCTTAATGCGAGCCCGAGCAATCCTTTGAACAGTGGCACCAAGCCAGCAACTGCCACTCCAAGCCAGTGCATTCGCCCGCTGACTGCAAGAATGACCAAAATGCCCAACACTCCCCAAAAACCGGACCACAGCAAAAAATTGCGGCGTTTTTCAGGGGGGCAAGCTTTGAGTTTTGACCACCAATACCAAGCGGCAAACAAGGCGGCAATAACAATAATCAGGCGGTGCATTAGGCGGGCTTCAGTCAGTGTAAACAGGCCCTAGTGTATCGATGCATGAACAAAGAGGCCATACGCTCACCATTAAAACCTTAGCTTCAAAGGCAGACGCGATTACGCCCCTGCTGTTTGGCCCTGTACAAGGCTTCGTCAGCTTGTTTGATGAGTCTTGCGGCATCATCAAATTCATCGGCAGAAGCCGCGCCAATACTTACCGTCAGCTTTTGTGGGCAACAGTGGTTGTTGGCAATGGCGCGACGAATTCGCTCTGCTGCTTTTTGGGCATCGGCAAGATTGGTGTTAGGTAACAGCACAGCAAATTCTTCGCCGCCATAGCGGGCCAACAAGTCGCTGTCGCGAAAAACGGGCAGCATCAGGTTGGCCACGATTTCCAGAGCTTTATCACCTGCTTGGTGGCCGTAGTTATCATTGACCTGCTTAAAATTATCCAGATCAAGCAGCAACAGTGACAAAGGGGTTGAGTAACGCTTGTGGCTGGCAAATTCCCGTTTTAACTCCTGATTGAATGCGCGCCTGTTGCGCAAGCCAGTCAGCTCGTCGCTTAAGCTCAACGCTTTTAACTCATTGTTAACTTGGGTGATGTCGCTGTGGTACTTCTGTAAAAGCTTGTTTTCGAACTCTTGCTTAACCAGAGAGCGGCGCATATCAAACAGGGAACCGACAAAGCGCGATAGAGCTTTAAGGCTGTCCTGTTGGGCTTGTGTCAGGGCTTTGGGTTGGTGGTCGAGCACGCACAAGGTGCCCAAAGCGTGTTGCTGTGGATTGAAAATAGGGACGCCAGCGTAAAAACGAATGTGCGGGGCTTTGGTAACTACTTCCAAATCTTTAAAAACCGGGTGTTTGTGAGTGTCATTCACCACCATCATGTCGCGCTGTAAAATCACATGGGTGCAGATTCCCATTTCACGGGGGACAGAATCCTGGTCGGTGCCGTACTTTGCTTTTAACCAGTTACGTTTCTTGTCGACCAGCACAACAGTGGACATCGAGGTTTTACAGACTTGTGCGGCCACCTGCACAATATCGTCGTACTCCTGCTCGGGAAGTGTATCTAGCAGCTGATACTCTGCCAGCGCTTTGATACGTGCTTCTTCGTTTTCGGGAATAGGGTAGTTCATTGAAAAATCGATACAGGTAGCTTGGCTCCCACTATAGTCAATTTTTTGACGAAATAATTCCCAGAGTCTTTATATTTGTTCTAAATGTCATTCAAAAGTATTAGTTTTAGGCGGCTTAATCCTTTTAAATCGATACAAACTCCAGATTCGTAGGTATTTATGTCTAGTGTGAACGGGCCTTAATAAGCCTTATTATCTGTTTTTGTGTTTTGCCCGTGGGCTGTGACTGGATGGAGCGAGTAAGTGAATACCAATAATAATGTTGAATACGACGAGGGGACTCCAAAGGGTGGCTGGTTTGCCCGTTTCTTAGGTGTGGTGGAATGGCTGGGCAACTTATTGCCTCACCCGGTCAGCCTGTTTGCTTTGTTTACCCTGTTTATCTACCTGCTTAGCGGTTTGCTGGGGTATCTGGAGGTGTCGGTGGCTGACCCACGCCCGGTGGGAGCAGCAGGGCGTGAAGCGGATGGTGTGATTGAGGTGATCTCCCTGGTTAACGCCGAGGGCTTGCAACGCATCATGGCCGGGCTGGTCACTAACTTCACCGGGTTTGCGCCACTGGGTACGGTACTGGTGGCATTGTTGGGGGTTTCTGTGGCCGAGCACTCTGGGCTGTTGTCCGCCTTAATGCGGGGCATGGTGGTCAATGCCTCACGCCGCACGGTAACGGTGTTAGTGGTGTTCGCGGGTATTATCTCCAATACCGCCTCTGAATTGGGCTATGTAGTGCTGATCCCGCTGGCGGCAATGATCTTCCACTCCTTGGGCCGTCATCCATTGGCGGGTTTGGCTGCCGCCTTTGCCGGGGTATCCGGTGGCTACAGCGCTAATCTGTTGCTGGGCACCATCGACCCACTGCTGTCGGGCATTACCGAAGCCGCCGCCCATATGATCGACCCCAACTATGTAGTTGGCCCGGAAATGAACTGGTTCTTTATGATTATCAGTACCTTTCTGATTACCGGCCTGGGTGCGTTTGTGACGGAGAAAATTGTCGAGCCGCGGCTGGGTACCTATAACGCCAGTGAAGCGTCGATCAATCTGGGTGAACAGAAGGTTGAATCCCTGACTGTTCAAGAGAAGAGGGGCCTGAAGGCGGCAGGTGTCACCTTCTTGGTTATATGCGCTTTGTTGGCACTATCCATCGTGCCGGAGAACGGAATTTTGCGTCACCCGGAAACTGGCGCAGTGGCTGGGTCGCCTTTCCTCAAGGGCATTGTGGTGATGATTTTTGTGGTATTCGCGCTGCCAGGTTTTGCCTACGGTAAGGTTGCAGGCACCATGAAAAACGACCGCGATGTCATCGACGCCATGGCGAAAAGCATGGGCAGCCTCAAGCTCTATATCGTGCTGGTATTTTTCGCCGCTCAGTTTGTAGCCTTCTTCAAATGGACTAATCTCGGCACCGTATTGGCAGTAAAAGGCGCCGCAGCTTTACAGGCCATGGGCCTGGACGGCCCGGAAGTGTTTATCTTTTTTATTCTGATGTGCGCCATGGTCAACCTGTCCCTGGGCAGCGCCTCAGCGCAATGGGCGGTTACCGCACCGATCTTTGTGCCCATGCTAATGCTGGTAGGCTTTGCCCCGGAAACCATTCAGGCGGCGTACCGGATTGGTGACTCGGTGACCAATATCATCACCCCCATGATGAGCTACTTTGGCCTGATCCTGGCCATTGCTACTCAATACAAAAAGAATCTGGGTATGGGTACCTTGATTGCTACTATGCTGCCGTACTCCATGGTGTTCTTTGTGGGCTGGACGATTTTGTTTTACCTGTGGGTCTTTGTGCTGGGAATGCCGGTAGGGCCGGGGGCGGAGACTTATTATCAGCCTTGAGGAACCTTCCCATTATTAATGGCTGTCTAAATATCAAGGAGTGAGAAGTGCACTTTGCATGTGGTTTTGAAACGTCAAAGTTTGATGTTACTAAAGAGCAAAAAAATCCGATAAATCCAATTTATGGGGAGTCGTTGCTCCTTTGGTTAAAAGATCGGTTATTGAGTCAATTAGAAATAACGGTGCCTGAAGCAGAGGATTGGGGTTGGTACAGCTATGTAAACTGGAAAGGTCGTCAATACATGCTTGGTGCATCAGCATATTTTGATGAAGGAGATGATCCAAACGAAGAAGTTAGTTGGATCTTTCAATTAACTAAGGAGCGCTCACTGAAAGAAGTGCTTTTATTTCAAGAAAAGATGAAAGCAGATGATGAGTGTTTAATATTTTTTACATCTATCTTCAATGAAGATTCTGATTTTCACAATATAGTCCGTGTGTAAAGAAACTCAATAGAGTTCAAGAAATTTATCATTACATCAGAATGACAAAGTAAAAAGCCCCGACAGTAACCTGCCGGGGCTTTCGTCTTTTAACGTCTCACGTTTTACATCTCTCGTCTCACGTATTACGCCACTTCCACAATCTGCTCCGCAGCAATCAACTTACCTTCTTCAGCGCCTTTCTGGAACGACTCAATCTGGTCGAAGTTCATATAGCGGTAAATGTCGTCCGCCATGGAGTCGATATCACCGGCGTATTGCAGGTATTCCTCCGGGGTGGGCAGTTTGCCCAGTACCGCACCGATGGCCGCCAGTTCCGCTGAGGTCAGGTACACGTTGGCACCGTCGCCCAAACGGTTCGGGAAGTTGCGGGTGGAGGTGGACAGTACCGTGCTGTTGGGGGCTACTCGGGCTTGGTTGCCCATACACAGGGAGCAGCCGGGCATTTCCATACGGGCGCCGGAGCGGCCGAAGATGTTGTAGTAGCCTTCTTCCATCAGGGTGTGCTCATCCATCTTGGTAGGGGGCGACAGCCACAGGCGGGTGGAAATACCGCCACCGGCATGTTGTTCCAGCAGTTTGCCGGCAGCGCGGAAGTGACCGATATTGGTCATGCAGGAGCCGATAAACACTTCGTCCACTTTGTCGCCAGCAACTTCGCTGAGCAGGCGGGCGTCGTCTGGATCGTTGGGGGCGCAGACGATGGGTTCTTTAACTTCGTTGAGGTCAATTTCGATCACCGCCGCGTATTCCGCGTCGGCGTCTGCTTCCATCAGGCTGGGGTTGGCCAGCCAGTCTTCCATTTTGCGAACCCGGCGTTCCAGGGTGCGCACATCGCCGTAGCCTTCGGCAATCATCCAGCGCATCAGGGTGACGTTGGAACGCAGGTATTCGGCCACTTCTTCCACGTTCTGCTTAATGGTACAGCCGGCGGCAGAGCGTTCTGCAGAGGCGTCAGACAGTTCAAATGCCTGCTCCACAGTAAGACCATTCAGGCCTTCAATTTCCAGAATGCGGCCGGAGAAGAAGTTCTTTTTGCCTTTCTTCTCCACCGTCAGCAGGCCCTGCTGAATGGCGTAATAGGGGATGGCGTGCACCAGATCGCGCAGGGTAATGCCCGGTTGCATTTCGCCTTTAAAGCGCACCAGTACCGATTCCGGCATATCCAGTGGCATTACGCCTGTGGCGGCGGCAAAGGCCACCAGACCAGAACCAGCAGGGAAGGAAATGCCCATGGGGAAGCGGGTGTGGGAGTCACCGCCAGTTCCTACGGTGTCCGGCAGCAACATGCGGTTTAGCCAGCTGTGGATAATGCCGTCGCCGGGGCGCAGGGACACACCGCCGCGGTTCATAATAAAGTCTGGCAGGCTGTGTTGGGTGTCGATATCCACGGGCTTGGGGTAGGCAGCGGTGTGGCAGAACGACTGCATGGTGAGATCTGCGGAAAAACCCAGGCAGGCCAGGTCTTTCAGCTCGTCACGGGTCATCGGGCCAGTGGTGTCCTGGGAGCCCACAGTGGTCATTTTCGGCTCGCAGTAGGTGCCTGGGCGGATGCCTTCAACACCACAGGCTTTGCCCACCATTTTTTGCGCCAGGGTAAAGCCCTTGCCGCTGTCGGCGGGGGCGGTGGGTTTGCGGAACAGGTCGGATTCCGGCAAGCCCAGAGATTCGCGGGCGCGAGCGGTCAGGCCACGGCCAATAATCAGATTGATACGGCCGCCGGCTTGTACTTCGTCCAGCAGCACGTCGGATTTGAGTTCAAACTCAGACAGTACTTCGCCGCTTTCGGAAAGGATTTTTCCGTCGTAGGGGCGAATTTCGATCACGTCGCCCATGCTCAGTTTTTCTACGGGTGCCTCAAACACCAGTGCGCCGGCGTCTTCCATGGTGTTGTAGAAAATCGGTGCCACTTTGCCACCGATGCAGATGCCGCCGCCTTTTTTGTTGGGTACGCCGGGCAGTTCGTCACCGAAGAACCACAGCACCGAGTTGGTGGCGGATTTACGGGAAGAACCGGTGCCCACCACGTCGCCCACAAAGGCAACCTGGTGGCCTTTGGCCTGAACCTCGGCCACTTGCTGCATGGGGCCGGTGACACCGTGTTCTTCAGGAGTCAGGCCGTCGCGGGTCATTTTGAACATGGCGCGGGCGTGCAGGGGAATGTCCGGGCGGCTCCAGGCGTCTGGGGCAGGGGACAGGTCATCGGTGTTGATTTCACCGGTGACTTTAAAGATGGCAACCTTGATGCTTTCAGGTACTTTGTCCTGGCTGGTAAACCACTCGGCGTCTGCCCAGCTTTGCATCACCGCTTTGGCGTTTTCGTTACCCTTACTGGCTTTTTCTTCCACATCGTGGAAGGCGTCAAACATCAGCAGAGTCTTTTTCAGTTGGGTGGCGGCCAGTTCACCGAGATCGGCGCTGTCTAGCAGTTCCACCAGGGTAGAGATGTTGTAGCCACCCAACATCATACCCAGCAGTTCAACCGCTTTGGCACTGTCGATCAGTGGCGAAGTGGCTTCGCCTTTGGCAATGGCAGACAGGAACCCGGCTTTTACGTAAGCGGCTTCGTCAACACCGGGAGGAACGCGATTGGTAATCAGGTCTACCAAAAACGCTTCTTCACCCGCCGGAGGGTTTTTCAGCAGCTCGACCAGGTCGGCAACCTGTTCCGGGCTGAGGGGTTTGGCGGGAATATTGAGAGCGGCACGTTCAGCGGCATGTTGGCGATAGGCTTCAAGCACTGGGACTTCCTCTTGGTGATGTGGATATTCGCTATCCCGCAATACACAAGCTATCGGGGATTTTCTGAGTGGTCGCAAATAGTACTAAAAACTGCCTTTTGATAACAGGGTAATTAGCCAAAGGTACGGCAGATATAGATTGTATCTATACTCTTTGGGTAGCGCGTGTTTGCTGCGTTGCCAATCAACACAGCAGTCTCAGGAATTTATCCATTGGCCCGTGGTCAACCAGTGCAATAACAACCCATGATAACTGCGAGGATAGAACCCATGATCAAGCTCCACGGCCTGGCCATCAGCAACTACTACAACATGGTGAAACTGACCCTGTTGGAAAAAGGATTGGACTTTGAGGAAGTGACAACCTTACCCAGCCAGGAACCGGAATTATTAGCTGCCAGCCCAAGAGGCAAGATCCCTTTCCTCGAGGTGGACCGAGGTTATTTGAGTGAAACGATTACCATCATGGAATATCTGGAAGATTTGCACCCAGAGCCGATTCTTTACCCGCTGGATGCTTATGACTCCGGTGTTGTTCGCCAGCTGATCCAAATGATGGAACTCTACGTAGAGTTGCCTGCTCGTAAATTGCTTGGGCACGTGGTGTTTGGCCGTGAGTTGACGGAAAGCGCCAGTCAGGAGGCTCGCGAAGGTCTTGAGCTGGGCCTGCCTGCAATACAGCGTGTGGCACGTTTTTCGCCCTACATTGCCGGAGACAGCTTTACCGCTGCGGATATTTTCGCTTACTACACCACGATGCTGGCTGGCTTCCTTACGGAAAAGGTGTACGGTGAAAACCTGATGCTTCAACTGGAAGGATACAGTGAATGGCGGGCGACGGTTGCAGAGCGACCACTGGTGCAAAGGGTGGATTCAGATCATGGGGTGGCGATGGCGGAGTTTATGGCGAAATAGGCAAGGTGCCATCTGATGCTTGTGTTTGTCCTGTATTTATTTTGCGAGTGAGACGTTACTTAAAAAATTAACAGCAATTACATTATATAGGCTTCACCTGACGTAACATGTCTGCCATTCTATCTAGGTTCATAAGGCGCCACTCATCAGTGTTGATCTTTTGGACGCTTTTAAGTATGGAGTGAGCATATTTTTTTTGAGAAATTCTGCGCTGAATATTAGAAGTACGTATCTTAATGTTTTCATCATACACTTTGAGCGTCTCAATATATTCTCCCAAAGCCACGCATACAGCATCTAGTGGGTAATGTTCCCTAGCGCCTATAGTCTTATCAATTTTTTTGCCATCGATAACATCTTGGAGAGAGACATTTACATTGCTACCAAAAAAATCGGTGCGTAATAACAACCTATTTAAGCGTTCTTTAATTGGGGCTAGCCGCATTTCATGGTCAAGTTCTTTCTGATCATATTCCTTATCTTGTCGGTTGTTCCTAAAAAAGCCTAGAGTTGCTACTAAGGTCAATAGCAAAGATATGAGAGTTATGATGTGCCCAGTTGATAAGTCGTATGATGGTAGGGTAAGTGTCATTTGCCGCCTCTGCCAATAATAATCCTGACTGCAATTGGGTATAAAAGCGGCGGTTTCCCGCCGCTTGGTTGGTGATTAGTTAGGAGTGGATCGGTAATGCTCTTTAACCCGTTTTTTCTTACCCTCTCGAGTAGTTCGGGTATGAGCTGGAACGTGAACTTTTTTCTTACCTTTTTCTGTCTTAGCCATGGTAGGTCTCCAATTTTTAAGCTAAATAGAGAGACCGACTGACCACAAAATCGGATTTGACTTTGTTTCTATCAACAACCAGAATTGCTCGGCTAATCGCATAAGTTGTTGTGTCAGTGGTGTGTGCACGCCTCTCTAAGACGTGATCCTTATGCACTTAAAGGTCGCTGAGGTTGGTGATGTAGGAATCCTAATTACCTCAGCGGCCTTTCTTTCTTCGGGTGTCGGAAGATACTCGAAAGTCCTTGGGTAACAATATATAGGGTGTTTTTTGTCTTAACAACACTATATGTTGATTGTTGTGGCTTTCTTTGTTGATTTGTTAGTGTGTGCTTACCATGTGATGCTTTTGTATATGTATACAGTAAAAGGTCAACTGTTTTTAAGGGATTTTTTTCCGAAAAGAACTTATTGTTTGTATGCGAATAGAAGAGATGAATTGAATACAGAGGCTATATTCGCCTCTATAGCAATAAGGACTAAAACCGAAATATGACGCTTGAGATTTTACACCTTCAGGAGTTTCTGCCCTGTGAAACCCCGGATGCCTGGATCGAAGCTGCCCTGCAAAACCCCCATATTTTGTTGATTGACCACGCCAATTGCGAACTCAAGGCGGCGCAGTCGGCTCAGGCATTAATCTGGAAGTACGGCAGCTCACCCGCAGAGGGGTTTGCCCCCAAGAAGGGCCACTATGTGGCCAGTTTTGAGCTGTTGAACAAAATGTCGAAGCTGGCCCGGGAAGAACTGCGTCATTTCGAGCAGGTGCTGGCCATTATGAAAGATCGCAATGTGCCTTACACACAAATCTCCGCGGCCCGCTACGCCGCTGAACTGCGCAAACTGGTGCGCACCCAGGAACCGGATAAGTTGGTGGATACACTGGTGATTGGTGCTTTTATTGAGGCTCGCTCTTGCGAGCGCTTTGCCAAATTGGCGCCGCATCTGGATCCAGAGTTGGAAAAATTTTACAACTCATTGCTGAAGTCCGAAGCCCGCCACTTTAAAGATTACCTGAGCCTTGCTGAAAAGGTGGCGCAGGGCAGTATTGATGCCCGTGTTGAACTGGTACGCCAGCGAGAACAGGAGCTGATCGAAAGCCCGGATGCCGAGTTCCGTTTTCACTCCGGGCCAGTGGAGGCCTGAGGAGTTGGCCAGCGCCGGGGAATATTCTCTATTGCGGCTGATATTATTGCTAGCCAGCGCATTGTTTATTGCGGGGTTGTGGATGCCCATTGCCACCATCGAACAGTTTTTTATTTTCGATAACCAAATTTCTGTGCTCTCTGGCCTGTGGGAGCTGGCTACAGGCGGTCAGCTGGTTTTATTTGTATTGATTCTGTTGTTCAGCGTGTTGTTGCCGCTGGCCAAAATGGGGTTGTTGTGGTCTATTTTACTGGTGCCTCAGCAGTCCACTTCCCCCCGCAGTAAGCGCCTGTTACACATCATGCACGACTTTGGTCGTTGGTCCATGCTGGATGTGTTCGTGGTGGCGATGTTAGTGGTCGGCGTAAAACTGACTGCAGTGGCAGATATGGAAACCCATCTCGGTCTTTACCTGTTTTGCAGTGGAATCCTGCTGACCATGGGAGTGACTGCGCGGGTAGCCTATTGGCATCGGCATTGAATTAATCCTGAAGCTCTTGGGAACCTGTACTGATCCTTGTTATCTGAATAGCACCTAATTACTGAGCTTGGGACTGCCATGCACTTTGCACCTGATGAATCGATTCAGATCGCCCGTATGCTACAGGTGTTAAAACAGGGTGAAGAGGTAGCCAGAGACTGCGCTCGTATGCAGGCACAACTCAGGCACAAATATGAGCCCCGGGTGGCCAAGTTTCTGCGCTCCCAAGCCCGTCAGGAACACTTTCATGCCCAGACTATTCAGGCAGGCATTCTGTGGGCAACCCCCAAAGCTCATCGTCAGAATACCCATTCGCCAGCGATGGAAAGCCTTTATCGACGTTGCTGCCAGGCTATCAAAGAAGGTCGCTATGCCGAGTCAGTGCTGGCTATTCAAATTGTGTTGGAAGGCATGGGGGAGACTGTGCTTCGAGCCATCGACAGCAATATGGAACGGCGCCGGTTGGGCTTGAAAAAACTCCGCCATATCATTGTTCACCAGGAAGTGGCCCACCACACCTTTGGCTTGCGTGAATTGGATAAAGCGGTAGCGGCTGAAGGAATGGAGCAGAGTGAAGTCGTGAGGCTGTCTCAGGAGTACTTGGATTTAAGCGAGCGAGTATTTGCCGAGCTGGATACGGTATTTGAGTATTTTGGTGAGAGCGAACAGAAGTTCCAAACCAGCGTAAAAGATGCCTTGCCTGAATGGCTGCAGGCGGCCATATGATCTCGGTGGTTATTCCCACACTGAATGAAGAGCGGGCACTGCCCGCTACCTTGCGCGCGTTACTACCGCAGCAGCATCTTCAGGAAGTGATTGTCTGTGACGGCGGCAGTACAGACACTACCTTGGCAAAAGCACAGGGTTTTCGGGGCCTCCTGCCCAATCTACAGGTTTTTCAGGCGCCTCCTGGTCGTGCTCAACAGATGAACGCAGCGGCCCAGAAAGCCAGTGGTGAGTGGCTGCTGTTTCTCCATGCGGATACCACATTGCCAGCGAATGCTTTGGCAGCCATTGCCAGTTGTGACAGCGATGCCGGTGTTTTTTGCCATCGCTTTTCTGGCAATCACTGGGGGTTGAGGTTGATTTCCGTGTTGCACAATAGCCGTTTTCGCCGCTCTGGGATTATGTACGGTGATCAGGGCATTTTTGTGCGCAGGGCACTTTTTCAACGAGTGGGCGGCTACCCGGAAGAACTGATGGAAGACATTCGTTTTAGCGAACAGCTGCTAAAACACACCAGCCCGGTACAGCTTACACAAACCCTGATTACCGATTCGCGTAAATTTGAGCAGATCGGCGTTTGGCGAGCGTTTTGGTGGGTGTTGATCATTCTTTGTAAGGACAGGTTGTGGCGGGGTAAAGCCGGAAAACTGGTTAAGCCTGAGTTTTTTGCAGAATACCGCTAATCGCCATACTCTACTTCTTTTCCGCGTCAAACCCATTGCCTTTCATGGCTTCGATCACCCAGTGATTCCCCGGAGAAATCTCCAGTGCTTTCTGGTAGTGAGTCAGTGCTGCTCCCGGTTGTTTTAGCTTACTAAAAGCCCGACCCAACCAAAGGTGCAGATCAACAGTACCCCAATTGACTGGGTCGTTTTCGTCACTGGCGTTCAACCCTTGCTGCAATAGAGTAAGCGCTTCTTTGCTGCTCCCCCCAAACAGTGCTGGAGTTTGAAATTTGGCCACACCCAGCATCAACATTGCCCGGGGATTTTTTGGATCCAGAGCTTGGGACGCTTTTAACGCGCGGGTGGCTTTGCGATTAAGACCGATGGCAGAAAAGGGTTTGACAATAATTTTCAAGCCGTAAAGAGCTCCCAGCATCACTTGGTATTCACTCTGTAGCGATTCCGGTGCGGTTTTTATGGTTTGTCTGGTTTGTTTGATGGCGTTGTTGAGTATGACTTTGGCGGCTTTTTTATCGCCGTTTTGGATCAGTGCAGCGGCAAGTCGGTAATCCAGTAATAGGGTGGCGTAAGGGTAGATTTCTGTGTCTGAACTTGTATTTGCGTCTTTTCGCAACAGTTGCAGCTCTGCCACCTGATTCTGAGCGAACAGGGCTTCAATTTCGCCGATTTCCAGGGCAAGCGCCTGATTGAACTGTAGTGTGAGAGAAATGGCCAGCAGCCAGTAGATAAAGCGCATGAGTCGTCCATCTTTAGGTATGCATCACAGACCTTATAAATAGACTTCAGTTCTCTGGTGCAATCTCAAAACTGCTTAATTCCAGATTGTTTTGATCGGCGGTGAGTATCCAGCCGTGATGGTGCCAGTCCCCAAGCACAATACGTTCGCCGCCATTGTGGTGATGGCGAGCGGGGCGGTGAGTGTGACCATGAATCATTTTGTCTACATGGTATTTGGCGAATAGCCGCTCCACTGCATCGCCATTAACATCCATGATATTGAACTGTAGTGTGAGAGAAATGGCCAGCAGCCAGTAGATAAAGCGCATGAGTCGTCCATCTTTAGGTATGCATCACAGACCTTATAAATAGACTTCAGTTCTCTGGTGCAATCTCAAAACTGCTTAATTCCAGATTGTTTTGATCGGCGGTGAGTATCCAGCCGTGATGGTGCCAGTCCCCAAGCACAATACGTTCGCCGCCATTGTGGTGATGGCGAGCGGGGCGGTGAGTGTGACCATGAATCATTTTGTCTACATGGTATTTGGCGAATAGCCGCTCCACTGCATCGCCATTAACATCCATGATATTGCTGGCTTTGTTGCTGTTGGCATTCATGCTCTTGTCGCGCCAGTCGGCGGCGATCTGCAGGCGTTTCTTCAGGGGAATGCAACGTAGCAAACCCGTACCCAAAGGGTTGCGTACCTTGCGGCGAAACTTCTGGTAATCGATATCGTCGGTGCACAGGGTATCGCCGTGCAATAACAGAACTCGTTGGCCATACAGGTCAATGACATGATGCTCAGGCAACAGGGTGCAGCCAGTGGCCTTGGCAAAGCGTTTGCCCACCATAAAGTCGCGATTGCCGTGAGTGAAGTAAAGGTGAGTGCCGCTGGTTGTCAGTGCTCGCAAGCGGGATTTGATGTTCGCTAAAAATTCCGATGGGTCGTCATCACCCACCCAGGATTCAAACAGGTCGCCCAGGATGTACAAAGCATCCGCCTGTTTTGCCTCATTTTCCAGAAATTCATAGAACGCCTGGGTAATTTCCGGGCGCTCAGGAGCGAGGTGAAGGTCAGAGATAAAGAGTGTTGTCATGGGGGTTAGACGTTCGACGTCAACGCTATCGTCCGACGCCGAACATTACGTCAAATGATTACTTCTCTGCGTATTCGTCAGAGACGGAAACACTTTCGATAACAATGGAATCGGTCGGTACATCCTGATGAAAGCCAAAGTTGCCGGTTTGAACGCCTTCGATGTCTTTTACGACGTCCATACCGTCAGTAACTTTGCCAAATACTGCGTAGCCCCAGCCCTGGCTGTTTTTGCCGGTGTGGTTAAGAAAGCCGTTGTTGGCCACATTGATAAAGAACTGGCTGGAGGCGGAGTGAGGATCCATGGTGCGGGCCATGGCCAGGGTGCCTTCGTCGTTGGCAAGGCCGTTGTCTGCTTCGTTCTCAATAGGGTCGCGGGTGGGTTGTTCTTTCATATCCGCATCCATGCCGCCGCCCTGGATCATAAAGCCTTTGATTACCCGGTGGAAAACGGTGCCAGCGTAAAAGTCGTCTTTGCAGTATTGCAGAAAGTTGGCGGCGGACTTGGGTGCGTTGTCAAAGTCCAGTTCAATGGCAATATCGCCTTTGTTGGTATGCAGGGTAATCATGGTGCTTTCCTGATGATAGGTTGAGTAGGTGGAAAGTGGCGTATGGTAAGGGCTGGCGCGCAAAGAGGCAATTTCGGGTGAGACAGGGTAGGGGTGCTGCCGTATAATCCCGCGCTTTGGCACAGTAATCAGTACAGCAATAGTTGCACTCTTAATTGGAACCGTGATGTCCGACGACGTAAAACCTCTTAACTTTATCCAGCAAATCATCGAGAAAGACCTGGCTGATGGAAAAATCAGCCAGGTGGTTACCCGTTTTCCACCGGAGCCCAATGGCTACCTGCATATTGGCCATGCTAAATCCATTTGCCTGAACTTCGGTTTGGCCCAGCAGTATGGTGGCGTTTGCAACCTGCGCTTTGACGACACCAACCCGGAGAAAGAGGAACAGGAGTACGTTGACGCCATCAAGGAAAACGTTCGCTGGCTGGGCTTCGATTGGAACGGCGAGGTGCGTTTTGCCTCTGATTACTTCGACCAGTTTTATGAGTGGGCCAAATACCTGATTGCCGAGGGCAAAGCCTATGTGTGCGAGCTGAACGCGGAACAGACCCGCGAGTACCGCGGCACCCTCACCGAGCCGGGTAAAAACAGCCCTCATCGGGACCGCCCGGCGGAGGAGAGCCTTGCCTTACTGGAAGCCATGCGCAACGGTGATAAAGACGAAGGCAGTATGGTGTTGCGCGCCAAAATTGATATGGCGTCACCCAATATGAACCTGCGCGATCCGGTGATGTACCGTATTCGCAAGGCCAGCCACCATCGCACCGGCGACAAGTGGAATATCTATCCAGCCTACGATTTTGCCCACGGTCAGGAAGATGCTATCGAGGGCATCAGCCATTCCATCTGCACCTTGGAATTTGCCGCCAACCGACCTCTGTACGACTGGTTTATTGAAAACCTGCCGGTGCCCAGCGAACCTCATCAGTACGAATTTGGCCGCCTTAATATCAACTACACGGTGACCAGCAAGCGTAAGCTCAAGAATCTGGTGGATGAAGGTCATGTGGATGGCTGGGATGATCCCCGCATGCCAACCATTTCCGGCCTGCGTCGTCGCGGTGTTACTCCAGCGGCAATTCGCAATTTTTGCGATTCCCTGGCGGTGGCGAAAACCGACGGCATTGTCGATATGGCGCAGTTCGAGTTTTTTATTCGCGAAGACTTGAACGAAAATGCCCCACGGGCGATGTGTGTGTTGGACCCCATCAAAGTTGTGTTTAGCAACGTCGATGGGGCCGAGAGCATGGCCCAACCAGTGCATCCCAATAAACCAGAATTGGGCGAGCGCCAGCTGCCATTCGGTAAAGCCATTTATATCGACCGGGCGGATTTCAGTGAAGACACCACCCTGTCTCGCAAGAAGTTCAAGCGCCTGGTATTGGGCGAATACGTGCGTTTGCGTGGCGCCTATGTGATTAAGGCCGATGAAGTCATCAACAATCAGCAAGGTGAAGTAACCGAGCTGCATTGCTCTATCGTGCCCGGCACAGTGGGCGAAAACCCACCGGAAGGTATTCGCCCCCGTGGTGTTATTCACTGGGTCGACGCGGATAACTGTGTGGATTGCGAGGTGCGCCTGTACGACCGCCTGTTTAATGAAGCGGCGCCAGACAGTGGTGACAAAAACTATCTGGATCATATCAACCCGGATTCACTGAAGGTGCTCACCGGTTGTAAGGGCGAAGCTGGTTTGGCAGAGGCGGTGGCAGAGCAGCCTTACCAGTTTGAACGGGAGGGCTACTTTACGAAAGATAACCAGCGCGCTGACAAGCTGGTGTTTAATCGCACCATTGGTTTGAAAGATAACTGGAAAAAGTAAAAGCCTGACGTTGGACGTAGATATGACCCTGAAAATTTACAACACTCACAGCGGCCAGAAAGAAGCCTTTACCCCACTGGAAGAGGGCAAGGTGAAGATGTACGTCTGTGGCCCCACGGTTTACAACCGGGTACACATTGGTAATGCCCGACCGGTGGTGGTGTTTGACACCCTTTACCGGGTTTTAAAGTCGCTTTACGGCGATGTGACCTACGCTCGCAATATCACCGACATTGACGACAAAATCATGCAGGCGGCAGCAGACAACGGAGAGGATATTTCCGAACTGTCGGCCCGCTACGCTCAGGCGTATTTTGAGGATATGGCGGCGCTCAATAACCTTGAACCGGACATTGTTCCCTATGCCACCCAGCACCTGCCAGAAATGATCGCCATGATCGAGCGATTGATTTCCACGGGCAACGCTTACGCGGCGGAAGGCCACGTATTGTTTGGGGTGCAGTCGATGGATGATTACGGCAAGCTCTCCAACCGTTCATTGGAGGACATGCTGGCTGGTGCCAGGGTGGAAGTGGCGCCGTACAAAAAATACGCTGGCGATTTTGTGCTGTGGAAGCCGTCCAGTGACAGCGAGCCAGGGTGGGACAGCCCCTGGGGCCGTGGCCGCCCCGGCTGGCACCTGGAATGTTCGGCGATGATTGAAAAACACCTGGGTGACACCATCGATATTCACGGCGGTGGCCGCGACCTGGTGTTCCCTCACCACGAAAACGAAATTGCCCAGAGCCAATGCTCCCACGGTGGTAAGCAGTTTGTGCGCTACTGGATGCACAATGGTTATGTGAATATCGACGGTGAGAAGATGTCCAAGTCATTGGGCAACTTCCGCATGGTTAACGAGCTGCTAAAAGAGTACCCCGGCGAACTGCTGCGCTTTGCGCTGCTTTCTGCCCACTATCGTTCCGATGTGAACTTCAATGCGGACATGTTGGACAGTAACTGGAAGGTCCTTGATAGTTTGTACGGTGCGTTGCGTGATGCTCAGGATGTGGAAGCTGTGGATGCCAGTTTATCCGGTAGCGCTTTTCTGGCAGCTTTGCATGACGATTTGAATACTCCGTTGGCGATTAGTGAATTGCACCAGATGGCACGGGAACTAAACAAAGCGGAAGGTGCTGAAAAAGCCCACAGAAAAAGTCGCCTGCTGGCTGCTGGCGCGATGTTGGGCGTTTTGCAAGGAGATGCAGAGAATTGGTTTAAGCAGTCCCGCGGCAGTGATGAAAGTTTGTCAGAGCAACAAATAGAAAACCTGATCAATGAACGCACTGATGCCAAAAAATCCCGTGACTTTGCTCGCGCCGACCAGATTCGCGATGAGCTGCAAGCTGCGGGTGTGGTTCTGGAAGATGGCCCTGAAGGCACCAAATGGCGGCGTGAGTAATGTTGCAACTACCTGAACGTTTGTCTCTGGCCCAGCGCAACACGCCGTTGCAATTTTTGCCGCGCTTGTCTGCTGAGGTGGGCTGCAATATTTGGGTGAAACGAGACGATATGACCGGTTGCGGCTTGACCGGCAACAAAGTCCGCAAATTGGAGTTTACCCTTCACCATGCCTTGGCAGAGGGCTGTGATACCTTGATTACCTGTGGTGGAGTGCAGTCCAACCACTGCCGTGCGACGGCGTTACTGGGTGCTCAGTTGGGTATGAAGGTACACCTGATTCTGCGCGGTGCTCCAGAACAGGCAGAAGGTAATCTGTTGCTGGATAAACTGTTCGGTGCAGAAATCAGCTATTACCCGCCGCGGGAATACATCCCCAACCTGCCGCAATTGTTTGCCCACTGGCAAAAGCATTATCAAGATCAAGGGCGCAAGCCTTGGCTGATTCCTACAGGTGGCAGTGATGGCATAGGTCTGTGGGGCTATATCAGTTGTGCTCAAGAGCTGGCTAAAGACGTTCAGGCTGCGGGCATTAATCCGACTGCTATTGTTTCGGCATCCGGCTCTGGCGGCACCCAGGCGGGGCTGACCGTTGGTGTGGCGGATGCTATTGGTGCTGAGCTACCGGTGATTGGTATCGCGGTGTCTGATGACAGTGCGTACTTTGTGAATAAAGTGAAGGAAGATATTGAGGACTGGCGGCAGCGCTATGGTTTTTGTGGCGATAGCTGGTTGGATGAGCTCAATGTACTGGTCAATGCAAATTACATTGGCCCTGGCTATGGTGTAGCGACTCAGCCAGTATTCGACACCATTAAACGTCTTGCCCGCCTGGAAGGAATTTTGTTGGATCCGGTGTATACCGGCAAAGCCTTCCATGGGCTGCTTGGTGAGATAGAGCAGGGCGCATTTGCTCCCGGTAGTGACTTGGTATTTGTGCATACCGGTGGCGTGTTTGGCCTTTTTGCTCAGAAGGGCCAGCTTGATTTGGATTAGCTTTTCACAGTGTAGGGGTGCTTTATTTATCTTGTCCTCGATCAAGGTGGCCAGAGCTCCAGAGCAGCGCTATTTTCTGACAAGGGCGCTTTAATTGAACTCTGTCGCCAGCCGGTTTCTACAAGCTACCCACAACCGGGGTGGGTTGAGCAAGACCCATTAGAAATTGTCAATTCCCTGCGCAGTTGTATTGTCGGGTTAAAGGAAACAGCACAGATTCAAAGTGCAGCCCTGGTGACGCAGCGGTCGAGCATCGTCTGCTGGGATCGAGCAACAGGGGAGCCGTTGACGCCAGTTATCAGCTGGCAAGACACCCGGGGCTCAAACATCCTTGAGCAGGTAAGTCTTTCATTAAATGACGTTCGCCATCGTACCGGGCTGTTTGCCAATAGCCATTTCGGTGCCAGTAAAATAGCCTGGTGTTTGCGTCACTCCACGGCAGTGCAGAAAGCTTCTCGTGAGAAGCGCCTTTGTATAGGGTCGATCAGTAGCTTTTTGCTGCATCATTTGGCGGCAGAAAGGCCGTTCTCCATAGACCCTTGTAATGCGCAGAGAACCTTGCTGTACAACATCTCTGGTAGGTGTTGGGATGCTGGCTTGCTAGATCAGTTTGGCCTTTCAGTAGATAGCCTGCCAGAAGTGAAACCCCATATCAGTGACTGGGGTACATTATCTGTGGCTTCTCGGCCAATCCCCATTCGTTTGGTGTCCGGTGATCAAAATACGGCCTTTGTGGCCCTTGGTGCTAATCATCAGAGTACGGCGGTGGTGAACGTAGGCACCGGAGCATTTATTGGCATACCGGTTGCCAATCCAGCTGATGTGCCTGACCGACTGTTGAAAACAGTTTTGCCAGGTGCTGGTCAACAGCAGTTTATTGCCGAAGGAACGGTAAATGGTGCGGGCAGGGCGCTAAATACCGTGGCTCAGCAACTGGGTTGTGATATTGAGGCAATGCGCCCCCTGCAAAATAAAGAGTTGATCTTCCTCAATGGTGAAGGTGGCTTGGCTGCGCCGTATTGGCAAGGGGGTTTTCAGTCCCGTTTTATCGGTGAGGGTGACCCTGGCCACAAATTGATGGCGGTTCGGGAGAGTATCGGTTTTTTGTTGCGCTGCTGCCTGATGGAGTTTGGTCAACAGGAGAATCAGGTCGACTGTCTCAAGGTTGCTGGCGGTGTCTCCCGCTCAGATACCTTTTGCCAACAGCTGGCGGATCTTTTTCAGCGTCCGGTGCTTCGCCCGAGTATGTCCGAGGCGACTGCTATGGGTGCGGCCATGTTACTGGCGGAAAGCCCATCATGGGAAACGACTGAAGATCGATTCGTGCCGAATCAGGATAAATGCCTGCACAAGCGCTTCCAGCACTGGTTGGATGCTATGGAAGCTAGCAAAGGGCTGCTGTAGGGTGTATAACTCGTTGGCTGCGTAAAAACGACAGGGGCTGGGTTTCTCTCCATACCCTCAGTCGGTATTGAACCCATTATAACCTTGAGCTATAAGTTCAAACTTATCAGCAGTGTAGGCGTTCTGAGCGCTGGGCTAGGATAAACAGCTGTACCGAAGTATGCATCGATTGGGTAGGTCGATCAGGTGCACTAATCAAAACCACAACAAAGATAACCGGGTTATGGAAATTAATATCACAGTAAACCTTCTCGGCACCTTGCTGATAGCACTTATTATTCTCGCTATCGGTTATTTTCTTTGCCACAAAATCCCATTTTTGAATCGCAACAGTATTCCTGAGCCGGTGGTCGGGGGTCTGATTTTTTCAATTCTCTCTGCCATTGCTTATTCGTTTTGGGGGGTTCAGTTCGACTTTGATATGAGCCTCAAAAGCCCATTAATGGTGATGTTCTTTACCACCGTGGGTTTGGCGGCCAGTGTAAAATTGCTGATTAAGGGTGGCCCCAAGGTTGTGCTGTTTCTGGGTGTGGCCACATTGATGCTGATTTTGCAGAACAGTATCGGTGTGCTGATGGCGACATCCGCTGATATGCACCCGCTTTACGGCTTGGTGATTGGTTCGGTAACTCTCTCTGGTGGCCACGGTAACGGTGCCACTTATGCAGGCCTGTTTGGCAGCCACTATAACCTTCAGGGTGTTTTGGAAATTGCCATGGCGGCAGCTACCTTTGGTTTGGTGCTGGGCGGTATGATCGGTGGCCCGGTAACAGAGCGTTTGATCAAAAAGTACAACCTCAAGCCCACGGAAAAGCATGTTTCGCCGGATGATATGGTGACTTATGACGTGGATGACAAAGACATCGTCACTCCACGCCGGATGATGGAAACTCTGCTGATTCTGGCGGCCTGTATGTTGGGTGGCGGCTGGCTGCATGCAATAGTGGTTGAAGCTGGCTTGGTGCTGCCTTCGTTCCTGATGCCTTTGCTGTTGGGTGTTGTGGCTACCAACCTGTGTGAGCTGAGTGGTAAGTACAAAATCAGCAATGGTGCCATCGACTTGTGGGGCACCATGTCTCTGTCTATCTTTTTGGCTATGGCAATGATGTCGCTGAGGGTTTGGGAGTTGATCGCACTGGCTGGCCCAATGCTGTTGATCATTGCTTGTCAGGTGCTTGCCGTCATGATGTTTGCCTACTTCATTACCTTCCGCATCATGGGTAAAACCTATGACGCGGCGATTATGGCAGGTGGTCACTGTGGTTTTGCGATGGGTGCAACACCAACGGCAGTGGCCAATATGGAGGCTCTGGTTAACCGCCATGGCCCTTCGCCTCAAGCGTTCTTGGTGGTTCCCCTGGTAGGCGCTTTCTTTATTGATATTACCAATGCGTTGGTAATTCAGTTGTTCCTGGCATTTCCTTTTGTGCTGTAACTGATACGGGTAGGAAGACACCATGAAAAAAATAGTTGTTACCGCACTCTCGGCTTTTCTCGTTTTGTTGGCTGGCTGCTCCCGCGGCCCAGATGTCTCCAACCTGCAAAGTGACCTGCAGGATCGTCTGGATAGCACCTTTGGTGAGGGGCTTTTTGAAGTCTCCTCATTTCGCCGCTACGGCTCACAACCGCTGTCTTCAGCGGAGGGCGATAATCGCGACCGCATTGCCATTTACTTTAAGGCAGACCTGGAGCTTCAGAAAGATCACCGATTTTCCGATTGGACGGGCCAAAATAAGGCGACCTTGCACACGGTGCTGGGCTCTGCTGAAAAGGGCATAGAAGGCATTGTTGATAAAGGCAACAGCAGTGGCGACGTGATCAGTGCCCACGGCTTGGGTGTTTATGCCGACAACAATGGTTCTTGGGTGGCTGTCGCTGCAGATCTTCTTCAGGAGCAAACCGGCGGACAGTCTGAAGCTGGGCTGGTTGCAGAAATAGATGCTGCCGATAACCCTCGTGATGTGATGGTCATGAGCTGGCAGCAAAAAGCTTCCGGTGAGCTTTCCAAGGTTGCCGACACTCTTGATGAACGAGGCATGACCGTAGAAAGCAGTGCGTTGCGTTCTGGTATGCAGTCTCTGCTGACTGAAGCCAACTTAAAGGTGTTGAAGAGTCAATCTACCCATAGCCTGGTCAGTGGCACACAAGGGGGTGACTACTACGCACTGGGTGAGGGCCTGGAAAAGGCAATCAGTAGTCAGGGTGTAAAAACCGCTGTAGTGCCATCGACAGGTGCTCTGGATAATTTGCGCCTGCTCAAGGAGCAGTTAACCTCCCTGGCAATTACCCAAAGTGATTTGGCCATCGCTGCCTATAACGGTTCCGGTGCATTTGAGCGCAATGGCAGCCAATATATTCGTGCAGTAGCGAGTTTGTACCCAGAGCCAGTGCAAATTGTGGTTCGGGAGGGTGCCGCTATTAAGGGTCTCGCCGACTTGGCAGAAAAACGTGTCAATATTGGCCCTGATGGCAGTGGTACTCAGAATAATGCCCGCCAGATCCTGGGCCTTGCAGGTATCGATGAGCGTGACTTTACGACTTACGATCTGGCGACTTCTGTGAGTGAGCTGCTGGCCGGAAACTTGGATGCTGTGTTTATTACCAGTGCCGCGCCTACCAATTATCTGAAAAATATAGGTGATAGCGTCAGTTTGCTGCCTTTGGAGCAAAATATTGTCAATGCGCTGAGCAGTGGTGCTGGTTATGTGGCTCATCAGGTACAGGCTGGTACCTATCCTGGTGTCGACGAGCCGGTGAATACGGTTGCCGTTACTGCACTGCTGGTGGCCGATAGTGAAACGCCGGAAGAGCAGGTAAATGCTGTGCTCAATGGTCTGTTCGGTGACTCTGTGCAATTGAGTAATTTTGGTGAGCGGGGCGCGAGCCTCGATCGCAGCAAAGCGTTATCCGGTATTGCTATTCCTCTGCACTCGGCAGCAGAAGCCTACTTTGCTGAGTCGAAATAATTTGGCACCAAATAAAAATCCCCGCTTTTGCGGGGATTTTTTTGCTTGGTAATTCGTTCCATCGCAGCAGATCAGGCAGGGCCTTTGTGCAATGTTTCTTGGTTGAGTTGGTGAATTTCCTGAAAGGCATTTTTAATGTAATCAAGAAAGTCTTCAGAGGCTTTTGAAAGCGGCTGATTGCCGTGATAAAAACAGCGCAATTCAAACTCAATGGGTGGGCTGAACCCGTGGCTGACGACATTGTCCATGCCAAGAGCATTGGCGGTAAACTCATCCAGTATGGAATAACCCAGCCCCCTGGATACCAGGCTTTTTGCCATATAGTAAGTTTGAGCGCGAATAAAGGTTTGCGGAATAGGGTGGTTTTCCAGATTAAAGCGCTCGTTGAGTAGGTCGCCTAACGGGCCGGTGTCAAAAATAGAGATATAGTTTTCATCGGGCATGTCCGATAGCTTCACTCGGTTGTCACCATCCACCGGTGGCTGAGTGGTTGAAACATGCACCAATTCACCGGTGCCGATATTGCGAGATTCAATGCCTGGGTGGTCTCGGTCTGTAAAAACCACACCGAGGTCATTTTCGTGCTCGTACAGCGAATCAATCAGCTCACCGTAGTGTTTGGTCTGCACATCGAAGGTGATGTTGGGAAACTTGTCGTGAAAGCGCTCTATCGCCAGTGGCAGTAGGTTGAGGCCCAAAGCGGGCATACAAACTACTCGAATATGGCCGTGAGTATGTTCTTTCAAGTTTTCGGCGGTCTTTTTGATGGTGCCGATTTGCTGGTAAATTTTACGCACTTCCTCAATGAGAGAGTGGGCTTCGGAGGTGGGCACCAGCTTGCCTTTGACCCGCAGAAAGAGTTTAAAGCCCAGCTGCAGCTCGGCATGGCTCAATACTTTGCTGACGGAAGGTTGGGAGACGTGTAGAAGGCGGGCGGCATCAGATATGGAACCAGTGTTATACACCGCATGAAAGACTTCGATGTGTCGTAAACGCATGTTTAAAAAGGTCTTTGTTATTGTCTATAGCCTATAGTTATACCTTTCAAGCCCTTAGTCAATACGGAAGTTACCCCAATAGGGGGGTATTTGCTTTTTCGCTAGTCTCCTGGGGCATTCTCTCTATTACTATTGGTTATAGGCGGTACAACTAGTGTTAGTGGTAAATGCACTGGTTTCTGTCTAGATTTAACATTGACGTGTCTAGAAACGTCAGATTTTTATGGTTTAAACCTAATTTATCTAAGATCAAGAAGTAACCGAGGGGTACTAAAGATGGCACTACACAAGAGGTCAAAACTCAGCTCTCTGTTTGCTAATGGACTCACGTCCTGCTGCTCACTGCTGGTAATGGCACCACTGTCCATGGCATTTGCCGAAGAGTCAGAAGACGAAGCGGTAGTTGATGAAGAAATTGTGGCGGTTGGCTCACAAATTAAAGGCGTTAACATTGCAGGTACATTGCCTGTAACTCAGCTGACTGCAGACGATATCTCTGCAACTGGTGCTGTGGATGGCGAAGACTTGGTTCGCTCCATTCCACAAATTGGTGCAGTTGGCTTTACCGAAACACGCGGCGGCACCACTGGTGTTAACGCTGCTCGTGGTGATGTTTCTTCCATTAACCTGCGTAGTATTGGTGACGGTAACACCTTGGTGCTGTTGAACGGCCGCCGTTTGGTATTGCACCCCATTACTCAAACCAGCAGCATCGACGGTGTACCCGTAACCGCTGTTAACGTAAACGCACTGCCCGTTGCCGGTCTTGAGCGTGTTGAGGTTCTTCGTGATGGCGCAGGCGCACTGTATGGTTCTGATGCGGTTGCTGGTGTTGTTAACTACGTTGTTAAGAAAGAAGGTGATCAAGGCCGCTTTAATGTTCGCTTGGGTACAGAAACTGGTACTACTCGTGACGATATTTCTGTAAGTGGTTTCAAAACTTTCCAATTTAACGATGGAGCTACTTTCTTAACTGTCTCTGGTAGCTTTGACTCTAAAGATGGCGTATTGGCTTCTGAGTATGGCTTCTCTTCTAATGAAGATATCCGTGGCCTTTTGCCTGAGCGCTTCCAGGATGATACCAGTGGCGACAACCGTACTACTTTGGATTTCTTGCCACGCCTGACTTATGACGTACTGGGCAATCTTCAGTTGCGTCCTGCTAACGTAGTGGGTAACCAGATTAGCAATCCGACACCAACATTCTTCGGTCCTGACCAATGTGGTGATACCGGGATTGACGGCAATTTGTTTACTTTTGAGTCAGACGGCCAACTTTTGTGCCTGGATAATGACATCGGTTCAGAGACTTTAGACTCTCTCGAAGATGCTATCCGCTTTAACCGAAATGAAGTGCGTACTCTGGTTCCGGATCGTGAACGTTTTAACTTCTACAGCTACTTGTCTCACGAGCTGGAGAGTGGTACTGAGCTTTACGGTGAATTCAGCTACTACTATTCAGAGACAGATCGAATCCGTGAACAGCCCAGTATCCTGAGTAATGGTCGATTCCGAGTTGCTGCGGACTATTTCTGGAACCCTCTCGGTCCTGTAGGCAGCCCAAATCGTCTGCCTGGCCTGGATGGAATTATCCCTGATGAAGGCTTGGGCTTCGAGTTGCGCGAATTCCGCCCCGTTACTCTTGGACCTCGTCAAACTACTGTAGAAAGTGACAGCTACCGCTTCTTGGTAGGAGCCACAGGTGAGTGGGGTGAAAACTGGTCGTGGGATACAGCTCTTGTTCACAGTGAAGCTAACACCGAAGATAGCACTAGCAATCGTGTGTTGACCTCTGCTCTGCAAGCGGCGCTGAACAATACGCCAAATGCATTTAATATCTTCTCGTCGGTAAACCCAAATGATCCGACCAGTGGTATTGATGCAAGCCCTGCTGACCCCAGCACTTTCCAGTCTTTCCTGACTACTGTAGTTCGTGATGTGACAACTACACTGACTTTGGTGGACTTCAAGCTGTCTAATGCTTCGCTGTTCGCCTTGCAAGGCGGCGACGCGGCGTTAGGTTTGGGTGTTGAGTATCGTCAAGAAGAGCTGGACGAAGATAACAGCTCTAACTTGGATGGCTCCGCTCCATTTATTGATCCTCTGGATACTAGCCTGGCGCCAGGTGAGGTAACTAACCCAAGTGACGTACAGGGCAGTAGTACTCGCCCAGACGTATTTGCTGATCGTGACGTGTTCTCTGCTTACGCGGAACTGGTTCTGCCTATACTGGCAGATGTTCCTGGAGCAGCTAGCCTGGATGCTCAGATCGCTGTACGTTATGAAGACTTTGATGACGTAGGTAGCATTACTCGTCCGAAGTTCGCATTGTCTTGGTCGCCTATTGAGCAGTTGCAATTCCGTGCTGCCTTCTCTGAAGGTTTCCGTGCACCTAACTTGATTCAGTTGAACTCCCCAGGAACCTCTATCACTACTGGTGTTGATGACTTTGCAACCGGTATTGCCCTGGGTACAGGTGATATCAACGATGGCCCCGCTAATGGTAACTATGTGTTGACTACTAGTGGTAACCAGAACCTGACTCCTGAAGAAAGTGAAAACCTCAGCTTTGGTATTGTTGTAAGCCCAACTGATGATTTGACAATTACTCTGGACTGGTGGGAAGTTGAATCGGTTGGTACTGTAGGTGTACTGAGCGATGAAAACGAATCTCGACTGGATGCTGTATTGCGTGCTCAAGGCTCCTTTAACCCACGTGTTATCCGTGATGCCAGCACTATTGATCCAGTAACCAACCCATTTGGTGACATCGTTCAAATAACCCGTTCGTTTGAAAACCTGAACACCCGGACAGTTGAAGGTGTTGATATTCAAGTTGAATACAGCTTCGACACGGATATCGGTAGCTTTAAAGCTGGTTTGAACGGCGCTCGTACTCTGTCCTTCGATCAAGAGGCTGGTGGTGATGCACTGCAGATTGTAGCTGCTGGTGCTGATTTAGCTGTTCTTGGTTCAGCTGTAGGCTCTCAAGTTGAGCGTGAGTTCATTCCTCGCTGGCGTGCTTCTGGTTCATTGAGCTGGAACAGCAACGATGACCTCTGGGGTGCCCGCCTCTTCGGTAGCTTTGTAGGTAAAGTGTTTGAGCCTACAATTACTGATAATGGCGACTTCTTCTTCCTGGAGACTCAAACCAGATTTAACGCAAGTGTTGTGCGTCGTGATCTGTTTGGTGAAGGCAGCAGCGTCACCTTCGGTGTTAACAACCTGACTGGTGAAGAGCCTCCTGTAGCTGATGAGTCTTTTGGCTTTGAAGGTGAGTTGCACTCCAGCCGTGGACGTTACTTCTACTTAAGTGCTACATATACTTTCTAAGCACTCTTTGTAGTTGAATTAAAGCCGGGCAGGGCAACTTGCCCGGCTTTTGTTTTTCAGTTTTTTTAGAAAAATTGAAGATATAAAATTAGCGTCTGACGTAAACCCAGGTTTTAGTTATAGCCAAAAGATATATCCGCTTTAAACACTACTAATAGCTAATCTGACGCTAACCACTAAGATGGAATATCGTTTAAAATGGGATTCAATTTGAGCTCAGAAAAATATTTTGAGTGTCTTTGAGTCGCAGAAAAAAGAGAGTGGGGACTGTATTGAAAAATCAAAATTTAGTTTTAATTTTTGCAATATTAACAGTCCTGCTGTCATCTTGTGATTATCGTATTGCACAAGATATTGCTTCTGAAACTGAGTGCGTCTTTGATGATGTAAGTTTTGATGCCAATTTCCCAACAGGTCGAATTGATGGCTGTCAGCAAACTGCTGAGAACCAATTTGAGCTGACCATAGAGCCTGAATCGCTGCCTGCGCACCACAGCCCCTGGTATGCGTTTAAAGTCACTTCTCAGCAAGAAAAAACCATTTTGGTGACATTGAATTACACCGAAAAATCTCATCGCTATGCACCCAAAACCAGCCCAGATAAAAAAGTTTGGACCCTGGTGCCAGAGGCTCAGGTAGCCGAACTCAACGATGGCAAATCGGTGCGTATTGAACTCGCTGCCGGCCCCCAACCCTTGTATGTGGCCGGGCAGGAAATCATCGACAATGATGATTACGAACAGATGGAAACACTGCTGGCTCAAAAGCCGTTTGTGACACGCACCCAGATTGGTAACAGCGAGCAAGGTCGCCCCATCTACAAACTGGAAACCAATAGCTCCGACAGTGGTGATTATCTGGTATTAACTGGCCGCCAGCACCCGCCAGAAGTTACTGGTGCATTGGGGATGATTCATTTTGTCGATACCGTAATGGCAGATACCCCGTTAGCCCAGGAGTTTCGCAGTAACGTTAATGTGCTGATTGTTTTTAATATGAACCCGGATGGGGTTGAGCACGGCCATTGGCGTAAAAACGCCAACGGTATTGACCTGAATCGCGACTGGGGCCTGCTGGAACAGGCGGAGACTCGAGTTGTGATCAACGAATTGCAACGTTTTTTAGATAACGACAACGAGCGTATGCGCTTTTTTGTGGATTTTCACTCCACAGGCAAAGATGTTATTTACACACTGAAAAACAGTGAACCGGCTGATGCGGAAGAAACCATCTTTCAGTGGCTTGATAAAATTATTGAGCGTTTGCCCGAGTATCCGTTAGTGACTGGTGGCAGCTACGACCCCAGTAAATACGTTTCAAAAAATTATATTTTTAAGACGTTTGGTGTGCCAGCAGTGACTTACGAAATGGGCGACCATACGGATCGCGAAGTGATTCGAATAAAATCTGTAGTCGCTGCTGAAGAAATGATGAAACTACTGTTAGGTCGATAAGGCCGTACAATTGCAAGTAACGAGGGGACCCCGGAGTTAATTATGAATGATCATGAGTTTGAAACAGAATACAGCACCGCAATTACTAATAATGCGGAGTATGAATTAATTGCCAAAGCGGCTATTGCCAATGGCATGCTCTCTCCAGAGAAACCACTGGTGGGGTTTGTGAATATCGAAGGTGTTCGCAAGACGGTTGCTGAAATGAAAGCGGCGTTTCCTGACCATTTTTACCACCACTTTGCGGTGAAAGCCAATGGCATGACCTCGGTTCTCAGCCTGTTACGTGAATGCGGAATATTGGTAGAAACCGCCAGTCCCGGTGAATTGAAGCAGGCATTGAAAGCGGGCTTTACTGGTAAGGATATCGTTTTCGATGAACCTGCAAAAACCGAGTACGTGATTCGTGAAGTCATTTCACTGGGTGCTACGTTGCACGTAGACAACTTCGAGGAAATGGAGCGTGTCCGCCGTATTATGGGTGAGCTGGGTGAAGGCTACACGGGCGAGATTGGTTACCGCATTAATCCTCAGGTAGGCAGTGGCAAGATCAAGGCCATGAGTACCGCAGGGGCTCACTCAAAATTCGGTGTTCCGCTGGAAGACGAAGGCAATCGTGAGCAAATTATTCAGGATTACCTGGACAATCCATGGATGAAAACAGTGCACACTCATGTCGGCTCTCAAGGTTGCCCGTTTGATTTGATTGCCCAAGGTTTGAATAAAGTCGTTGCCCTGGCAAAAGAGGTGAATGAGCGAGCTGGAGAGCAGCGTATTCAGTCCATTGATATTGGTGGTGGTTTGCGGGTTAATTTCTACAGCGACAAAGTCACCCCAACTTTCCAACAGTACGCGGACTTTTTGAAAGAAAACGTTCCTGAGTTGTTCACTGGTGAATACCGCATTAAAACCGAATTTGGGCGCGCTACTATGGCCAAAAACGGTTCTATTTTGGCCCGTGTTGAATACGCGAAAAACAGCGGTGGGCGCCATATTGCCACCACTCACGCCGGTTCACAAATAGCAGCTCGTACCACTTTTATGCCCGAGTCTTGGCCTCTGCGTCTGTCTGCTTATACCCCAGAGGGCGAGTTCAAAAATGGCGAGTGTGTAGAGCAAGATATCGCCGGCCCTTGCTGTTTCGCTGGCGACGTGGTTGCCCACCAGCGCAAAATGCCCAAGTTGGAGAGTGGTGACTGCATTATGCTGCACGATACGGGTGCTTATTACTACTCCAACCCGTTTTACTACAACTCCCTCCCAGTTGCTGCGGTTTATGGCTATACCATTAACGATGGCAATGTGGAGTTTGTTCAGTATCGTCGTCAACAAACTCTTGACGAAATGATGGCAATTATTGGATAAAACCACTTCTGTTGTTATCCTCAATGTAGCGACTGCGGTAGTCTCCAGCTGATTGTTAAGCCAGAGCCTGCTCAGTCGCTTCGTTGGTTTCCGTTTGGAGTCATTTCTTGAAGGCAATAAAGCAGTTCCAGCAGCGGTAGGGTGTTTCTATGCTTTGCTTCAAGGTGGCAAATAATAATTTTACCGGTATAGGGCAACCCTGATGCTTCCATTGCGCAAAGCTTTCCTACAAAAAATAGTCTCTTCGCTCTTTATTTCCTTACTCGCTTTCCATCCTTTCGCTCACGCCGCCAGTAGCCATGTTGACAACAGTGCGGCCATTATTCGATACGACACCATTCATCACCCGGTTATTGGTACCGGCGGTATGGTCTCCAGCCAGCGCATGCTGGCCAGCGAAGTGGGTGCCGAAATCTTGCGTCAAGGTGGTAATGCGGTGGATGCCGCGGTAGCTACCGGCATTGCCCTGGCTGTCACCTTGCCACGCGCCGGCAATTTGGGTGGCGGTGGCTTTATGTTGGTGCACTTGGCCGACGAAAACAAAACCATTGCTTTGGATTACCGTGAAATGGCCCCTAAGGCCGCTCACCGGGATATGTTTTTAGACAGCGATGGCAATGTTGATAATCGCAAAGCCCAGTTCAGCCACTTGTCTTCTGGCGTACCGGGAACCGTTGCTGGCCTTTCCCTGGCTCTTGAGCAGTACGGCACTATGAGCTGGGCAGAGGTGGTGAAGCCATCCATCAAGCTGGCAGAAGAAGGCATAGTGGTGTCTTACGATTTGGCCGAAAACCTGAAGAAGCGCCATGCCTGGCTAACGGCAAATGCAGCCACCGCCAAAGCCTATTACAAAAAGGGTGGTGTACCCTACGAGCCCGGCGATGTGTTGCGTCAGCCAGACTTGGCGTGGACTCTTAAGCGCCTGGCAAAATACGGCCCGGATGAATTCTACAAAGGTAAGATCGCCAAAAAAATCGCTGCCGATATGAAGGCCAATGGTGGCTTGATCACCATGGAAGATCTGGCTAATTTTAAAGTGGCAGAGCGGGAGGTGGTCTCCACCACCTACCGCGGTTATGACGTTATTTCCATGCCGCCTACCAGCTCCGGTGGTGTGCATGTTGCCCAGATGCTCAATATCCTTGAACACTTTCCAATCGGTGAAATGGGTGCAGGCAGTGCCGATGCCACCCACCTGCTGGCAGAGGTTATGAAACTGGCTTATGCGGATCGCAGTGAGCACCTGGGTGATCCGGATCATTACCCAGTGCCGATTAAGGGGTTGACCAGCAAAGCCTATGGCAAAGAGTTAGCTGATAAAATTTCTCTGGATAAAGCGCTGTCTTCAGACGAAATCAAGCCTGGAAACCCTGCACCTTACGAAAGCCCGGATACCACTCACTTTTCAGTGATGGATGCTCAGGGGAATGCCGTCTCTAACACCTACACCCTGAATTTTTCCTATGGCTCCGGCATTGTCATTCCCGGCACCGGTATTTTGATGAACAACGAGATGGATGATTTTTCTTCCAAGCCCGGTGTACCCAATGCCTTTGGTTTGGTGGGGGGCGAAGCCAATTCTATCCAGCCCACTAAGCGCCCGCTGAGTTCGATGACGCCGTCTATGATCCTTAAAGACGGTAAGCCGTTTGTAGTAACCGGTAGCCCCGGAGGCAGTCGCATTATCAGCACAGTATTGCAGGTGCTGGTTAATGTGATGGACCACAATATGAATATGGCAGAAGCGATTCACGCACCACGTATCCACCATCAATGGTTGCCGGATCAACTGGAACTGGAACCCGGATACAGCCCGGATACCATCAAGCTGCTGAAACAAAAAGGCCAGAAAGTGAAAAAGGGCCAGACCATGGGCAGCGTGCAAACCATCATGTGGAAAGACGGACGTTTTTACGGCGCATCCGACCCTCGTCGCCCAGATGCAGGTACCGTAGCGGTCAAGTGAGGTAATGAGTATGTTTTTAAACAGGCTAGTGCTGAGAAGAAAATCCCTGTTATTGACTGTGGTGTTGCTGCTTGGCTCAGCACTCACCGCCTGTTTAACTACAGAAGAGGGCGAGGCAATCTCTGTCGACACGCTGATTGTCAACGGCCTGGTTTATGCCGGAAAAAATCAGGCCCCGATTGAGGCTGCGGTTGGTGTTACAGGGGACAAAATAGTTTTTGTCGGTAACCCTGAGAAGCACAAGTTGATTACCTCGCGAACTATCGATGCTTCCGGAAAAATTGTTGCACCGGGGTTGATAGACCCTCATACCCACTCCCTAAGTGATCTCCAAAACGCCAATGGCGATGGCAAGAACAGCAATCTTAACTATCTGACCCAAGGGGTTACTACGGTTTTTAATGGCAATGATGGTCGTGGGCCCACAAATACCGGCGAGTTGATTGATGGCTTCAATCGCAATGGTATTGGTACCAATACGGCGTTGTTTGTGGGGCATGGGTTTGTACGTACTCAGGTGATGGGTCAAGACAATCGCAAACCCACTGACGCCGAATTGCAGGAAATGAAAACCCTGATTGCCAAGTCTATGGAAGAGGGCGCTTTGGGGTTTTCTACCGGATTGTTTTATGTGCCGGGCACCTATTCTGACACCGCTGAAGTGATTGAGCTTTCAAAGGTGGCTGCCAAATACGGTGGTATTTATGAGAGCCACATTCGCGACGAGAGCACCTACAACATTGGTGTTGTCGCAGCAGTACAGGAAGTCCTTGATATTGGTAACGGCGCCGATATTCCCGTGCACATTGGCCATATCAAAGCACTGGGCGTTGATGTTTGGGGGGAAAGCACTCGTATTATCGAACTGATTGAACAAGCTCAGGCAAATGGCCAAACAGTGACCGCTGACCAGTACCCATGGAGCGCATCCAGTACTCGCCTACACAGTGCAGCCATACCCAGAGAAGTATTGGCGGGGGGATACGAAGAGTACAGCAAGCGCCTCCGTGATCCTGTATTACTGCCGGAGATCCGAGCTGGCATTGCGGAAAATATTCGTCGGCGCGGTGGCCCGGAGTCTTTTTTAATGGTCCAGGGTGAAGTGCCTTCAATTATTGGCAAAACCCTCGCACAACTTTCCGAGGAGCAGAACAAAGACCCGGTTACGGTGGTTATTGAATCGGTTCTCGCCGGTTCGGTTGGCATCGCCTCGTTCAATATGAACGAAGAGGATATCGCCAACTTTATGAAAAAGCCCTGGGTGATGACCAGCTCCGATGGCACCAATGGCCACCCAAGAAAGTACGCCAGTTACCCACGCAAGTACCGTGAATACGTGGCCAAAAAAGGCGTCATCAGTGAACAGGATTTTATTTATCGCAGCTCAGGTTTGGTAGCAGATACCTTTGGTATTAACAACAGGGGTTACCTTCAGCCCGGTTTTTATGCCGATATTGTGGTGATTGATACTGACCGCTATGAGCAAGTGGCCGACTTTAAAAATTGGAATAAGTTGACCACGGGAGTGGATTACGTTCTGGTTAACGGAAAGGTGGTGATAGAAGATGGCAACTACAATGGTGCCTTGGCGGGCAAAGCGTTGCGCCTCAATGATTGAGGTCTCTGCTGTTAATCAGGCTCGCTGCAGTGGCAAAGTAGCTGGCTCCATGCTGGCAATTTTGGCTTTAATCGGCTTTGTGGCTATCGCTGTTGCCATGAATAAAGGCGGCAAAGGCGATGATAGCCAGGCTTCATCCAATGCTTCCGCTTCAGCGTTACTGGTTTCCGGGCGTGTGCTTGATGAAGGTGGGCAGCCTATTGATGGGGTTCAGCTTTCCATCAATGGAAAAGATGGGGGCGATACCACTGACGGCAAATATCGTTTCTCTTTGTCTGATGAACGTGTTTACCAACTTCGCTTGGAAGCACCGGATTATTACCCAATTATTCACACTTTTTCCGCCCATGAACTAAAAGCAGCAAAAGGGGCTATTTCAGATATTACCCTGGTTGCCCGTAAACCGGGGCGAACGATGTTTGCTTTTGGCGGTGATGTTATGGCGGGTCGCCGTTACTTCAACCCTTTAACCGGGGACCAGGCGCTCATCAGTATGGAGGCGGAGCAAGGCGATACGCGGCAGTTACTGGCGCAAATAGAGCCTTACCTTGTTGATGCCGATGTGGCTTCCGTTAATCTGGAAATAGTGGTTGCTGAAGAAAAGCCAGAAGTTGAAACACCCAAAAGCGTTATCTTTTTTGCTCGTCCAGCATTAGTGGATGCACTGAAAAATGCTGGTGTGGATTTTGTAACACTTGGCAATAATCATGTTTTTGACTTTGGTGATGAAGGTGTAGTACTCACCCGCAAGTATCTGGATCAGTACCAGATTCCTTATTCCGGTGGTGGCCTCAACGAAAAGGAAGCGTTGGCGGCTTATGAAGTTAGCCACAATGGCCATGGTTATAAAATGCTTGGTTACGTGGGCTGGAAGGGCAATTTTACGCCTAATCAAGTGGCTGAAGCCAATAAGGGAGGAGCCGCTTGGGGCAGCGAACAGAACATTAAGCAATCGGTTGCCCGCGAAGCCAGTACTGATCAGCCGGTGATTGTTCAATACCACGGCAGTAACGAGTACAGCTACGGCCCTACAGAAGAGACCCGTAGTCGCATGCATCTGGCCATTGATTCCGGTGCTGCGCTTGCCATTGTCCACCATCCTCATGTGGTTCAGGGCTTTGAATTGTACAAAGGCAAGTTAGTGGCTCACTCACTGGGTAACTTTCTGTTCGATCAATACTTTCAGGAAACTCACCGTTCCGCCATGCTGTATGTATGGATGGATGGGGAAGAGTTTGTGCGCGCAGAAGCCGTTCCCCTCTACGTCAAGCACTACCAACCCACGCCAGCGGTTGGTGCAGTCCGGCAGCACATATTGCGTCGTATCAATCACCAATCCAGCTTGCACGGCCTGACGTTGGCCAGCAGCGGTGGCCACGCTATTGTGGTTGCTGATGAACAAAAACCATCAAGTGTGAAAAGCACAACTACTTTACCGTTAACCGGTGGCGCCTGGTCGGGTGAAATATTGCCTAACTGGCAGAACCGTTTGCTGCAAGTAGACACCGCGGAAGGAGCAAGCTGCCAGCTTGGCCGTGATCTGCTGGTGACCGGAGATTTTGAGTCGGCCCCTATTCTGCCGTCAGACCCAGGTACTTGGAATTTTAGTGAGGGTAGTGGTGTCGAGAATGGCGATGCTCACAGTGGTGAATTTGCCATGGTGCTAAACCCAAGTTCTGATGGCAGCTACGCGGTAACCCGAGGTTTTCATCGCTTGGTAGAAGCCCAAGACGGTGCCACACACTCTTTAACAGGTGTCATTCGTTCGGCGAAGCCACAAGCTCTTGAGGTGTGTCTGGAGTTTGCTCCAAGAGCTAAGCCGTTCAGTGCGTCGTTGGACGCAGCGCCCCACCAGTGTTTTGGTGAAATTAACAGCTCAGGTGATGGCTGGCAAAATTTTCGTTTTGATTTCCCAGTTGTGGATCAGCAGCAAAATAAAGGGTATCGAATTCGCTTGCAAAGCAAAGGCACGCTAGCCGCACCGGTTCAGTTGGATGATCTTTCATGGGTCGCTTGGGAACAGCCTGTTGCTTGTGCTGAACTGCCCAGCAGTGAAGTGACGAATAGTGACCGATTAAGCCTTGGTGGTGCAGGTGAAACGGCACAAATTATTGTGCAGTAAAATTTTATTGCTGGCACAGTAATAGAAAATCTACCTGTTTGTTCTGAACAACTACGGCGATCTTTTTAGATCGCCGTAGTTTTTTCCTTTTCCTGTGAGTCGGTTTTGCTCTTTACTTTACGCCAACCGCTTTTGCGTCTGGCCTGCGAGTGTCTGCTGCTCCATTCAACTCGCTGCCTTCAATCAGGATCGATTGGGTGCTACCCATGGTGGCCCCATGTTTAATACTGTGGCCCCGTTGTTCCAGCGCCCTGACCACGTCTTTGGGGTGGCCGCTTTCCAATTCCAACTGATTTGAAATTCCTTGATAGCTGCGAGGTGTCTGAGTGGCGTCAGCGATGTTCATACCATGATCGATGACGTTCATTAGCACCTGTGCAACCACAGGCATAATGCGTGCACCACCGGGCGAGCCGCTAATAATTACCGGCTTGCCATCTTTCAGAACAATGACCGGAGAAATGCCGGAAACTACACGTTTGCCAGGGCGCAGCACATTGGCCAAGCTGGCTTTGCTGTTGCGAACTTTGCTCTCGTCCACAGACAGGCCGAAGTTGCCCAAGTGGTCGTTGAGAATAATACCGGTGCCCTCGGCCATCACGTAGGCACCAAACGATGAGCTGATGGTGTATGTATTGCTAACTGCATTGCCGTCTTTGTCCACCACGGAATAATGGGTGGTGTCTCGGCTTTCGTACTGCAGTGGGTCACCAGGCAAAATATCAGTTATTGGGCGAGCTTGCTGCATATCGATGAGTTCAGCCAATTGTTTCGCGTAGGCTTTACTACCCAAACCCTTTTCGGGGACTTTGTGTTGGGGATAACCACCCATAAAGCGAGTGCGATCCACGGTGACCAGTTTCTGGGCTTCTGACAATAGGTGTATATTGTCGGAGCTGTTGGAGCCATATTCAGCAATAGGAAAATTTTCCAGAATATTCATCAATTGCTTAAAACCAATGCCATTGGATGGTGGTGGCATATAAGCCATCTGATAACCACGGTAATCCCCCCAAATTGGCTGGCGCTCGTTGACACGGTAATTGGCCAAGTCATCGTGAGTGATAACACCGCCGTTGGCCTTCATATCGGCAACAATTTTGTCGGCAATGGCACCTTTGTAAAATGCATCGGCACCGCCTTTGGCAATTTGCTTGAGTGACCATGCTAGGTCTGTTTGTTTTAAGCGCTCTCCAGGTTGATAGCTGGATTGATCTTTCTTATAAAGAGTTTCTGCAAGTGCTTTGTTGTTTATCAGTTTGCCTTGCATCGTGCTCAAGGCATAAGACAAGTCCGGCGTGACGGTAATGCCTCGTTGAGCCAGTTCGATTGCCGGTTTTACCAAGGTTTTCCAGGGGAGTTTGCCGTACTTTTGGTGGGCGTGATAAAGGCCGGCAACCGTTCCGGGTATGCCAACACCGAGGTGGCTGTAGCGCTTGTCTCGGTCCCATTCACCATCTGCCGTGGCAAGCAATTCCGGGGTGATGTTCTGTGGTGCTTGCCCATAGTATTCAATGGCAACGGTTTTGTTTTCTTCGGCAAGATGAACCAACATAAAACCACTGCCACCGATGTTGCCAGCACGGGGCAGGGTAACCGCAAGGGCAAAGCCGGTGGCTACCGCAGCGTCCACCGCGTTGCCGCCCTGTTCAAGGATTTCTGCGCCCACCTGAGATGCCAGGCTATTCTGGCTGACCACCATGCCTTCGGTAGAGGTAACCGGGTGGTTGATGGTGTCATAGCGAATCAGGAATTGGCTGGTGCTGCTCTGTTTTTTTGCCGTTGGCACTTCCGCGCTAGCGGGGGAAAGGTTGAGCGTCAGCAGCACACTGAGCAGGAGCTTGAGAGGTAGTTTGTTGGGGAATGGATTTGAATGCATGTTCTCGCTCCAGCCGTTAATCAAAACGCCAAGTCTATATCAGGCATTTTTCCTGAGCCAGTGGTGTATTCAATGAGCATTCATGCTGCCTGAGAAAAGTGCTTGTAGGGTGAATTAGCCGCACAGCGGCGTAATACACTCTATCTGAAAGACGACGAATCGGTGATGGCTTTACTGCAACAACGCCAGCTTGATGGCCTTTAAATCCATTGCTTCCAGAAAGGCTTCCAAAGCATCTTCATCACTCAGGTTCTGGCCTTTCAGTTGCAGCAGAATCTGGCCTGCCAGCATCAGGGTGATCTCTACAGAATTTCGCTCTTTGCGCTTGATGCCCTTATTGCGCTGGTAGCGATAGGGCTCGGCGTTAGCGTCGTTGCGCAGCAACATGGGGTTGTTAATCATGGCGCCCAGGCCACTGACCATAGGGGAATTGGCACTGATGCTGATCTCCACCGTCTCGCGGCCCTTGCGGTAGCGCTTGGACATATGAGTGCCACCGCCGAGCATCGCCATGGCGGCGCTATTGTGTTCCACATCCTCAGCAGACCAACCCTCCAGAGGCTTGGGCAGCAGCTGGGCATTGTCTTTATCCAGTTTGCTTTGGATCTGGGAAATGGCGTACTGCAGCTCATCAATGGCGGCTTGGTAATCCTGGTCGTTGTAGGCCTCGAGGCCCAGGTTAATCTGCTCGCTGATCTTGTCGGCAAAGGCGGGGGTTGCAAACAGCAGGGTGGCAATCAGGGAAACAGTGGCTTTCATGGTTATCTCCTTATAAATCACAGGCAATCGATAAAAGTGTAGCCCTTGAAAGTCGGAAACTCGACCTTATTTACCTGTCATCCTGTTTTTTCCACGGAGCAATAACACTATGAGCGATACCGCCACCCAGACGGAAACCCACGGTTTCCAAACAGAAGCCAAGCAGCTTCTCCATTTGATGATCCACTCCTTGTACAGCAACAAGGAAATCTTTCTTCGCGAGCTGATTTCCAATGCCTCAGATGCCGCCGACAAGCTGCGTTTTGAAGCTTTGGAAAATGCCGATCTGTTTGAGAACGATAGCGAACTGAGAGTTCGCATCAGCGCCGACAGTGAGGCCAACACCATTACCATCAGCGATAACGGCATTGGTATGTCGAAAGAAGAGATCATCGACAACCTGGGTACCATTGCCAAGTCCGGTACCGCGCAGTTTTTATCTTCGCTGAGTGGCGATCAAAAATCTGACTCCCAATTGATTGGCCAGTTTGGCGTGGGCTTTTACTCCGCCTTTATCGTTGCCGACAAAGTGGTGGTGGAGTCCCGCCGTGCCGGTGATAGCGCTGATTCCGGAGTGCGCTGGAGCTGTGAAGGCGAAGCGGAGTTTCAGGTGGAAGCCATTGATCGTGCTGAGCGAGGCACGGCGATTACTCTGCACCTGAAAAGTGATGAAAGCGAATTTGCCAACGAGTTCCGTTTGCGCAATATCGTCAAAAAATACTCAGACCATATCGCCGTGGCGGTGGAGATGGCCAAGCCGGAATACCCTACCGGTGAAGAGGAAGAACAAGAAAAGGAAGAAAAGGCCCCTGAGTTTGAGGTGGTCAACAGCGCCAAAGCCATGTGGACCCGTTCCCGCAGTGAGCTCAAGGACGAGGACTACAAAGAGTTCTACAAGCACATTGGCCACGACTTTCAAGACCCGCTGGTATGGAGCCATAACCGGGTAGAGGGCAAGCTGGATTACACCAGCCTGCTGTACGTGCCTGCTCACGCGCCCTTTGACCTCTACAACCGGGAAGCGCCCAAAGGCCTTAAGCTGTATATTCAGCGCACCTTTATCATGGACGACGCCGAGCAGTTTTTGCCCCTGTACCTGCGTTTTGTCAAAGGCGTAGTGGATTCTGCAGACTTGCCGCTCAATGTGTCTCGCGAAATCTTGCAGCAGACGCCAGCGGTAGACAGTATTCGTTCTGCCCTCAGCAAGCGGGTACTGGATATGCTCGGCAAATTGGCTAACAAAGAAGGGGATGATTACCAGACGTTCTGGAATACCTTTGGCCCGGTATTGAAGGAAGGCCCGGCGGAAGACCACGGCAACAAAGAGAAAATTGCCAGCCTGTTGCGCTTTGCCTCCACCCACACCGGCAACAGTGACCAAACCGTGGCACTGGCGGATTACCTGGAACGCATGAAAGAAGGCCAGGAGAAGATTTACTTCCTCACTGCCGACAGCTACAGCGCCGCCCAGAACAGCCCTTACCTTGAAGTGTTCCGCAAGCACGGCATTGAGGTGCTGCTGCTCACCGACCGCATCGACGAGTGGTTGATGAGCTACCTCACTGAATTCGATGGCAAGTCTTTCCAGGATGTGGCTCGCGGCGAGCTGGATCTGGGTAAGATTACTGGTGAGGAGGACAAACCGGAAGATGACAAGCCCTCTGAGGAGCAGACTGCTCTGGTGGAGCGTGTCAAAGAGCTGTTGGGCGATACCGTGGAAGACGTGCGCACCAGTACCCGACTCACCGATTCACCGGCCTGCCTGGTGGTGGGGGATCAGGATGTGGGCATGCAGATGCGCCGTATTCTTGAAGCTGCTGGCCAGGCGGTGCCGGAAAGCAAACCGATTCTGGAAGTCAACGCGGAGCACGACCTGCTCAAACAACTGGACGTGGAGCCCGATGAGGATCGCGCCGGTGATCTGGCGCTGTTGATGTTTGAACAGGCACAACTGGCTGCTGGAGAACAGTTGGATGATCCGTCCGCGTTTGTTCAGCGCTTGAACAAGCTGCTGTTCAAATAAGCATATTGCAAGGCCGCAAAAAGGCGAATGGGCGTTCAGCCATTCGCCTTTATTTGTGTCTGGGATGTCATTTTTCGGTCTCTTTTGAGTCATGGCTATGCACCCCATTACCCCCTATAATCGACCTTCACAACAGCACCAGACGCTTACTTTATGACCGATAACAACCATAAAATTACGGTACTTGGCGGAGGCAGTTTTGGCACTGCCATTGCCAATATGATTGCCTGCAACGGTTTTCCAGTGACCCAGTGGATGCGCGACGAGGCCAATGCAAAAAATTGCATGGACAGCGGAGAAAACAGCCGTTATCTGCCAGGCTACAAGCTGGACAGCCGCCTTGAGGTTACTGCAGATCTTGAACAGGCGCTCAGTGGCAGTGATGTGGTGTTTTTCTCCATCCCCAGTAAGGCGTTTCGTTCCGTAGCGGCCGTGGCCGCTGCTTATATGGATTCTCGCACCATGGCGGTAAGCACCACCAAGGGCATTGAACCCAACAGCTTTGAGCTGATGAGCCAGATTCTGGAAGAGGAACTGCCCACCCAGCGAATTGGTGTAATCAGTGGGCCCAACCTGGCCAAAGAAATTGTCGCCAAGCAAATTACCGCCACGGTGGTTGCCAGTGACGACAATGAGCTCTGCGAAACCGTACAGCAACTGTTGGGCTCCCGTTATTTTCGTGTGTACGCCAATGCCGACCGCTACGGTGTTGAATTGGCCGGCGCGCTCAAGAATATCTACGCCCTGGCAGCTGGGCTGGCGGCGGCGTTGGAAGTGGGTCAAAACACCACCAGTGTGCTGATTACCCGCAGCCTGGCTGAAATGAGTCGGTTTGCCATGCAGTTGGGTGCAAACCCGATGACTTTTCTCGGCCTCAGTGGCGTCGGAGATTTGTTTGTTACCTGCACCTCACCCCTCAGTCGCAACTACCAAGTAGGCTATGCCATTGGCAAGGGTAAAACCCTCGAGCAGGCCATTGAACAGGTGGGCCAGGTGGCAGAAGGGGTGAATACCACCCGCCTGGTGAAGGAAAAATCCGATGAGCTGGATATCTACATGCCCTTGGCTAACGCCATGTATGAGTGCATGTTTAACGGCTCATCCATCGAGCAGTTGATGGGCAATATGATGTTGGCCGAACAGTCGAATGATGTTGAATTTTCGGCACTTAAAGCTTGAATTTAAAGTAAATTAACAAGAACTATTTTAGTGGGAAAAGTTATGAGTGAGAAGCAAGGACAACCCCATTTTTTGAACGTTAATGTGTGGCTGCGTTTGTTGTTTATGGCATTTGCCTTGGTATGCCTGTTCATTGCCCGAATCCTGGTTTGGGTGGCGGTAGTATTTCAGTTTTTGGTGGTGCTATTTACCGGCCAGGATAACGACAACTTGCGCAACTTTGGTCAGGGCGTCAGCAAATGGGTGTACCAATGTCTGCTGTTTTTAACCTTTAACAGCGAAGAGAAGCCCTTTCCATTCAATGAATGGCCAGAGGTTGAACCCGGTGAACCCTATCGCGCCCCACAACCGGAAGTGGTTTCTGAAAAGGAACCCGAAGAGGAACAGCAAAAAGAGCAGCAGCAAGAACCTCAACCAGAACCTCAACCAGAACCACAAGCGACTGCGCCGGTAGAGCCAACCTACCAGGGCGGTGAAGCTGAGGTGGAGTTGGACGACCAGCCAGAGCCCCTGGAATCGCCCGCTGAAGACACTTCCTCGCTAAACAGTGCCCCGCTAAACAGTGATGGCCAGGATGACCCCGAAAAGCGCGGATGAAGCTGTTCCTGTTGCGCCATGGCGATGCGGCCAGTTACGGAGAGGGTGGTGAACGGCCACTGACGCCTCTGGGGTTGGAGCAAACCCGCCGAATTGTCGCCGAGGCTGCCAATGGCCTCAACGCTGTAGAGAGCGTGTACAGCAGCCCTAAATTACGGGCTCGGCAGACCGCAGAAGCTGCTGTTGATGCGGCCCAATTGGGATTGCAACCGCAGGTTGTGGAGCAGTTGTTGCCAGGTGCAGATATCAACGCATTGCGCGCTGTTATCGGTGGCAGCGAGCACAACAGTGTCTTGCTGGTTACCCACCAGCCGTTGGTGGGTAAATTATTGGATTATCTGACGGATCGCTCTGATCTCGGTTACCAGATGGGCACCAGTTGCCTGGCTTGCCTGGATGTCACTGGCTTTGCCTGTGGTGGTGCGACCTTGCAATGGTTGAAGCAGCCTTGACTCGCCCGGTAGTGGAAAAACCGTTTACGGTAGCAGGGCGCTCCATGGCCGCTTGCTACTGGCAAGCGGAGCAACCCAAACAAAGCCCAATTCTGGCCCTCCATGGTTGGCTCGACAACGCCAACTCGTTCCAGCCATTGGCTCAACAGCTGCCAGATTACTCCATCCTGTCTCTCGATCTCGCCGGCCATGGTCAGAGTGAAGGTCGTTCCGAAGATTCCGGTTACAACCTGTGGCAGGACGTCTGGGAAGTGCTGGATGTGATTGAGCAGATGGGCTGGCAGAAGGTCAACCTGATGGGCCATTCCAGAGGCGCGATGATCGCAGTGCTGCTGTCTGCGGTGGCGCCACAAGTGGTGGACAAACTGGTGCTTATTGATGGCCTGGTGCCATTACCGATTCCCGAGGCGGATGCCCCCAGGCAACTGGCTCAGGCAATCGCTGATCGGCACAAATACCGCAGTTACCATCGCCGTCGTCACCGCACTGAGGAGGATGCTCTGAAAGTACGCATGAAGGGCACCTTCCCATTGAACCGGGAGTCCGCTGCATTGTTCGCAGAGCGTGGTCTTAGCCAAGATCAGGATGGCTTTTATTGGCTGGCAGACCCGCGCTTGCAGGCGGCTTCAGACAGCAAATACAGCGAAGCCCAACTGCGTGCTTTTATCGAGCAAGTTAGCGCTCCCGTGATATTGTTTTTAGGCAGTGAGCAGATGGACATCAAAGAGCGGCTGTTTGCCAGCTTTTGGCAACAAATCAAAACCTGCCAGAAGTGGGTTTTGGAAGGTGGCCACCACCTGCATATGGAAGGCGCGCAGTCTGCCATTGCCAAACATTTGAAGGTCTTTTTTAACAGCCAAGAGAGCGGTGATGGCAGCTGCTGATCGAACACAATGCTGGCTTAATGGCGAGCCCGCAACGGGTATCGATGCGCTGGATCGTGGCTTGGCTTACGGCCACGGTTTGTTTGAAACCGTTCGCATCGCCAATGGCGTTGCGCCATTGCTTGACTACCACCTTCAGCGCCTTGAAAAGGGCCTGCAGGTGCTATCTATTCCCCTCGATCTCGTTGCACTCAAACAGCATTTTATGGACTTTCTCGCTGGCCGGGGTGAAAAAGGGGTCGTTAAAATCATGGTTACCGCCGGAGTTGGTGGCCGTGGTTATCAGACGCCTGATTGTGTACAGCCCAACACGCTGTTGCTGTGGTATCCATTGCCGCCGATGTTGACACAAACGGCCCCACTGCGGCTGCGTGTGTGCCAGCACCGATTGCCGTTGCACCCGCCACTGGCAGGGCTCAAACACCTCAACCGCCTGGATCAGGTGTTGGCTCGACGGGAATGGCAGGACGCTGATATTCACGAAGGGCTGCTTCTGGACGTCGAGGGCCGAGTGATAGAAGCCACCGCCAGCAATTTGTTTGCTCTGCACAATGGCGTTTGGGTGACACCAACCCTTGAGCGCTGCGGGGTAGCAGGTGTGATGCGTGAATTGCTGTTAAAAGAGCTGCTTCCAGGGCTTTCTTTGCCCGTTGAACAGCGTGATATGGGTGTGGATGAGCTGGCTGAAGCGGAGGAACTGTTTTTGTGCAACAGTCTTTACGGTATTTGCCCAGTGGGCAGTGTCGACGATTTGGCCGATTTTGCCAGCGTTAAGCAGGCTGGGCATTTACAGGTGGCCTTACAGGAGCGTTACCCGTGTTATCGCTGTTAAGGCGTTTATTGGTTGGTGCACTGATAGCCACTGTTCTGCTGGCTATCGGCGGTTACGTCTGGCTGACACACCTTGTTAAACAGCCGCTGTCGCTTGAAGAGCCTTTGGAGTTTAGCGTTGAGTCGGGCAGTAATCTGACTCGACTGCTGGGCCAATTACACGACCAGCACGATCTGTTCAGTAGCCACATCCAGCAACAAAGCCTTTTGCTCTACGCTCGCTTTAACGATTTGGGTGATATTCAGGCCGGTGACTATCGTTTGCAGCCCGGTGTTACTCCAATCTCGCTGTTGGATAAACTCAACAGCGGAGATGTGGTGTACCATCAGGTGACTCTGCCGGAAGGGTTAACGGTTAAGCAGTGGCTGGCCAAACTGCGCGACCAACCTCACTTGCAGGCCAGCGATTCTGACCAGGAATTATTGGCAGCGGTTAAAGAGGCAAATCCGGAGGGGTGGCTGTTTCCAGACAGTTATCGTTATCACCGCGGTGATAACGCGGCCGACATTGTTCAGCGTGCCCATCGCACCATGCAGCAAACGCTAACGGAATTGTGGCAGAACCGCGCGCCGGATTTGCCTTATCAAAACCCCTATGAAGCGCTGGTGATGGCATCGATTATTGAGAAAGAAACAGGGGTGGCTCACGAACGCCCGGCAATAGCCGGTGTATTTGTGCGCCGCTTGCAGCGAGGAATGCGCCTGCAAACCGATCCAACGGTTATTTATGGCCTGGGGGACAGTTACAAAGGCAACCTGACTCGCACCCATTTACGTCAGCGCACCGCTTACAATACCTACGTGATTAAAGGGTTGCCGCCAACCCCTATCGCCAATCCGGGGGCGGAAGCTATCTACGCGGCGTTGCATCCGGCGGATGGTAATGCTTTGTACTTTGTAGCCAAGGGGGATGGCAGCCATTATTTTTCCGCCACCTTAAAAGAACATCAGCGCGCGGTTGACCAGTACCAGCGCCGCCAGCGTCGCAGCGATTACCGCTCGGCACCACCAGTGAATAAATGACTTTAAATAATTAAGGTAATCCATTGAAAATAGGCCGATTTATAACGGTTGAAGGCACAGAGGGGGTGGGCAAAACCACCAATATGGCTTTTATCCAACAGTGGTTGCAGAGCAATAATCTGCCATTTATTACTACCCGTGAACCGGGCGGTACACCGCTGGCAGAAGACGTGCGCAGCTTGTTGCTATCTCCCCGGCAAGAGTCCGTGGATGAAACCGCAGAATTGCTGCTCATGTTTGCTGCCCGGGCGCAGCATATCGCCCGGGTGATCAAGCCCGCTCTGGCTGCTGGTCAATGGGTGTTGTGCGATCGCTTTACCGACGCCACTTACGCTTATCAAGGCGGGGGCCGAGGTCAACCACTGGAAAAGATTGCCCAATTGGAAACCCTGGTGCAGGGGCAGTTACACCCGGATTTGACGTTGATTCTGGATTTGTCGGTGGAGGAGGGCTTGCGTCGTGCTCATAACCGCAGTGCGCCGGACCGTTTCGAGCAGGAAAAGCAGCAATTTTTTGCCAATGTTCGAGCCATGTACCTGCAGCGGGCTGAGCAGCAGCCGCAGCGCTGTAAAGTGATTGATGCTTCTGAATCGTTGCCACAAGTGCAAGATCGAATCGGAGCGGTGTTGAATCAATTCTTAGCGAGTCACAGCCATGGCTGAGCAACCACAAACACTGGCCATGCCTTACCCTTGGCAGGGTGGGGTTTGGGACGACATGGTGGGCCAACACCGGCGCGATCGGCTACCTCACGCATTGATGGTGGCGGGCCCGTCGGAAGTGGGCAAAATTCAGTTTGCCCGGGCTCTGGCACAGCGAGTCATTTGCACCGAGCCCCTGGGGGATTACGCCTGCGGCACTTGCAAGGCCTGTAAGCTGGTGGCCGCAGACAGCTTTCCCGACTTGAAAATTGTGTCTCCGGAAGAGCCTGGCAAGGCGATCAAAATCGACCAGATAAGAGCGCTTTGCCAGTTTATGTCGAAAACCGCCCAGCAGGGCGGTTGGAAGGTGGCCCTAATCGAGCCTGCTGAAGCCATGAACGTCAACGCCGCCAATGCGTTGCTGAAAAGCCTGGAAGAACCTGGGGAAAACACTCTGCTGATTCTGGTTTGCCACCAGCTATCACGGGTGCCCGCTACCGTTCGCAGCCGCTGCCGAATGGTGAATTTCCCGATTCCGGATGTATCCAGCAGTCGCGACTGGCTGGGCAAGGTGGCCAGTGGTGATCAAGACCCGTCATGGTTATTGCAGGAAGCCGGGGGCCGGCCACTGCATGCGCTCAGGTTGGTGGAAAGTGACCTGCTGGAGCAGCGGGGCGAGTTTTACCAGTTGCTGGATGACTTGGCTGAACACAGGCTCTCGGCGGTTCTGGCTGCTGAGCGCTGTCATCGTCAAAAGCCACAGCGGTTACTGAAATGGCTGTTAGCGCGAGTAGAGGGAGCGATACGTGAATACCCTGGAGAGCCGTCTACCCGCAAGTGGTTTCACCTGTTGGATCGCATTAACAACGCCAGGCGAGAAGTAGACAGTGCCAGCAACCCCAACATGCAGCTTTTGTGGGAATCACTGCTGTTGGATTGGCAGAGCCTGGGCAGTGTTTCCCGTCAAGGATGATTGCTACTGGCCACACCATGACGTACTATCACAACTGCAACAATAACAAGGCATTACAAAGTCTATGGACGCGCTAGGCGGCGGTGTACGCAACGGCATTCTCAATTTAAAACTGTCTTCCCAGGAGGAGCTGTACGCCTCCTATATGCCTTTTATTACTAATGGGGGATTGTTCGTGCCCAGCAAGCAAGAATATTTGCTGGGTGACGAAGTGTTTGTGTTGCTGCAGTTGATGGATGAACCAGAGAAAATCCCCATTACCGGCAAGGTGGTGTGGATGTCGCCAAAAGGTCTGGGTGGTCAGCGCAAGCAGGGCATCGGTATTCAGCTGGATGAGGCCAATATTGAGCTGCTTGGCAAAATAGAAGCCTATCTGGCGGGGCTGCTGCAGAGTGCTGAACACACGTACACCATGTAACCAGCGGCTTTTCTAGCAACCAACTGCGCGGCTTTACTCTCCTTCATGCTTGTTGACTCCCACTGTCATCTCGACCACCTCAACTGTGATCATTATTCCAGTGGTCTCAGTGAGCTCTTGGACACCGCTCGCGACCGCGGTGTGCAAGGGTTTCTGAGTGTTGCAGTAGATTTGGATTCCTCAGCCAATATTCAGCAGCTTGCTCAAGCGCACGATGATATGTGGGTATCTGCGGGTGTTCACCCACTGCAAAAACAGCTGCCCCCATTGCCGGATGTGGCACGGCTTACTGAGCTGGCTCAACACCCCAAAGTCGTGGCCCTGGGAGAAACCGGCCTCGACTATCACTACAGTGAGGATACCGCCGATTGGCAGCGGGAGAGCTTTAAGCGCCATTTGCAGGTGGGCAAACAATTGGCAAAACCGGTGATTGTGCATACCCGTGAAGCCCGTCAGGAAACACTGGATGCCATCGACCGCTACGGCTGCCGCCACAGCGCCGGGGTACTGCACTGTTTTACCGAAACCATGGAGATGGCCCGTGAAGCCATCGAGCTGGGTTACTTTATTTCGTTTTCTGGCATTATCACCTTTCGCAGCGCCGATGCGCTTCGCGAAGTGGTGAAGCAAATGCCGCTAGAGCGCATTCTGGTTGAAACTGACTCCCCGTGGCTGGCTCCCGTACCTTATCGGGGCAAACAGAATGAGCCGCAATATGTAGTGGAAGTGGCTCGTTGTATCGCTGAGCTAAAAGACGTCAGTGAGCAGCAGGTGATCGAACACACCGGCGAGAACTTTCGCCGTTTATTTTTGACTTCTCAGGCGTAACTTATGCAACAACAGATTTTGACCATGCTGGAACTGCAAGACGGTATGAACAGCAAAGTTCACAGCGATTGGCGTGAGCGCGGCTTTGAATGGTATCGAGCCATCTGGATTGAGTGTGGTGAACTGATGGACCACTACGGTTGGAAATGGTGGAAGCACCAGCAGCCGGATACCGATCAGGTAAAGCTTGAGCTGGTGGACATTTGGCATTTCGGCCTCAGCATTCTGTTGCTGCAAGGAAATTCTGGTGAAGAGATTGCCAAGCGTGTACAAGCGGAGTTGCGCGGGCAGGGCGATGATTTTCGCAATGACTTGGAGTCTTTTACTCAAACAACTCTGGAGACCAAAGGCTTTGACATTCCAGGGTTTGCTCGCTTGATGGCCGGTATCGATATGGACTTCGATGAACTCTATGTACGCTATGTGGGCAAAAATGTACTGAATTTCTTCCGCCAGGACCATGGCTACAAAGATGGCAGCTATATCAAGGTGTGGAATGGCCGCGAAGACAACGAGCATTTGGTGGAAGCGGTGCAAGCGTTGGATACCGCAAGTACTGACTTCAAAGACCAGCTCTACGCTGCCCTCGAAGCCCGCTATCCAGGCTAGCCTGACTACCCCCTTTAAAGGCATTCAGATATAACCGCCGATCCCGTATAATTCGGCGGTTTTTTTAATTACTCAACCTTATAACTATTCGGAGAGTCCTCGTGAAAGCACCTGTACGCGTTGCCGTGACTGGCGCAGCCGGTCAAATCAGTTACTCCTTGCTGTTTCGTATCGCCTCTGGCGATATGCTGGGCAAAGATCAACCGGTTATCTTGCAAATGCTGGAAATTACCCCGGCTCTGGACGCCCTCAAAGGTGTGGCCATGGAACTTGAAGACTGTGCCTTTCCGCTGTTGCAGGGCATGGTGCAAAGTGATGACCCCAATGTAGCCTTCAAAGACGCCGACTACGCGTTGCTGGTAGGTGCACGCCCTCGTGGCCCCGGTATGGAGCGCAAAGACCTGCTGGAAGCCAATGCGGCTATTTTCTCTGTGCAGGGTAAAGCCCTGAACGATCACGCTTCTCGCGATGTGAAGGTTTTGGTTGTCGGTAACCCCGCCAACACTAACGCCCTGATCGCCCAGCGCAATGCGCCGGATCTGGATCCACGCAACTTTACGGCGATGATGCGCCTGGATCACAACCGCGCCATGTCCCAGCTGGCCAACAAGCTGGATGTACACAGCAGCGACATCACCAAGATGACTGTGTGGGGCAACCACTCTGCTACTCAATACCCGGATCTGCATACCGCTATCGTCAATGACAAGGTGGCCATCGAGCAGGTTGAGCAAGACTGGTACGAAAATGACTTTATCCCCACTGTGCAACAGCGCGGTGCAGCCATTATTAATGCCCGCGGTGCTTCTTCCGCCGCTTCTGCCGCCAATGCAGCTATCGATCATATTCGCAGCTGGGCCCTGGGTACTGCAGACGGTGACTGGGTGAGCATGGGCATATACAGCGATGGCTCCTACGGTATCGAAGAGGGCTTGATCTATTCTTACCCCTGCACCTGCAAAGACGGCGACTGGCAAATTGTTCAGGGCCTGGAAGTGAATGATTTCTCCCGCGCCAGAATGGCAGCCACTGAACAAGAGCTGAAAGAAGAGCGTGACGGAGTGGCTCACTTGCTGCCCTGATGCGTGAGCTACTTGAAAACTGCCTTATGGCGGTTTAAGTGACTGACAAACCCTGGCTTTTGCTGGGGTTTGTTATTTTTGGTAGCCGCTTAGATTCGGGTCTATTTTTACGGTTTTTATCGACTGACTTGTTTTATGTCTAGGGCAGCAGTATCGCCTTTCGAGTCGTTATAGCGCCTTTAGCGCGGGGTAATGCCAGAAACAGGGGACCTGGTTCATTGGGCAAAAAAAACTTATCGAACATTTCCAGCTTTTTTATAGAGCACAGCCTGTTTTTGAAAAAATTCTTAGCCAGGTTTTTAACGTCTGAGCAGGACATTGAAGATGTTGCTCAAGAGGCTTATTTGAAAGCGTATTGTGCCGAAAAAGACCGCGGCGACATTGAGCAGCCAAAGGCTTTTTTGTTCACCATTGCAAAAAATTTGGCGCTGAATGAGCTCAACAAAAAGAGCCGACAGATAACCAAGTATTTGGAAGACTGTGAAGAGTTGGTCGAATTGGATAAGGGGCAGACCCCTGATAGCCAGTTCGAAGCGGTGGAAACGCTCAGCATTTACTGTGAGGCCATTGCCAGCCTTCCGGAGAAAAGTCGCCGTGTGTATTTAATGCGGAAAGTCCATGGCCTGCCTCATAAAGAGATTGCGAAACGGCTAGAAATGTCACTGAGCTCTGTAGAGAAGCATCTGAAGTTCGGCGTCTTAAGCTGTAGAGATTATATAGATTCAAAACAAATGAGTACTGATCAAAAAGTAGAGATTCCTGTCTCGGAATTGGCTTCGACCAAGGAGGCAGGTAATGAATAAGTCTTCTTCGTTAAAAGCGCATGCTGCTGTTTCTGAGCAAGCGGCAGACTGGCTGATAAGAATGGATGGCGACAAGCCCTTGACCAAGGCAGAGCTAAAGGAACTCGGTGAATGGTTGCATCGTAGTCCCATGCATCGCAGTGAGCTGGAAAGCCTGTATGCGTTATGGAGCGACAATGTGCTTACTGAGTTAATGCAGCCTTTACATCAGGGTGTCTCTACTGATAAAGCAGAGTTTGTAGAAAGAAAAGGCTCTATTACGCGTTCCCCTTGGCGATGGGCCGCTATGGCAAGTTGTATTTTGTGTGTTTGTGTCCTGGCATTTTTGAATTTCTCTACAAGGCAGGAGCTTGGCAACGGTAATGGAATCTATGCTACCAGCATCGGCGAGCAGAAAACGCTTTCATTGCTGGATGGCTCGACAGTACTCCTGAATACCAACAGTGAGCTAGAAGTTAGTTATGCAGAAACACACAGAAGTGTGTACTTGCTTCGTGGCGAGGCCTATTTTGAAGTTGCCAAAAATGCTGACAGGCCATTCCGGGTATATGCTGGAAGTGGACGTATACAGGCTATTGGCACAGCGTTTTCTGTTCATGTTCAGGAAAGTGATGTGAGTGTCTTAGTTGCTGAGGGGAGTGTAGCCTTTGCGCCTGTGCAGCAAGCCTTAACGGAGGGCCAGGTAACCCAATCAAATGAACAAATCAGTCAGAAAGATACGTACGGTAAAAACCGCTCAATAGATGTTGATTCTTCCCAGTTAGAACCCGTTGCCGAGAGCATACTCAATGCCGGAGAATCAGGAACTATAGCGTTGTTAGTAAAAAAACACACCGACACTGCAAAGGTTGAGAAAAAATCGATCCCGTCTAGCGAATTATTTCGAAAACATTCATGGCGCGATGGTTACCTGACGTTCTCAGGTGAAAGTCTTGAAGACGCTATGCAAGAAGTGAGTCGTTATACCACAATGTCCATTGAAATTACGGACCAAAAAGTAGCTGGTATCCCCATAGGAGGCCGTTTTAAATTTGATGAAATGGAAAAGATGTTCGATATTCTGGAGCAGGGTTTTGGCATAGATGTACACAGGGTTGGCGAAAATAGAGTGCAGCTTTCCTCGATTAAAAAATAATTTAAGTAATTCGAATAAAATTTTTACGGTTTCTCTACATTGATTTGTTATATCCCTGAGGGGTTGCCATGCAGTCTTGGATAAAATCTTTGAACAGTTGTGGCAAGTTACTAACTATAAAAAGTAGTTGGCGTCAAAGTGTCAGAGTATTGACTGTCATGTTTCTGCTACTTAGTGCCTATGCAGAAGCGGCCAGTAATGTGGATGATACAAAGCTTTATAAGATCGATATTCCTGAACTTAATGCGGCAGAAGCACTAAATCTTTTTGCCGAGCAAACGGATATTGTCTTGCTTTTTCCCTATGAAGAAGCCAGTCAGCATCGAGCTAATAAAGTCCGAGGTCAATTTACTTTAGGTCAAGGGCTTGACGCTTTGCTCAAAGGGTCTGGGCTACAGGGCAACCTCTCTACAAATGGCACAGTGACTATTTCACTGGCTACTCAGAATCAAAACGTAGAGGGGAGAAAAAAAGTGCCTAAAAAAAATAGGTTAACCTTAGGTATTTTGACAGCAATAAGCTCTTTTTTTGTTGTTTCAACCAGTGCTGAAGAAGCCAATTCAGAAGACACTGTTGTTGATGAAGAAATTGTAGCAGTTGGCTCACACATCCGGGGCGCTAAAACTACGGGGGCACTACCTGTCACTTCGTTGGGTAAAGCGGATCTTGACTCCATTGGTAGCGTCACTACTGATGAATTAATCGCAGCTTTACCACAAGCTGGTGGTCAAAACTTTAACGGTGAGTCACAGGGGCCAAACAGTGCCCGTGGTGATGTTGCCAGTGCTAACTTGCGTAGCTTAGGCTCAGGTAATACGCTGGTTCTGCTCAATGGTCGCCGTATGGTACTTCACCCAACTACCCAGAATGAAAATATTGGTGTTGGTAGTGTGCCTGTGCAGATTGTCAATATTAACGCTATTCCAGGTTCTGCAATCGAACGCATAGAAGTGTTGCGTGACGGCGCAGGTGCAACCTATGGTGCGGATGCTACTGCCGGTGTGCTGAACCATGTAATTGATGGTGACTACGAAGGCCTGCAGCTCGGAGTTCGTTACGGTCAGTCTCAGGGTACCTCCCTGGATGAAACCTCTTTTGATTTCAAATGGGGCACTTCATTTAATGATGGTGCTACCAACCTCACCATCGCTGGTGGCTATTTTGACCGCAGTGCTCTGCGAGCTACTGAACGCAGCTACTACAGCTCATCAGATCGTAGCAACCTTGTTCCACCAGAGCTTGCAGGCAGTTTTAATAATTTATCTTCTGATAGTCCTTGGTTACAGTTTGATACGCCTGATGATGTAACTATTGGTGGTGTTACGGATGATCGCTTTCATGTTCGCCCCTGTAATAACGCAGATGTTATTGCTGCCAGTGGTGCGGATGTTGCTGATTTAGGTGACGGCATCTGCTTAGGGGCTGGATCTTTGCCAAGGACTGTTTTGGGTGATGATGATGCACCCAATGTTGATTTGGTACCCGAGTCTGACCGAATTAGCGTTTTTGTGTCCCTGTCTCATGAGCTGGAATCTGGAACCGAGTTTTTTGGTGAACTGAACTACTACGATTCCAATTCTTTTGCGACGAGAGGCGGATCTGGTGTTTTGAGTTCTGCGCCTATAGCAATTGGCGCTGACAATCCTTTTAACCCTCTGGGCTCTGGTGCTGGTAGGTTGGCTGGCTTGGGGGCGGATGTACCGGCTGAAGGATTGCGGTTAACAACATCGAACTTCCGAACTTTTGAAGCTGGTAACCGAACCATTGATGTGAATTCGGAGGTGTTTCGGGTTTTAGGGGGGTTCAAAGGACAATTTGAAAATTGGGATTGGGAGTTTGCTGGGCTTTATTCCGAAGCTGACACTATTGATATCGAGGGTAATCGTACCAGCTCAACGGCTCTTCAGAATGCTCTGAACAGTGCTGATGCTGCTACTGCGTTCAATGCCTTCAACGGTGGTGATATCAACAACCCCAATGTGGGCGATACCACCCTCAATAGCAATTTAGCGGATGCCTTGCGAATTGATGTTACCCGCGACAGCAGCTCTAGCTTGGCTTTGTGGGACTTCAAGTTGTCTACCCCTGAGTTCTTTAATCTTCGTGGTGAGCCGGTAGGTGCTGCTTTTGGTGCCGAATGGCGCAGAGAGGAAGTCAGTGATAACCGTGATGATCGTGTTGATGGTACGATTGGTTTTACAACTGCTAGTGGGGGTATTACCAGTGATGTGGTAAACACCAGTCCAACTTCTGACTTTGACGGTAGTCGTCAAGTGTTCTCTGTATTTGGTGAATTGCAAGCACCCCTAATTACAGAGAATGACGCTATCCCGCTCGTTCAGAGCGTTGATGTTCAACTGGCTGCGCGCTATGAGAGTTTTTCTGATATTGAAGATGAAATCCTTGTACCAAAACTTGGTTTAAGTTGGCGTGTGAATGATTGGCTGATGTTCCGTGGTGCATACACAGAAGGTTTTAGGGCACCAAATATTGAGCAGTTGCAAAGGGAACAAGTTTCTCGAGTAAGTCAAAACGTAGTGGACTTCCATGCCTGTGTTGCGGAAGGTGCAGCACCATCGCTGGATGCAGCTCTTGCTACTCCTGCTCTGTGTGCAGCTGTATTGACTAACCCGGAAACAATTACTGGTGGTAACCTCAACCTTGATCCTGAGGATGGTGAATCTGTTACCTACGGTTTTGTGCTTCAGCCTTGGGACGGTATGACCTTTACAACGGATTTCTGGAGAATTGAGCAAACTGGTATTGTAGGAACTGGTGCTTCGCTAGCTGATCAACTGCTGTTTGATGCTCTTGAACGCTCAGAGGGTAGAGCGGGGAACCCAGCGGTAACTCGCGGTTCGGATGGGCGTGCATCTGTAGTATCTACGCAATTTCAGAATACTGATACCCGCGTTGTAAGGGGTGTTGACCTTAGTGTTCAGCAAGATTTTGATACTGATATTGGTACGATTCGACTGAAGACTGATTGGTCTTTGCTGAAGACTTTAAGTTTCCAGCCTGGCCCTCTTTCTCAAGCGCTGCTTGATGCTGGTCTGCCTACTTCCGGTGGCGGTTCTTTGATTCGTAATAGAGATAATCCCTATAGCCGTGGCTCAGCCAGCGTACAGTGGGTTGGAGATCAGTGGGGAGCAAGTGTGTTTGGCCGTTATGTGGGCCGCGTACTTGATACCAATGGTGGCCTAGGTGGCTTGCCTGAAGGCGGTTTTGACGGAGGTGACTTCGTGCAAGTCAATACCTCGGTGAACTATCGCTTTGAAGGTGGTGCCTTGGATCAATCTGTAGTCAAAGTTGGTGTGAATAACGTCTTTGATGAAGAACCACCGCTGGCCGATGAAATAACAGGCTACTTTAGAGCCTTGTACAGCAATAGGGGCCGTTACTTTTTTGTGTCCTTTAGTAAGGAATTCAATTAATAGATTTTTTACTTTGCTGAAAAACCCTTGGTAGCAATACCAAGGGTTTTTTTATACGTATCAGTTACAAAGAGGTTATTGGTTTAATTGCCACTAAATAGTTTTTATGGCTAAAAAAAGCCCCACCTTGAAAGGTGGGGTATTTACTGGAGCCACAATCGCTGTGGCAGGGTAGGCCATTTGTTGTAGTGGTAAATAGCAGCTTAGCTGCTCTCACAGTACTCTGCTGATTTTCTGCCGAACGGTCGCTACTGTTATTTTTGACCTCAATTGCTATGATGCTCCCACAGTTTGGGAGGTCCTTTCATGTATTACCGATGGTTCGCCGTATGTTTGTGCTGGGTGGTGGCAATCGCACCGCTCCATAGCGAGGAACAGCAAACCGAAAAACCCATTTTGGATTACGGTGCTCGAGTACACCCAGTCATCAGCCATGGTGGCATGGTGGTGTCGCGAGATGCGCTAGCCAGCAAGGTAGGTGCAGATATTCTTGCCAGCGGCGGTAATGCGGTAGACGCTGCTGTAGCCACCGGTTTTGCGTTGGCAGTTACCTTCCCCCAGGCCGGCAATATCGGTGGTGGCGGCTTTATGATGCTGTACTTGGCTAAAGAGGGCCGGACTATTGCCTTGGACTACCGGGAAATGGCACCAGCGGCCGCCCACCGGGAGCTATTTTGGTCTGAAGACGGCGGTGTCGATGCCGAACGTGCTCGTTTTAGCCTCCAGTCTGCCGGGGTGCCCGGAACCGTTGCTGGTTTTCTTCATGCCCAGAAGAAGTATGGGGCGTTACCCTTAAAGAAGGTGCTACAACCCGCCATTAAACTGGCCAATGAGGGTTTTACCGTAGGCTACCCATTGGCTTTTTCCCTGCAAAATCGCGGAGCACGATTGAAAAAAGATCCAGCGTCAACACAATATTTCTTCAAGACCGATGGTGAGAACTATCAAGCTGGCGACAAGCTGATTCAAAAAGAACTGGCCTGGACGTTGAATAAAATCGCCAGTACAGGCCGCAAGGGTTTTTATGAAGGTGAAGTTGCTGATCGCATTGTCGCTCAAATGGAACAGGGCGGTGGCCTCATTACCCGTGATGACCTGCAAAACTACAAAGTGGTTGAACGTCAGCCGGTTCGGGGCACGTACAGAGGGTATGACATCGTTTCCATGCCACCACCTTCCTCTGGCGGTGTGCACTTAATCCAAATGCTTAACATGCTCGAAGGCTTTGATATACAGGAGCTTGGCCACAACAGCGCGTATTACATTCACACATTGACCGAAGTGATGCGCCGGGCCTATGCAGATCGCAGCAAGTACCTGGGTGATCCGGATTTTTACGATGTGCCGGTTGAGGCGTTGCTTGAGAAAAGCTATGCAGAGCGCCTGCGCAAGGATATTAGCTTGATACGCGCTACTCCATCGTTGGATGTGGCGCCAGCATTGGAGCTGCCAGAAGAGAGCCCGCAAACCACCCACTTTACCGTTTGGGATCAACACGGCAACGTGGTTAGCAACACCTACACTCTTAACTTTTCCTACGGCAGCGGGATTTCGGTGGCAGGAGCGGGCTTTCTGCTGAATAACGAAATGGATGATTTTTCCGCCAAGCCGGGTCAGCCCAATGCTTATGGGTTGGTGGGTGGTGAAGCTAATGCCATTGAAGCGGGTAAGCGCCCGCTGTCTTCAATGACGCCGACATTGGTATTCAAAGACGGAAAGCCCTGGATGGCCACTGGCAGCCCTGGAGGCAGTGTGATTATCAATGTGGTGTTGCAGACTATTCTTAACACCATTGATTTTGACATGAACGTGGCCGAGGCGGCGATTGCTCCCAGGATTCACCATCAGTGGTTGCCGGATCGTTTGCGTCTGGAAGAGGGCATTAGCCCGGATACCCAACGCCTGCTGGTTCGCCAAGGCCACCATCTGCATTCCGGCCGCTGGTTACCTGGCCGTACCAGCACGATTTTGTCTGAAGGCGGCAAATTGTTTGGCTATTGCGACCCCCGTTGGCCCGGTGGTGCGGCGATAGGAGTGGAGCCCTGAAAACTCTCTTACAGGGCAAAACCTGTAAGAGAGCATACCGATAAAGCTACTTTTCCCTTTTCATGGATAATTCGGGACGATGGCTATAAATGGTGTAGTAGGTGCTTTTGAAGTTGCTGTCGAATTGTTTAAACATTTCCTTGGCTTTTTCTTCGGAACCCAGATGCTTGGAGGCGGCTTTCAAAAAGCTGACTTCGGGAGGCTGCATAGCTGCAAAGTTTTCAAAGGGGAATACCAACATAAGCATGTCTGGCCCGGTTACTGAGTAAGCCCAGCCCCAGGAACGATCCCATTTGATGTCTTTCGCCAATTGGCTCATGGCTTTTACTGAGTCACGCACGTTGGCGTCTGCTTTTAATTTAAACGAACGTACGCCAATGTATTTATAGCCGTTTTTGCTCTCGACCCAGTTACCGTTTTCGTGATCAATGCTGGAGTACTCGTGGCCGTATTCAGCGACGTATTGGTCGACATTGTTGTCCCAGTGATCAGAGATTTTTTGTTTTTCACCCCATTCAACATAGTCATCCCGGTCGGCCCAGTTAAAGCAGCAATAGCGAATAATGTAACTGCCCATGTGCTTTCCTGTATGTGGGTTGTACACTTGCCAAGCTCTTGGGTCCCCGGCTTTCTGGCGGAACTTCATATGCTCGGTAAACGCTTTTTCAAACTCTTTATGCATGCCGTCTTTAACTGTGACAACCCAGGATTCAGCCAGGGCGGGTGCTTTGTGATTGTCTGCTTGAGATGAGAGTGGAATAAGAAAAAGTGCAATAAGAAATGACGTAAGGGTAACTCTTTCGATACATCTGCTCATGATTCAATCCTCGCTTTAATTAAGAATGTAATCCCTCGTGGAGCATTTGCTGGAAAGGCAATATGGCCTTAAAAAGGTGGCGAATTATAGAGGATTACTTTGCCTCAAGATAGGAAAGAGTTTATTTTTCAATAAGTTAAGTATATTTTTTAATTAAAACCCAACTTTTTATTACGGATGGTAATAAAGAATTTGTAAATAGACATCGAGGTTTAGGCCGTGAATATTCGAACAGTTGCGACAAAACCATTGTTCCGTTTCTGCGTGGCGGTTGTGGTAACACAACTGTGCGCAAGTGCGGCTGCAACCCATATGACCTTAATGGATTTAGAGCAAATGGGTGTATCTATCCCGTTATCGATGCGCTTACAAACCACCGGCTTTGACGTTATGGCTACAGCGCCATTTTTTCTGGGATTGGCAGTGGCTGCGATGGCCAGCGCACTGGGTGTGTTGCGCATCATCCCGGCTATAACCTCGGCAACCGGGAGAATAGCTGTTTTGATGGTGCTTAACGGTACCCTGTTGGTGGCCATAAACGGGCTGGTTAATATGTTTGCTGGTATCGCCGTGGTTGCAGGATTTCGTGGCTTTGGCATTATTGGGCTGGCGGTAGCGGGGTTAATCGGCGCTGCCAGCTATGGTTTTTTCCTGAAGCGTTGACGAGGTTCAGCTTATGGTGATTGTTTATAGATGTGTCGTTTGTGTGCTGTTAGCGTGCACCTCAGTTGTTGCTCTGGGAGAAAATAAAGCCGTTGTTGAGCAAGACGCCCCTAAATATCACGTTGATACCGTGGCTAAAGGGCTAGAGCATCCTTGGGCCATCGCGTTTTTGCCCAACAATGACGTATTGGTCAGCGAACGCGCCGGGCGTTTGCGCATCATCAGAGAAGGCGAGCTGTTACCAACGCCAGTGACTGGCTTGCCGAAGATATACGCCAGGGGGCAGGGTGGACTGTTGGGTTTGCTGCCGGCAACGGATTTTGCCGACAGTAAAATGCTTTACATGGCCTATTCCCACGGAGATAAAAACGCCAATACGCTGCGTATCGCCAGAGGGAAATTACAGGGAAACAGCCTGGTGGATGTAGAAGTGATTTTTACCGCTGAAGCCTGGCGCTCATCATCGGCCCATTACGGTGGGCGTATGTTGTGGTTGCCGGATGGCACCTTGCTGGGGGCTACGGGTGACGGTGGCCGCCATCAGGAAAAAGCACAAACCCTGGATAATATGTTTGGCAAATCTTTCCGGATCAATAGTGACGGTTCTGTCCCTGAAGATAACCCATTCGTTAATAAAGCCGGAGCGCTTCCGGAGATATGGAGTTATGGCCATCGCAACCCTCAGGCACTGGTGTACGATGCTGACACGAATATCGTGTATATGCACGAACATGGCGCCAAGGGAGGCGATGAGTTGAATCATATCTTGCCTGGCAATAATTATGGCTGGCCAGCTATTACCCATGGGGTAAATTACAACGGCTCGACCATCTCGCCTTACACTTCACTGCCCGGTATGGAACAGCCTTTGGTGTATTGGGTGCCATCCATTGCACCGTCCGGCATGGCCCTTTACCGGGGAGATAAATTCGCCTCGTGGCGCAATAATCTGTTTATTGCCGCCCTTAAAGAGCGTTCGGTACGCAGGTTAGAGATGAACAAAAGAGAGGTTGCCTCGCAAGAAGTGCTTTTTACGGAACTCGGTGAACGTATTCGTGAAGTGCAAGAGGGGCCGGATGGTTACCTGTACTTATTAACCGACAGCCCCAGAGGCAAAGTTCTGCGGATCAGACCCACCCAATAAAGGCTTATTTCAGCAGCGACAGGAACTCAGAGCGAGTCATCTGGTTTTCCCGGAAGATGCCTCGCATCGCGGATGTTTTCATCAGTGAGTTTTGCTTTTCCACGCCGCGCATCATCATGCACATATGCTGTGCTTCAATAATGACGCCAACGCCAAGAGCCCCGGTGACTTGCTCAATGGTTTTGGCAATTTGGGTGGCCAGATTTTCCTGAATTTGCAGGCGCCGGGAAAACATATCCACGATGCGAGCTACTTTGGAAAGTCCCAACACTTTGCCATCGGGGATATAGGCCACGTGGCATTTGCCAATAAAGGGCAACAGGTGGTGCTCGCAAAGGGAATACAGCTCGATATCCTTAACTATCACCATTTCCCGGCTTTCACAGGGGAACAGGGCACCATTAACAACCTCATCCAGGCTCTGCTGGTAGCCGTGAGTCAGAAACTCAAAGGCTTTGGCGGCCCGTTCAGGTGTGTCTTTCAGGCCCGGCCGTTCCAGGTTTTCGCCGATACTTTGAATAATGTTGGCAAATGCGTCTTTCATGGTGATATCGCTGCCCATTGGGCGGTACTTGCTGGGGCGGCTAAGGTACGTGAAAGCGTTATTCAGGTAAAGGGTGCTTTCTAAAAATAGTGATATTTACCCAATAGCAAGGCGGCTGCGCACGCAGAGCCGCAGTGTATAAGTGATACATGAGGAATCGAGTACAAAGCCAACGCCGCTATTGGGCAAATAGCGCATTTTTAGATGTACCCTGAAGCATTTTTGCCGCCGCACAGGTAGAATGGCGCCCCTGTAAAAGTAAGCATTGGGGCTCAGGTGGAGATTTCAGAACAGCTGCACAGCGTACGGGATTATATTCGCTGGGGGGCGAGCCGCTTTTCCCAAGAAGCGTTGTTCTTTGGCCACGGTACCGACAACGCCTGGGATGAGGCGGTTGCGCTGGTGCTACACGGCTTGTTTCTTCCCCAGGACAGCGGTTTGCACGTTCTGGATGCTCGTTTGACCCTTGAAGAGAGGCAGCGGGTTATACAGTTGCTGGAGCGGCGTATTAGCGAACGCATTCCCGTTCCTTACATTACCGGTACCGCCTGGTTTTGCGGTCTGGAATTTATGGTGGATGAGCGGGTTCTGATTCCTCGCTCACCCATTGCTGAACTGATTACTCAGCAGTTTTCTCCCTGGCTGGTCAACTCGCCAGAAAGAATTCTGGATATGTGCTGTGGCAGTGGCTGTATTGGTATTGCCTGTGCGCATACTTTTGAACAAGCTCAGGTGGATTTGAGTGATATTTCTGCGGATGCCCTGCAAGTGGCTGAACAGAATATTCACCTGCATCACCTGCAGGGCCAGGTCAGAGCGGTTGAATCTGACCTGTTTGCGGGCTTGTCCGATGAGCGTTACGACTTGATTGTATGTAACCCGCCCTATGTGGATCGGGATGACTTTGCCTCCATGCCCAGTGAGTTCCAGCACGAACCCGCATTGGCGCTCACCTCTGGTGATGATGGCTTGGATTTTACCCGCCGCTTGTTGGCGCAAGTCACTGAACACTTGAGCGATGATGGGCTGCTGGTATTGGAGGTAGGCAACTCATGGCCTGCACTGGAAGCCGCTTATCCTGAACTTGAGTTTAATTGGGTTGAATTCTCCCAAGGTGGCCACGGCGTTTGTGTGCTGCAGCGGGAACAGCTTTTAAAGTTGGGCTAGTAATAGCTCTTTATTGAATACTGAGAATACATTATGTCCGGCAATACTTACGGCAAATTGTTTACGGTGACCACCTTTGGTGAGAGCCACGGCCTTGCGTTGGGTTGTATCGTAGATGGCTGCCCTCCGGGGCTGGAGCTCTGTGAAGAGGATATCCAGGCAGAGCTGGAGCGGCGCAAGCCCGGCCAATCCCGCTACACCACTCAGCGACGAGAAGCAGACCAGGTGAAAATTCTGTCGGGTGTCTTCGAAGGTAAAACCACCGGCACGCCCATTGGCTTACTGATTGAGAATACCGATCAGCGCTCCAAGGATTACGGCAAAATCAAAGACCAGTTTCGCCCGGCTCACGCAGATTACACCTATCACCACAAATACGGCCATCGCGATTATCGCGGTGGCGGCCGCTCATCGGCCAGGGAAACCGCTATGCGTGTGGCTGCAGGGGCCATTGCCCGCAAATACTTGCAGCAGCAGTGGGGTATCAGTATTCGAGGCTATCTCTCTCAACTGGGGCCAATCACTGTGGACACCGTGGACTTGCAGGAGATAGACAACAACCCGTTCTTCTGCCCGGATGCGGCCAAAGTGCCGGAGATGGAAGCCTATATGCAGGCCTTAATCAAAGAAGGGGATTCTGTCGGTGCTCGAATCAGTGTAGTGGCCAACAATATTCCGGTTGGTTTGGGTGAGCCGATTTTTGATCGTCTGGATGCGGATATTGCCCACGCTATGATGAGCATTAATGCTGCCAAAGGCGTAGAGATTGGCGCCGGTTTTACCTCGGTGGTGCAAAAGGGTACTGAGCACCGGGATGAGCTGACCCCAGAGGGCTTTTTATCCAACAATGCCGGTGGCATTTTAGGGGGGATTTCTTCCGGGCAGGATATCGAAGTCCATGTGGCATTTAAACCAACCTCCAGCTTGCGAATTCCAGGCCGTAGTATTGATGTGCACGGTAACCCGGTAGAAGTGATTACCACCGGTCGACATGACCCCTGTGTGGGAATTCGGGCTGCGCCGATCTGTGAAGCAATGCTGGCACTATCTTTGATAGACCAGCTACTGCGTCATCGTGCCCAAAATGGGGATGTGCAGGTTGAGGGGACACCGATTCCCGCCCAAGCGCCAAAATAGCGAATGAGCTCGCTATCTTCGAACAAGCCGTCGGTTCCTTACTGGCGGCTTTCGTCGTTTTACTTCTTTTACTTTGCCATTTTGGGCATTTTGGCTCCTTACTGGCCGCTGTATTTCCAGTGGCTGGGGTTTACTGCAGAGCAAATAGGCTGGCAGTTGGGCACCGTTACCGCTTGTAAAATCATTGCTCCCAATTTGTGGGCCTGGCTAGCGGATCGATCCGGGCAGCGCCTCACCATCATGCGTCTCGGGTGCCTGCTGGCGCTATTGTTTTTTGCGGGGCTGTTTTTTGAGCTAAGCTTCTTTGCCATGATGGCAGTTTTGTTTGGTTTCAGTTTTTTCTGGAATGCGGTGCTGCCCCAGCAGGAAGCCATTACCCTGAATTTTTTGCATGGCCAGACAGAGCGCTACAGTCTGGTACGTTTGTGGGGCTCGGTTGGTTTTATCCTGATGGTATTACTGGCTGGCCACTTTTTGGCGGGGGAGGCCATTGCTTATCTTCCTGCCGCCACAGCACTACTGCTGTTATTAACGCTAGTCAGCAGCCTCGCCATTCCAGCGGATAAGCAGTGGCTTAAAAAAGCCGCCAATCGAGGCTTTTGGCGTCAGATTTTGTCGCGCCCGGCCATGGCTTTTTTGTTGGGTGGGCTGTTAATGCAGCTGGGCCACGGGGTTTATTACAGTTTTTTCAGCATTCACCTGGCGGCCTTGGGCTACGACGCGTTCACCATTGGCTGGTTGTGGGCATTGGGTGTCGTCGCCGAAGTGCTGTTGTTTCTGTTGATGCACAGCTTGCTGCCGCGCTTTGGGGTGAAGTGGTTACTGGTGGTGAGCTTGTTGCTGGCATCCATACGCTGGTTGATGATCGGCCACCTTGCCGAGCAGATTGCCTGGCTTCTTGTGGCGCAGTTGTTTCATGCGTTTACCTTTGGCACTTTTCATTCCGCTGCGGTTGAAGGGGTACGCAAATTGTTTGGTGCTGGCCACCAGAGCAAAGGCCAGGCGCTGTACAGCGCAGTAAGTTTTGGCTTGGGAGGTGCTTTGGGTTCTATCATTGCCGGTCAGGTGTGGCATATGGGTGCCGGCTTTACATTTAGTTTGGCAGCCGGCGTTTCTGTGTTGGGTTTGGCCGTGATTGCCTTTTGGTACCGCGAGAAAACTGATTAGGGTTATTTGGGTCGTTGCAATCAAATATGTATTTATATACAGTGTTTTGATTGTGGAGTGAATCATGCCGAAGCGTAACGATGAAAAGTTAGTAATTGCCCTGTCAACTCGGGTGTTGTTCGATTTGGCGAGCAGCCATCAGGTATACGAAGCAGATGGTCTGCAAGCCTACTCGCAATACCAGATCGAGCACGAAGACGACGTGCTTCAGCCAGGTGAAGCGTTTCCTCTGGTGCAGAAACTCCTGCGCATTAATGAAAAGTTAGGCGGCGAACCACAGGTCGAAATTATACTGTTGTCGCGCAATTCCGCAGATACTGGTTTGCGAATTTTTAATTCCATTGAGCACTACGGGCTCAATATCAGCCGTGCGGCTTTCTGTGGCGGCGAGAGCCCTTACCGTTATGTATCCGCATTTGGTTGCCAACTGTTTCTGTCCACCCATGGCGACGATGTGCGGAATGCTCTGAAAAGTGGTGTAGCCGCGGCTACTTTGTTATCTGCCAACAGTGCTAACGACAATGACGATGAACTGCGCTTTGCTTTTGATGGTGACGCGGTTATTTTCTCTGACGAGGCAGAAAAAATTTACAAACAGCAGGGGCTGCCAGCGTTTACCGACAGCGAAAAAGCGTTGGCGAAAACCCCTTTGGTGGGAGGTCCGTTTAAAGCTTTTTTACAAGCCTTGCAGGGGTTGCAAAGTAAATTTACCGGCGACGATAGCCCCATTCGCACTGCCTTGGTTACCGCGCGTTCAGCACCAGCCCACGAACGGGTGGTGCGCACTTTGCGCCACTGGAATATTCGCCTGGATGAATCTTTGTTTCTCGGTGGTATGGATAAAGGCGCTTTTTTGAAAGCGTATGGCGCAGATGTATTCTTTGATGACCAACAAAAACACTGTGACTCCGCCAGCCCCTATGTGGCCACTGGTCATGTTCCTCATGGTGTGGCTAATGAATAGTATTCTGTGCTTGTATGAGATGGGAGTTGCTTGCTGTGACACGCCGTAAACCCTTCCGTGGGGGCTCGTCGCCAGCATCCATGCTGGCCACGGTCACAGCAAGCAACTCCCATCTCATGTATGTACCTAGGGTAACGTTTTAAAAAGTCCAAAGCTCTAATGCAAAAAAGCTATTAGAAAAGTGGCTCTTATGCCGTTTCACTTCTATGCTGTAAGAGAGGCAAGGGGAACTCTCTATGAAATTGCAGCAGTTTCGTTCTATCTGGGAAGTGGCTCATCACCAGTTAAATATATCGGCCACCGCAAAAAGCCTGTACACGTCTCAACCCGCTATCAGTAAACACATTATGTTGTTGGAAAATGAACTGGGTGTGGAGATATTTTCCCGTCGCGGCCGCCATATGATCGAAATAACACCGGCCGGTGAAAAAATTATCGAAATTGCCGGCGAGGTTCTCAAGCATGTGGATACCATTCGCCAAGTCGCTCAAGAGTATAGCGATCCAAACAAGGGCAGCTTGCAGCTGGCCGTAACCCATATGCAGGCCCGCTATGTTTTGCCTCGAGTTATTGAGCACTTTCAACAGCGTTACCCCAACGTGGCTATCCATATTCAACAGGACAGCCCAGATCATGTGGCGGAACTGGTGCGGGAAAGCCATACAGATATGGTGCTCACCAGTAACGAATTGGTAGAAAGCCAGGAATTGGCGCTATTGCCGTGCTTTCGCTGGCGTCAATCCGTTGTGGTGCCCACAGGCCACCCTTTAGCCTCCGTTGGGCAGCTGTCTATAACCGACTTGGCCAATTTCCCCTTGATTACCTATGCCAACGGTTCCGCTGGTCACCGGGAAGTAGAGCGGGTGATGTGCAATCGCAAAGTTCAGGCACAAATAACCTGCACGGCGGCGGATTCTGATGTCATTAAAACCTGTGTGCGTATGGGTATGGGAGTGGGTGTCTTGGCTACCATGGCGGTGGAAAAAACCGACCTGGATTTGGTGGTGCTGGATGCCAGCCATCTGTTTAATCCGTGCACCAGTTATTTGGGCATTTGGCGGCACACCTTCCTCAGAGAAATTCATCACCACCTGATAGAGCTGTTGGCGGTGCAGTTGGATCGGAATTTGGTTGAACAGATTCTGGAGACAGATTCTATGGAGAAGCGTCGTCGGTTATTAAAAGATGTGGACATGCCGTTACTGTGACGGCTGTATTCCCTCCAGACTTTTCATCAGCACATCGATTTTATCCATGGATTCCTGATACTCGCTGTGAGGGTTTGAGTCTGCCACGATGCCGCCCCCACCCCAGCAATGAAGGGCATTGCCGTCAGCAACCAATGTGCGAATGGCGATGTTGGTATCCATGCGCCCGCAACGGCTGATGTAGCCAATACTGCCGCAATAGGCTGAACGCTGGCAGCTTTCCAGCTCGTGGATAATTTCCATAGCCCGCCGTTTGGGAGCGCCGGTAATCGAGCCACCGGGGAAGCAGCCTTGCAGCAATTGCAGGGCACTTTTTTCGGGAGATAATTGGCCGCTGACGGTGCTTACCAGGTGGTGCACATTGGCAAAACTTTCCAGCGCAAACAGCTTTGGTACCTGAATAGAGCCCGGTGTGCAGGATTTGCCCAAATCGTTGCGCAGCAAATCCACAATCATTAAATTTTCTGCCCGATCTTTGTGGCTGTTAAGCAGCTGGTCGGCATTGCTTAAATCGGCAACCGGGCATTTTTCTCGGCGAATGGTGCCTTTTATGGGTTTGGTTTCCACCTCACCGCTGCGATTTACCCGCAATAGCCGCTCTGGTGATACGCAGAGAATGGCTTGTTGTCTGCCCTGATGTTGCCAGGCCATATAGGCGCTAAAGGGGGAGGGGGTGGCACTGCGCAACTGCTGGTAGGCCGTGTACGGGTCGCCCTGAAATTGTGCTGAAAAGTGCTGGGCAAAATTCACCTGATAACAGTCGCCAGCAATAATGTAGTCGTGAATACGTTTTATGGCTCGATGGTATTGCTGCTCGGTCAAGCTGGCCTGAAAAGGGCCGCTTAACTTGAAATCGGATGCATTCTCAAGTGGCTTGTGCAGCCACTGCTGCACGATTTGTTGAACCTGGCTGCGAACGTTAACGCTGCAACTGTCGAGAAAGGTCAGCTGGGTTGATTGCTGTTGATGGTCACTGACCAATGACCAGTGATACAAACCCAGCCTGGCCTGTGGCAGTTGAGCCGCTTGTGGCAAAGCTGGTATTTTGCTCAACTGGGAGCTACCCAGGTCGTAGCCAAAGTAGCCCGCCAGCCCACCGGCAAACGGCACGCTCTGAGCTTTAACGGGAATCTGGGGCAATTGATTCAGCAGGCTTTGTGCATCAATAAATAGTTGGCTGGCGCCCTGATCCGCGATCAGGGTTTCGGAGGGAGCTGCGCTGATAATATCGTAACGCCCATAGCCACTGGCGGGCTTGCCACTGTCAAACCAGACTGCCCCGGGCATGGCATTGATGTGCCGAAACAGGTGGCTGCAATCGGCAATGTAGGGCAATGGAACAGTCAGGCACATGGTGATGGCGTGTTTTAAGAAGGTGGCAAGGGTAGACAGTTAGCGGCCGAAAGACAATTACCAGTAAAACGCTAGCCCGATATACTCAGCCGGCGCAGTTCCGCCGGAACCACGGAGCGCTGCCATAATTGTTCAAAGCGCTCAGTATGCTGTCTGGCTTCTGCGTAGGCATTCTTTCGTTGTACTCCGTGAAGGGTACTAGTGCCGACGCTGGTTCGCAGTAGTTGGCTGTCATCTACAATGACTAGCAGTGCACTATCTGGTGTACTGTCTTGGCTATCGCACTGGCGTATTTGAAAGCGGCTGTCTATGGCCCGCTGCAACCCTAACAGCATATCCTGGGAGTGGTTGTTGGCATCAATGTCCTGCACCAATAAGTGCAATTCGCATCGATCCGATTGCTGCAAAAAGTGACGCAGACTTTCTACAATCTGGGCGCTGGCCAGGATGTCATGATTAAACGGTTGGCAGTACCAGCGAATGGTTTGTCGCGCCTCAGATATGGCTTTTCTGAGGCTGCTTTCCAGGGCTGTAGAATTTTCTATAAACGTTGTTTGTACAGTACCGGAATTGCCGCGTTGGCGGTAACGGCCGAGATCCAGGTTCATGGCAACATGGCTAATGCCGGCTTCGTCAAATTCGTCACCATAGGGTAAAAAATCGAACTGCTTGTAGAAGTCGATGGCATGACTTTGGGCGTGTAAATAGAGCTTGCTGTGCCCACTGCTACTGGCGTCGAGAATAATGCGTCGCAACAAGCTGGAGCCCACTCCTAGGCCCCGGTGGTTTTTCAATACCGCCATGCGGCCCACTTTACCGCTGGGCTCAAGACGTGCCGTGGCTATTGCCTGCCCCTCAGCACTGAATACCAACCAGTGTTGGCTTACAGGGTCTTGTTGGTCAATTTCAATTTCTACGGGCACTTGCTGTTCTTCAACAAACACGGGTTCGCGAATACTCAACAGCAGCTGGCGGTGCTCTTGCCAGCTGGCTGGTTCAATACGCGTAGCGTTGAATTCGATACTTTCCACAGTGCACTCAAACTTCCAATAGCCGTTAAGTATGTGGCGCTGGCGGCGGGCTTGCCAGTGCTTTAATATGAGCAATACTGAATTAAATGCTTAAAAACATGATTTTATTTTATGATTGACCTTAGGCACCTGCGCACAATTAAAGCTTTGCACCAAGGAGGTTCGTTGGTGGAGGCATCGGAGCGACTTCATCTGACCCAATCGGCATTGTCCTACCAGCTCAAGGAAGTAGAAGACCGTATCGGCACCCCCTTGTTTGTTCGCAAGTCCCGCCCTTTGAGACTGACCAACGCCGGCCAGCGACTGTTGCAATTGTCTGAAGATGTACTGCCGTTGATGGAACGGGGAGAGCGTGACCTTAAGCAGATCACTGCTGGGCGGGCAGGCCGGCTTTATATGGCGATTGATTGCCACAGTTGCTTTGATTGGTTAATGCCTTCTATTAACGAATTTCGCAACAACTGGCCAGAAGTGGAAGTGGATTTGAGCACTGGTTTCAGTTTCGAACCACTGCCTGTACTGCTGCGTGGTGATCTGGACTTGGTGGTGACTTCGGACCCTGAGCCCACGGATAATATTCATTACGAACCGTTGTTTCGCTACGAAGTACAACTAGCGCTGCCTAAAGAGCACCCACTGGCCGATCAAACGTATGTATTACCGCACCAGTTGAGTGATCAAACACTGATTACTTACCCAGTTGAGCCCCAGAGAATGGACATTTTCAAACACTTCCTGACACCAGAAAATGTGGAGCCTGCGGAACTGCGCAAAGCGGAATTAACACTAATGATTGCTCAGTTAGTGGCCAGTGGCCGGGGTCTTGCAGCACTTCCCAACTGGGCGCTGTCAGACTATGTAAGCAATGACTTTTTGAAAGTGTGTGCACTGGGTGAGCAGGGTTTGTGGCGAACGCTGTACGCCAGTGTTCGTGAAGAACAAATTCGGCAACCTTATATAGCGGACTTTCTGGCAACCGCCAAACAAGTGAGTTTTGCGACTTTGAAGGGCATCAGGGGTTGCTAACAAGCCCTAAACACCCATGACCTTTGTTGTTGCCGCAGAGCGCAACGGTTAGAATCGCAACAATTTGAAATTAAAAGCATTTAAGGCATAACAATAATGAGCTTACCGACCGGGCAAAGCCTGCTGGACTGCCTGCTGATTGCAGCCAAGCTGGAAGGGCGCCCAACCACTGCAGCGGCAGTGACCTCTGGCTTACCCATGGAAGATGGCAAGCTCACCCCGCAATTGTTTGTGCGCGCAGCTAACCGTGCTGGCATGGCGGGGCTGTTGGTGGAGCGCAGCCTGGATACCATCAAGTCTGCAGCGCTGCCCAGTGTATTGATGCTCAAAGACGGTGGCGCAGCGGTGCTGACGGAGCTCGATCTTGAATTGGGTTACGGCGTGTTGGTTTCCGCCGATGAACAATACCAGCAGTTTTCACTGGATGAGCTGGCCCAGGTGTACGACAACCACCTGTTTTTACTGCGCCCAATGCAGCAGTTCGACCAACGCTCCCCCAAAATCTACCCAAGCACGGGACAACACTGGTTTTGGGGAGTGATTAAAAGCTCGTCCTCGATTTATCGGGATGTATTAATTGCCTCGTTGTTGATTAACCTGTTTGTGTTGGCGCAACCCCTGTTTGTTATGAATGTGTACGACAGGGTAGTGCCGAACAATGCCTTCGAAACCCTGTGGGCCCTGACCATTGGCATTTTTGTGGTTTACCTGTTTGACCTGTTACTTAAAGGGCTGCGCAGCTATTTTGTGGAGCTGGCGGCCAAACGCTCCGATGTGATTCTGTCTGCCCAGCTGTTCGAACGGGTGTTGAACCTGAAGATGAAGCATCGGCCCATTTCCGTGGGTGCTTTTGCCAACCGGCTGCACGAATTCGACAGTCTGCGCAATTTTATTACTTCGTCGACCATCCTCACCCTGATCGATATTCCGTTTTTAATTCTGTTTTTGATTGTTATGGCGTTTTTGGGGGGTTGGCTGGTTGCGGTACCACTATTGATACTCCCGATTGCGGTTTTTTACGGCTTTGTGGTGCAAAAGCGCCTGCGGCCAGCCATTGAAAATGTCATGCGTGCCAGCTCTCGCAAGAACGCCATTTTGGTGGAAGGCTTGATTGGGGTGGAAACGGTTAAGTCACTGGGGGCGGAGAGTAAAGTTCAGCACAATTGGGAACAATCGGTGGGCTACGTTTCCCAGTGGGGGCTGCAGACCCGGGCCACCTCCAACACTGTTTTGCAAGTGGTGCAATTCCTACAACAGCTGGCGATGGTTGCTGTGGTGGTGTGGGGTGTTCACTTGATTGCCAACCACGAATTGTCATTGGGTGGATTGATTGCCTGTGTGATCCTCAATGGTCGGGTTATGGCGCCTTTGGGGCAAATCGCTGGTTTGTTGAGTAGCTATGATCACGCCGAGGCTACTCTGAAGTCTCTCGACGAAGTCATGGCTCTGCCGGTAGAGCGAGATCACAACAAACGTTACCTACATCGCCCGGTATTGCGCGGCGACATTCAATTTAAAAATGTCAGTTTTCGCTATCCAGATCAGGATATCCCCGCGCTGAGTAACATCAACATCAGCATTCGAGCCGGAGAGCGAGTAGGTGTGATTGGACGCATTGGTTCTGGCAAGTCCTCTTTGGCCAAGCTGCTGCTCAGGTTGTACGAACCAGACTCTGGTTCGGTGACCATTGATGGCTTCGATTTGCAGCAAGTGGACCCTGCAGATACTCGCCATAATATTGGTTATCTCTCCCAGGAGGTAACCCTGTTCTACGGTACCATTCGCGATAATATCGCCTATGGAGTTCCCGCCGCGGAAGATGCTGAGATAGTCGCAGCAGCTGAGGGGGCCGGTGTTGCAGAATTTATCAATCGCCACCCTTTGGGTTACGAAATGCCGGTGGGTGAACGGGGGGAAACCCTGTCAGGCGGCCAGAGGCAAGCCATTGGTTTGGCCAGGGTATTGCTGCGCAACCCGCAAATCTATCTGTTGGATGAACCCACGGCGTCTATGGATATGGGCAGTGAACAGCGTATTCGCCAACAGCTGAGTGAGCATACAGCGGGTAAAACTTTAATACTGGCTACCCATAAAACCTCCATGCTGGAGTTGGTGGATCGCTTGATCGTGCTGGATCAGGGTGGGGTTGTTGCCGATGGCCCCAAAGACAAAGTTCTTGATGCTCTGAAGCAGGGCAAACTCGCCAAGAAGGGTTGATTGTGGATTTAAAAAAGCTCTCGCGTTACCTGGATGACAGCAAAAGTGTCGACCTCAAGTACATGTCGTACTCCTCAGAGGCGATGTTGCAGCAGTCTCCGCTGATGAGTCGGTTGTTGCTGTGGATTGCGGGAGTTTTTTTACTGATCATGGTGGTTTGGGCCGCGTTTGCGAATATCGACGAGTTCACCCGGGGTGATGGCAAGATTGTGCCTTCCAGTGATATTCAGATTGTGCAAAACCTTGAAGGTGGAATATTGACCGATTTAATGGTCACAGAGGGCCAGCTGGTTGAGCCTGGAGAAGCGCTGCTCAATATTGACGATAAAACCTTTTCGGCCGATTTTGGCGAGTTGACTCTTGAGATTACTCAGCTCTCAATGCGTGCAGCACGCTTGCGTGCGGAAGCTGACAGCACTAGCCTGGATGCCGAGTTGGCCAAACTGTCTGGTGAAAAGCCGGATGAAATTGTGTCTGAGCAGCGCCAGCTTTACCTTGCTCGGCAGCGAGAATTCAGTTCTAAGGCCAGTGCGTTAAAACAAAAGGTCGCTCAGAAAAAGCAAGAGCTGTCCGCGGCAATCGCCTCTCGTGATAACTTGTCTCGCAGTTACCAGTTGCAGCTCGAAGAGCTTGAATTAAACCGCCCCTTGGTGGAAGACGGTGCTGTCTCACAAGTGGAATTTTTACGCTTGCAGCGACAAACCAATGATCAGTTGGGCGAACTGGAAAAGGTAAAGCTGGAAATCCCTCAGTTGCGTTCGGCCATTCTTGAGGCAGAGCAAACAGCGGCGGGTTTTGCTGAGGAGTTTTCCAGCAAAGCGCGCAGCGAATTAACCGAAGTGCTGGCTGAATTGCAGCTCAAGCAGGGCAGCAGTCAATCCCTTGAAGACAAAGTACTGCGGCGTATCGTCCGCTCTCCCGTTAAAGGCATGGTAAAACAGCTGAAGGTGAAAACCATCGGTGGTGTTATCCGACCGGGAATGGATTTGGTTGAAATCGTACCAGTGGAAGACTCGCTGCTTGTTGATGCTCGCATTCGACCGTCGGATATTGCCTTTATCCACCCCGGACAGGCAGCGTTGATTAAATTTACTGCCTACGACTATTCCATTCACGGTGGGTTGGATGCCGAGGTTGTCCATATCAGCCCTGACACTATTATTGACGAAGAGGGTGAGAGCTACTATCAGGTTCGACTGAAAACCGCAGGTGCCTATATTGGCAGTGGTGATCAGGAGCTGCCCATTATTCCGGGAATGGTGGTGAATGTAGATATCCTCACCGGTCAAAAAACCGTTCTGGACTATGTGCTCAAACCTATCCTGAAGATGCGCGAACTCGCTCTACGCGAGCGCTAATCCGTCGTAATTACTAGTTTTATCTCTTCCGAATGGTACCTTAGTGCTATTTAGCGGCGTTGATTCACACTTTTTTTGTGACTAATATCACACTTTAGAATTAATCGATGCTGAAAGTAGCTCTGTTTTTTGGCAAATTGGCTGAGTTAGATGGTGCAAGTTACTGATTTTAATTGTAACTATTTTGTAATTCACAATAATTCAGCCAATGGAATGAACTAAAGTAGCAGCTGATAACACTTATAAGGTGTGAAGCTAAGCCGGTTTATGGCCGTTATCACACTGACGCTGCGTATACACGACACACGTTTGACAAGGAAATACTAATGGCAAAGCACACATTGCTTTCGTTTTTTACCCTCGCCGCAATCGCTATTGCGGGAGTACCGGCCTCAGCGGGTACTTTATCGTTGGAGGAAGCAGTTAATATCGCACTGCAGAGCAACCCGGAAATTCGCACCGAGCAGAGAGAGGTCGATGCCCGTGATCGCGAAGTGCGTCAGGCGCTGGCGGGGTATTACCCAACCCTGGACCTGGTGGCTGCTTATGGGTTTCAGGAACGAGACCCAGTTGTCGGTCGCAACCCATTTACCGGCGAACTGCCTGCAGGGCGTACGCGTAATGAGCTGGATCGCAGTGAAGTGCAATTAAACCTGCGTCAATTGGTGTTTGATGGATTTCGTACCCAAAGCGAACACCGCAACCAGAAAGCCCGTCTGAAAAGTGCTCAGCACCGGACTTACTCTGTTGCCGAAGATGTGTCCTTGCGTGTCGTCCAAGCCTACATCGATGTGCTCAATCGCCAGCAAATACTGGATGTGGCCAAAGAGTCTCTGGCATTCCATGAAGATGTTTACCAACGTATGGAAAAGCGTTTTGATTCTGGTGCTGGCAGTAAAGCCGATCTGAGCCAGATCTCTGGCCGTCTGGCGTTGGCAAAAACTAATCTGGTGACTGCTTCCAACAACTTGCTGGATTCGCGCATTAATTTCCAACGTGTGGTTGGACGTTTTCCTGAAGAAGGTGAATTGGTCACCCCTGGCAGTTACGCCAGCGCCTTGTCTGGCAGCGTTGAAGAAGCGGTTTCCCGAGCTGTTAATAATCACCCGCTGCTAAAAACCGCCGAAGCTGACGTCGAAGCAGTTAGTGCAACCTATAAGCAAACCAAAAGTGCATTCCTGCCATCGCTTCACATTGAAGCTCAACGGGACTGGAATGACAACATCAATGGTGTAGAGGGTCGCATTGACGATACTCAAGTATTGCTGCGTCTGCGCTATAACATCTTCAATGGGCAAGCTGATGTGGCCAGAAAACAACAGTTTGCGTATCTGGTGGAACAAGCTCGCGAAATTCGTAACAACGCCCGTCGCGCGGTAGAAGAAGAATTACGTTTGGCCTGGTCTTCAAGAGAAGCGTTGGCTCAACAACTGCCTGCGTTGAAAACCCACATGGAAGATTCACTGTCCACCAGAGACTCCTATACCCAACAGTTTGACCTGGGTCGCAGAACTTTGCTGGATTTGTTGAATACTGAGAACGAATACATTGATGCCCGTATTGCTTATCAGCAAGCGTGGCATCAGGTGCTATTTAGTGAATATCGCATCTTCAGAGCCACTGGCGACTTGCTGGGAACTTTGGGTGCACAGCTGTAATCGCAAAATAATAAAAAGAGCCCCCAGCAGCCAATGGCTGCTGCTTTAGGTGACACACAATACAAGGTGAAAAAATGGAAAACCAAGGCGTAAACAACCCTGCTGTGACTCCCATTGGCGTGGTAAAGGCCACCGATGGTGGAGTATTGGTTGCCGTCTCAGTAAATGGAGAAGCTCGAGACCTGAAAGTGGGAGACCCTATATTCTCTGGTGAAGGTTTGCGAGTACACAGCACTTTACGTATTGATGTCGCTGATGCCGAGGGGCAAATTCAACAGCAGGTTCACTCCGCTCGAAATACCATTGTGTTTACCGATGGCTCAGAGAGAGAAGTACCTCATCAAGGCATTGCCAGCCTGGACGCAAACAGCTTTCTGACTATGGCAGAGGTAACTCCTGAAGGCAGCAATTCAGAAGTTCCAAGCTTTGAAGAGCTGCTGGCGGCCCTAGAAAGTGGTCAAGACATTAATGAATTATTGGAGGCTACAGCTGCCGGTGAAGAAAGCGCAGGTAGTGAAGGCGAGTTAGGGCAGGGTGTACGTTTCGACAGAGTCGAACAAAGTGCGACACCTGAAGCAGGCATTGATCCCGATTTGGCATTTGCCGCGGCCCCAGTGGTAACCACCGACGATTTGTTGGGCGATGCTGTTAATGCGTTTCCATCTTCACAGCCTATTAGTGCTCAAAGTGGCGATGACGGTCAGTTTATTTCTTTCAGCGTGGCAGACAGCTTCAGCGACCCGGACGGTGCGCTCACTTACAGTGCTTCGGGTTTGCCCGAAGGCCTGAGTATTGACCCACAAACCGGTATTATCAGCGGCTCCATAGCAGCGGATGCCAGTGGCCAAAACAGCCAAGACTACAATATTACAATCACAGTCACCGATACCGGTGGTGCACAGGTTTCTGAAAGCTTTCTCTGGACGGTGAGCAACGTTCCACCAGTTGCACAAAACGATAGCTTTGATATTGATGAAGACGGTGTCCTGCAAGGCAACCTGCTTGCTGATAATGGTAATGGCGCAGATACGGACGGAGGTCAGGACAATGACCCGATTACTGTAGATACCACGCCCGTCATTGCTCCAGAAAATGGCACCCTACAAATTAATGCTGATGGCACTTTCATATACACACCGAACCCCAATTTTAGTGGTACGGACAGCTTTACCTACAGTATTAATGACGGTCAAGGTGGCACTGATGCGGCCACAGTGACTATCAGCGTTAATGAAGTTACCGACTTGGTCGCTCAAGCTGACGCTGGAAGCGGTAATGAAGATGGCTCAATTTCTGGCAACGTTGGCGATAATGACTCAACCACCTCCGGTGGAGTACTCAGCTTTGAAGTAGTTAACACAACCATCAATGGTTCTCTTGTTTTCAGTCCAGATGGCAGCTACACCTATACACCCAATGCTAACTTTAACGGTACTGACAGTTTTGATTATCTTGTAACAGATACAGTATCCGGCGAATCTGTTCTGCAAACAGTTACACTGACAGTGAGTGCCGTTAATGATCCGGCGGTGATCACTGTTGTTGCGGCGGACACCGCCGTGACCGAAGACGACGCGGGCAACAACACCGCCAGCGGTACCGTGACGGTGACCGACGTGGACAACGGCGAAGGGGCGCTGGCATCGAGCACCGCGACCTTCGGTACCGTGACCGTGGACGGTGCGGGCAACTGGACCTACGCGCTGGACAACGGCAACGCCACGGTTCAGGCGCTGGCCGCCGGTGAGACGCTGACCGACACCATCACCTTCACCAGTGACGATGGCACCACCCAGACCCAGGACATCACCATCACCGGCGCCAACGACGCGGCGGTGATCACCGTGGTGGCGGCGGACACCGCCGTGACCGAAGACGACGCGGGCAACAACACCGCCAGCGGTACCGTGACGGTGACCGACGTGGACAACGGCGAAGGGGCGCTGGCATCGAGCACCGCGACCTTCGGTACCGTGACCGTGGACGGTGCGGGCAACTGGACCTACGCGCTGGACAACGGCAACGCCACGGTTCAGGCGCTGGCCGCCGGTGAGACGCTGACCGACACCATCACCTTCATCAGTGACGATGGCACCACCCAGACCCAGGACATCACCATCACCGGCGCCAACGACGCGGCGGTGATCACTGTTGTTGCGGCGGACACCGCCGTGACCGAAGACGACGCGGGCAACAACACCGCCAGCGGTACCGTGACGGTGACCGACGTGGACAACGGCGAAGGGGCGCTGGCATCGAGCACCGCGACCTTCGGTACCGTGACCGTGGACGGTGCGGGCAACTGGACCTACGCGCTGGACAACGGCAACGCCACGGTTCAGGCGCTGGCCGCCGGTGAGACGCTGACCGACACCATCACCTTCATCAGTGACGATGGCACCACCCAGACCCAGGACATCACCATCACCGGCGCCAACGACGCGGCGGTGATCACTGTTGTTGCGGCGGACACCGCCGTGACCGAAGACGACGCGGGCAACAACACCGCCAGCGGTACCGTGACGGTGACCGACGTGGACAACGGCGAAGGGGCGCTGGCATCGAGCACCGCGACCTTCGGTACCGTGACCGTGGACGGTGCGGGCAACTGGACCTACGCGCTGGACAACGGCAACGCCACGGTTCAGGCGCTGGCCGCCGGTGAGACGCTGACCGACACCATCACCTTCACCAGTGACGATGGCACCACCCAGACCCAGGACATCACCATCACCGGCGCCAACGACGCGGCGGTGATCACTGTTGTTGCGGCGGACACCGCCGTGACCGAAGACGACGCGGGCAACAACACCGCCAGCGGTACCGTGACGGTGACCGACGTGGACAACGGCGAAGGGGCGCTGGCATCGAGCACCGCGACCTTCGGTACCGTGACCGTGGACGGTGCGGGCAACTGGACCTACGCGCTGGACAACGGCAACGCCACGGTTCAGGCGCTGGCCGCCGGTGAGACGCTGACCGACACCATCACCTTCACCAGTGACGATGGCACCACCCAGACCCAGGACATCACCATCACCGGCGCCAACGACGCGGCGGTGATCACTGTTGTTGCGGCGGACACCGCCGTGACCGAAGACGACGCGGGCAACAACACCGCCAGCGGTACCGTGACGGTGACCGACGTGGACAACGGCGAAGGGGCGCTGGCATCGAGCACCGCGACCTTCGGTACCGTGACCGTGGACGGTGCGGGCAACTGGACCTACGCGCTGGACAACGGCAACGCCACGGTTCAGGCGCTGGCCGCCGGTGAGACGCTGACCGACACCATCACCTTCATCAGTGACGATGGCACCACCCAGACCCAGGACATCACCATCACCGGCGCCAACGACGCGGCGGTGATCACTGTTGTTGCGGCGGACACCGCCGTGACCGAAGACGACGCGGGCAACAACACCGCCAGCGGTACCGTGACGGTGACCGACGTGGACAACGGCGAAGGGGCGCTGGCATCGAGCACCGCGACCTTCGGTACCGTGACCGTGGACGGTGCGGGCAACTGGACCTACGCGCTGGACAACGGCAACGCCACGGTTCAGGCGCTGGCCGCCGGTGAGACGCTGACCGACACCATCACCTTCACCAGTGACGATGGCACCACCCAGACCCAGGACATCACCATCACCGGCGCCAACGACGCGGCGGTGATCACTGTTGTTGCGGCGGACACCGCCGTGACCGAAGACGACGCGGGCAACAACACCGCCAGCGGTACCGTGACGGTGACCGACGTGGACAACGGCGAAGGGGCGCTGGCATCGAGCACCGCGACCTTCGGTACCGTGACCGTGGACGGTGCGGGCAACTGGACCTACGCGCTGGACAACGGCAACGCCACGGTTCAGGCGCTGGCCGCCGGTGAGACGCTCACCGACACCATCACCTTCACCAGTGACGATGGCACCACCCAGACCCAGGACATCACCATCACCGGCGCCAACGACGCGGCGGTGATCACTGTTGTTGCGGCGGACACCGCCGTGACCGAAGACGACGCGGGCAACAACACCGCCAGCGGTACCGTGACGGTGACCGACGTGGACAACGGCGAAGGGGCGCTGGCATCGAGCACCGCGACCTTCGGTACCGTGACCGTGGACGGTGCGGGCAACTGGACCTACGCGCTGGACAACGGCAACGCCACGGTTCAGGCGCTGGCCGCCGGTGAGACGCTGACCGACACCATCACCTTCATCAGTGACGATGGCACCACCCAGACCCAGGACATCACCATCACCGGCGCCAACGACGCGGCGGTGATCACTGTTGTTGCGGCGGACACCGCCGTGACCGAAGACGACGCGGGCAACAACACCGCCAGCGGTACCGTGACGGTGACCGACGTGGACAACGGCGAAGGGGCGCTGGCATCGAGCACCGCGACCTTCGGTACCGTGACCGTGGACGGTGCGGGCAACTGGACCTACGCGCTGGACAACGGCAACGCCACGGTTCAGGCGCTGGCCGCCGGTGAGACGCTGACCGACACCATCACCTTCACCAGTGACGATGGCACCACCCAGATCCAGGACATCACCATCACCGGCGCCAACGACGCGGCGGTGATCACTGTTGTTGCGGCGGACACCGCCGTGACCGAAGACGACGCGGGCAACAACACCGCCAGCGGTACCGTGACGGTGACCGACGTGGACAACGGCGAAGGGGCGCTGGCATCGAGCACCGCGACCTTCGGTACCGTGACCGTGGACGGTGCGGGCAACTGGACCTACGCGCTGGACAACGGCAACGCCACGGTTCAGGCGCTGGCCGCCGGTGAGACGCTGACCGACACCATCACCTTCACCAGTGACGATGGCACCACCCAGACCCAGGACATCACCATCACCGGCGCCAACGACGCGGCGGTGATCACCGTGGTGGCGGCGGACACCGCCGTGACCGAAGACGACGCGGGCAACAACACCGCCAGCGGTACCGTGACGGTGACCGACGTGGACAACGGCGAAGGGGCGCTGGCATCGAGCACCGCGACCTTCGGTACCGTGACCGTGGACGGTGCGGGCAACTGGACCTACGCGCTGGACAACGGCAACGCCACGGTTCAGGCGCTGGCCGCCGGTGAGACGCTGACCGACACCATCACCTTCACCAGTGACGATGGCACCACCCAGATCCAGGACATCACCATCACCGGCGCCAACGACGCGGCGGTGATCACTGTTGTTGCGGCGGACACCGCCGTGACCGAAGACGACGCGGGCAACAACACCGCCAGCGGTACCGTGACGGTGACCGACGTGGACAACGGCGAAGGGGCGCTGGCATCGAGCACCGCGACCTTCGGTACCGTGACCGTGGACGGTGCGGGCAACTGGACCTACGCGCTGGACAACGGCAACGCCACGGTTCAGGCGCTGGCCGCCGGTGAGACGCTGACCGACACCATCACCTTCACCAGTGACGATGGCACCACCCAGACCCAGGACATCACCATCACCGGCGCCAACGACGCGGCGGTGATCACCGTGGTGGCGGCGGACACCGCCGTGACCGAAGACGACGCGGGCAACAACACCGCCAGCGGTACCGTGACGGTGACCGACGTGGACAACGGCGAAGGGGCGCTGGCATCGAGCACCGCGACCTTCGGTACCGTGACCGTGGACGGTGCGGGCAACTGGACCTACGCGCTGGACAACGGCAACGCCACGGTTCAGGCGCTGGCCGCCGGTGAGACGCTGACCGACACCATCACCTTCATCAGTGACGATGGCACCACCCAGACCCAGGACATCACCATCACCGGCGCCAACGACGCGGCGGTGATCACTGTTGTTGCGGCGGACACCGCCGTGACCGAAGACGACGCGGGCAACAACACCGCCAGCGGTACCGTGACGGTGACCGACGTGGACAACGGCGAAGGGGCGCTGGCATCGAGCACCGCGACCTTCGGTACCGTGACCGTGGACGGTGCGGGCAACTGGACCTACGCGCTGGACAACGGCAACGCCACGGTTCAGGCGCTGGCCGCCGGTGAGACGCTGACCGACACCATCACCTTCATCAGTGACGATGGCACCACCCAGACCCAGGACATCACCATCACCGGCGCCAACGACGCGGCGGTGATCACTGTTGTTGCGGCGGACACCGCCGTGACCGAAGACGACGCGGGCAACAACACCGCCAGCGGTACCGTGACGGTGACCGACGTGGACAACGGCGAAGGGGCGCTGGCATCGAGCACCGCGACCTTCGGTACCGTGACCGTGGACGGTGCGGGCAACTGGACCTACGCGCTGGACAACGGCAACGCCACGGTTCAGGCGCTGGCCGCCGGTGAGACGCTCACCGACACCATCACCTTCACCAGTGACGATGGCACCACCCAGACCCAGGACATCACCATCACCGGCGCCAACGACGCGGCGGTGATCACTGTTGTTGCGGCGGACACCGCCGTGACCGAAGACGACGCGGGCAACAACACCGCCAGCGGTACCGTGACGGTGACCGACGTGGACAACGGCGAAGGGGCGCTGGCATCGAGCACCGCGACCTTCGGTACCGTGACCGTGGACGGTGCGGGCAACTGGACCTACGCGCTGGACAACGGCAACGCCACGGTTCAGGCGCTGGCCGCCGGTGAGACGCTGACCGACACCATCACCTTCACCAGTGACGATGGCACCACCCAGACCCAGGACATCACCATCACCGGCGCCAACGACGCGGCGGTGATCACCGTGGTGGCGGCGGACACCGCCGTGACCGAAGACGACGCGGGCAACAACACCGCCAGCGGTACCGTGACGGTGACCGACGTGGACAACGGCGAAGGGGCGCTGGCATCGAGCACCGCGACCTTCGGTACCGTGACCGTGGACGGTGCGGGCAACTGGACCTACGCGCTGGACAACGGCAACGCCACGGTTCAGGCGCTGGCCGCCGGTGAGACGCTGACCGACACCATCACCTTCATCAGTGACGATGGCACCACCCAGACCCAGGACATCACCATCACCGGCGCCAACGACGCGGCGGTGATCACTGTTGTTGCGGCGGACACCGCCGTGACCGAAGACGACGCGGGCAACAACACCGCCAGCGGTACCGTGACGGTGACCGACGTGGACAACGGCGAAGGGGCGCTGGCATCGAGCACCGCGACCTTCGGTACCGTGACCGTGGACGGTGCGGGCAACTGGACCTACGCGCTGGACAACGGCAACGCCACGGTTCAGGCGCTGGCCGCCGGTGAGACGCTGACCGACACCATCACCTTCACCAGTGACGATGGCACCACCCAGACCCAGGACATCACCATCACCGGCGCCAACGACGCGGCGGTGATCACTGTTGTTGCGGCGGACACCGCCGTGACCGAAGACGACGCGGGCAACAACACCGCCAGCGGTACCGTGACGGTGACCGACGTGGACAACGGCGAAGGGGCGCTGGCATCGAGCACCGCGACCTTCGGTACCGTGACCGTGGACGGTGCGGGCAACTGGACCTACGCGCTGGACAACGGCAACGCCACGGTTCAGGCGCTGGCCGCCGGTGAGACGCTCACCGACACCATCACCTTCACCAGTGACGATGGCACCACCCAGACCCAGGACATCACCATCACCGGCGCCAACGACGCGGCGGTGATCACTGTTGTTGCGGCGGACACCGCCGTGACCGAAGACGACGCGGGCAACAACACCGCCAGCGGTACCGTGACGGTGACCGACGTGGACAACGGCGAAGGGGCGCTGGCATCGAGCACCGCGACCTTCGGTACCGTGACCGTGGACGGTGCGGGCAACTGGACCTACGCGCTGGACAACGGCAACGCCACGGTTCAGGCGCTGGCCGCCGGTGAGACGCTGACCGACACCATCACCTTCACCAGTGACGATGGCACCACCCAGACCCAGGACATCACCATCACCGGCGCCAACGACGCGGCGGTGATCACTGTTGTTGCGGCGGACACCGCCGTGACCGAAGACGACGCGGGCAACAACACCGCCAGCGGTACCGTGACGGTGACCGACGTGGACAACGGCGAAGGGGCGCTGGCATCGAGCACCGCGACCTTCGGTACCGTGACCGTGGACGGTGCGGGCAACTGGACCTACGCGCTGGACAACGGCAACGCCACGGTTCAGGCGCTGGCCGCCGGTGAGACGCTGACCGACACCATCACCTTCATCAGTGACGATGGCACCACCCAGACCCAGGACATCACCATCACCGGCGCCAACGACGCGGCGGTGATCACTGTTGTTGCGGCGGACACCGCCGTGACCGAAGACGACGCGGGCAACAACACCGCCAGCGGTACCGTGACGGTGACCGACGTGGACAACGGCGAAGGGGCGCTGGCATCGAGCACCGCGACCTTCGGTACCGTGACCGTGGACGGTGCGGGCAACTGGACCTACGCGCTGGACAACGGCAACGCCACGGTTCAGGCGCTGGCCGCCGGTGAGACGCTGACCGACACCATCACCTTCATCAGTGACGATGGCACCACCCAGACCCAGGACATCACCATCACCGGCGCCAACGACGCGGCGGTGATCACTGTTGTTGCGGCGGACACCGCCGTGACCGAAGACGACGCGGGCAACAACACCGCCAGCGGTACCGTGACGGTGACCGACGTGGACAACGGCGAAGGGGCGCTGGCATCGAGCACCGCGACCTTCGGTACCGTGACCGTGGACGGTGCGGGCAACTGGACCTACGCGCTGGACAACGGCAACGCCACGGTTCAGGCGCTGGCCGCCGGTGAGACGCTGACCGACACCATCACCTTCACCAGTGACGATGGCACCACCCAGACCCAGGACATCACCATCACCGGCGCCAACGACGCGGCGGTGATCACTGTTGTTGCGGCGGACACCGCCGTGACCGAAGACGACGCGGGCAACAACACCGCCAGCGGTACCGTGACGGTGACCGACGTGGACAACGGCGAAGGGGCGCTGGCATCGAGCACCGCGACCTTCGGTACCGTGACCGTGGACGGTGCGGGCAACTGGACCTACGCGCTGGACAACGGCAACGCCACGGTTCAGGCGCTGGCCGCCGGTGAGACGCTGACCGACACCATCACCTTCACCAGTGACGATGGCACCACCCAGACCCAGGACATCACCATCACCGGCGCCAACGACGCGGCGGTGATCACTGTTGTTGCGGCGGACACCGCCGTGACCGAAGACGACGCGGGCAACAACACCGCCAGCGGTACCGTGACGGTGACCGACGTGGACAACGGCGAAGGGGCGCTGGCATCGAGCACCGCGACCTTCGGTACCGTGACCGTGGACGGTGCGGGCAACTGGACCTACGCGCTGGACAACGGCAACGCCACGGTTCAGGCGCTGGCCGCCGGTGAGACGCTCACCGACACCATCACCTTCACCAGTGACGATGGCACCACCCAGACCCAGGACATCACCATCACCGGCGCCAACGACGCGGCGGTGATCACTGTTGTTGCGGCGGACACCGCCGTGACCGAAGACGACGCGGGCAACAACACCGCCAGCGGTACCGTGACGGTGACCGACGTGGACAACGGCGAAGGGGCGCTGGCATCGAGCACCGCGACCTTCGGTACCGTGACCGTGGACGGTGCGGGCAACTGGACCTACGCGCTGGACAACGGCAACGCCACGGTTCAGGCGCTGGCCGCCGGTGAGACGCTGACCGACACCATCACCTTCACCAGTGACGATGGCACCACCCAGATCCAGGACATCACCATCACCGGCGCCAACGACGCGGCGGTGATCACTGTTGTTGCGGCGGACACCGCCGTGACCGAAGACGATGCGGGCAACAACACCGCCAGCGGTACCGTGACGGTGACCGACGTGGACAACGGCGAAGGGGCGCTGGCATCGAGCACCGCGACCTTCGGTACCGTGACCGTGGACGGTGCGGGCAACTGGACCTACGCGCTGGACAACGGCAACGCCACGGTTCAGGCGCTGGCCGCCGGTGAGACGCTGACCGACACCATCACCTTCACCAGTGACGATGGCACCACCCAGACCCAGGACATCACCATCACCGGCGCCAACGACGCGGCGGTGATCACTGTTGTTGCGGCGGACACCGCCGTGACCGAAGACGACGCGGGCAACAACACCGCCAGCGGTACCGTGACGGTGACCGACGTGGACAACGGCGAAGGGGCGCTGGCATCGAGCACCGCGACCTTCGGTACCGTGACCGTGGACGGTGCGGGCAACTGGACCTACGCGCTGGACAACGGCAACGCCACGGTTCAGGCGCTGGCCGCCGGTGAGACGCTGACCGACACCATCACCTTCACCAGTGACGATGGCACCACCCAGACCCAGGACATCACCATCACCGGCGCCAACGACGCGGCGGTGATCACTGTTGTTGCGGCGGACACCGCCGTGACCGAAGACGACGCGGGCAACAACACCGCCAGCGGTACCGTGACGGTGACCGACGTGGACAACGGCGAAGGGGCGCTGGCATCGAGCACCGCGACCTTCGGTACCGTGACCGTGGACGGTGCGGGCAACTGGACCTACGCGCTGGACAACGGCAACGCCACGGTTCAGGCGCTGGCCGCCGGTGAGACGCTGACCGACACCATCACCTTCACCAGTGACGATGGCACCACCCAGATCCAGGACATCACCATCACCGGCGCCAACGACGCGGCGGTGATCACTGTTGTTGCGGCGGACACCGCCGTGACCGAAGACGATGCGGGCAACAACACCGCCAGCGGTACCGTGACGGTGACCGACGTGGACAACGGCGAAGGGGCGCTGGCATCGAGCACCGCGACCTTCGGTACCGTGACCGTGGACGGTGCGGGCAACTGGACCTACGCGCTGGACAACGGCAACGCCACGGTTCAGGCGCTGGCCGCCGGTGAGACGCTGACCGACACCATCACCTTCACCAGTGACGATGGCACCACCCAGACCCAGGACATCACCATCACCGGCGCCAACGACGCGGCGGTGATCACTGTTGTTGCGGCGGACACCGCCGTGACCGAAGACGACGCGGGCAACAACACCGCCAGCGGTACCGTGACGGTGACCGACGTGGACAACGGCGAAGGGGCGCTGGCATCGAGCACCGCGACCTTCGGTACCGTGACCGTGGACGGTGCGGGCAACTGGACCTACGCGCTGGACAACGGCAACGCCACGGTTCAGGCGCTGGCCGCCGGTGAGACGCTGACCGACACCATCACCTTCACCAGTGACGATGGCACCACCCAGACCCAGGACATCACCATCACCGGCGCCAACGACGCGGCGGTGATCACTGTTGTTGCGGCGGACACCGCCGTGACCGAAGACGACGCGGGCAACAACACCGCCAGCGGTACCGTGACGGTGACCGACGTGGACAACGGCGAAGGGGCGCTGGCATCGAGCACCGCGACCTTCGGTACCGTGACCGTGGACGGTGCGGGCAACTGGACCTACGCGCTGGACAACGGCAACGCCACGGTTCAGGCGCTGGCCGCCGGTGAGACGCTGACCGACACCATCACCTTCACCAGTGACGATGGCACCACCCAGACCCAGGACATCACCATCACCGGCGCCAACGACGCGGCGGTGATCACTGTTGTTGCGGCGGACACCGCCGTGACCGAAGACGACGCGGGCAACAACACCGCCAGCGGTACCGTGACGGTGACCGACGTGGACAACGGCGAAGGGGCGCTGGCATCGAGCACCGCGACCTTCGGTACCGTGACCGTGGACGGTGCGGGCAACTGGACCTACGCGCTGGACAACGGCAACGCCACGGTTCAGGCGCTGGCCGCCGGTGAGACGCTGACCGACACCATCACCTTCACCAGTGACGATGGCACCACCCAGACCCAGGACATCACCATCACCGGCGCCAACGACGCGGCGGTGATCACTGTTGTTGCGGCGGACACCGCCGTGACCGAAGACGACGCGGGCAACAACACCGCCAGCGGTACCGTGACGGTGACCGACGTGGACAACGGCGAAGGGGCGCTGGCATCGAGCACCGCGACCTTCGGTACCGTGACCGTGGACGGTGCGGGCAACTGGACCTACGCGCTGGACAACGGCAACGCCACGGTTCAGGCGCTGGCCGCCGGTGAGACGCTGACCGACACCATCACCTTCACCAGTGACGATGGCACCACCCAGACCCAGGACATCACCATCACCGGCGCCAACGACGCGGCGGTGATCACTGTTGTTGCGGCGGACACCGCCGTGACCGAAGACGACGCGGGCAACAACACCGCCAGCGGTACCGTGACGGTGACCGACGTGGACAACGGCGAAGGGGCGCTGGCATCGAGCACCGCGACCTTCGGTACCGTGACCGTGGACGGTGCGGGCAACTGGACCTACGCGCTGGACAACGGCAACGCCACGGTTCAGGCGCTGGCCGCCGGTGAGACGCTGACCGACACCATCACCTTCACCAGTGACGATGGCACCACCCAGACCCAGGACATCACCATCACCGGCGCCAACGACGCGGCGGTGATCACTGTTGTTGCGGCGGACACCGCCGTGACCGAAGACGACGCGGGCAACAACACCGCCAGCGGTACCGTGACGGTGACCGACGTGGACAACGGCGAAGGGGCGCTGGCATCGAGCACCGCGACCTTCGGTACCGTGACCGTGGACGGTGCGGGCAACTGGACCTACGCGCTGGACAACGGCAACGCCACGGTTCAGGCGCTGGCCGCCGGTGAGACGCTCACCGACACCATCACCTTCACCAGTGACGATGGCACCACCCAGACCCAGGACATCACCATCACCGGCGCCAACGACGCGGCGGTGATCACTGTTGTTGCGGCGGACACCGCCGTGACCGAAGACGACGCGGGCAACAACACCGCCAGCGGTACCGTGACGGTGACCGACGTGGACAACGGCGAAGGGGCGCTGGCATCGAGCACCGCGACCTTCGGTACCGTGACCGTGGACGGTGCGGGCAACTGGACCTACGCGCTGGACAACGGCAACGCCACGGTTCAGGCGCTGGCCGCCGGTGAGACGCTGACCGACACCATCACCTTCATCAGTGACGATGGCACCACCCAGACCCAGGACATCACCATCACCGGCGCCAACGACGCGGCGGTGATCACTGTTGTTGCGGCGGACACCGCCGTGACCGAAGACGACGCGGGCAACAACACCGCCAGCGGTACCGTGACGGTGACCGACGTGGACAACGGCGAAGGGGCGCTGGCATCGAGCACCGCGACCTTCGGTACCGTGACCGTGGACGGTGCGGGCAACTGGACCTACGCGCTGGACAACGGCAACGCCACGGTTCAGGCGCTGGCCGCCGGTGAGACGCTGACCGACACCATCACCTTCACCAGTGACGATGGCACCACCCAGATCCAGGACATCACCATCACCGGCGCCAACGACGCGGCGGTGATCACTGTTGTTGCGGCGGACACCGCCGTGACCGAAGACGACGCGGGCAACAACACCGCCAGCGGTACCGTGACGGTGACCGACGTGGACAACGGCGAAGGGGCGCTGGCATCGAGCACCGCGACCTTCGGTACCGTGACCGTGGACGGTGCGGGCAACTGGACCTACGCGCTGGACAATAGTAATCCAGATGTGGAAGCTCTCTTAGAAGGTGAAACGCTGGTCGACACTATTATATTTACTAGTGACGATGGCACGAGTGTGACTCAAAGCGTCACTATTACAGGAAGTAATGCAGTTCCCATCGTTTCTAACGATACGGCTACGACTTCAGAGAACACAGTTTTAAATGACACTGTACCAGTAGCTACGGATGTGGATGGTGTCATCACGGGCTACAGTTTGGCCTCCGGTGTTGGTGCTGGTAACGGAAACCTTGTGTTTAACCTTGATGGCAGTTACAGCTTCGATCCGAGCAGTGATTTTGATGATTTGGCAGTTGGTGAAAGTCGTGATGTTACGTTTAACTACACAGCGTTAGACGATGCAGGTGGAGAAAGTAGTGAGGCGACGGTAACGATAACGGTTACTGGCACCAACGATGCTCCGATTGCATCAAATGCAAATGCTGGAACAACGGAAAATGCAATTTTAAATAGCAACGTTCCAGCTGCAGCCGATGTAGATGGCACTATAGCCAGCTACGATTTACGGACAGATGTTGGCGAGGGCTCATTGGTATTTAATCCTGATGGTACCTTTACATTTGATCCCGGCAGTGACTTTGATGATTTGGCTCCAGATGCAACGCGTGATGTAACCTTTACTTACGTTGCCATAGATAACAACGGAGCGGAGAGCAACGAAGCAAGTATAACCATTACTGTAACGGGTACTAACGATGTGCCTGTAGCGTTTGATGATACGGCTACGACTTCAGAGAACACAGTTTTAAATGACACTGTACCAGTAGCTACGGATGTGGATGGTGTCATCACGGGCTACAGTTTAGCCTCCGGTGTTGGTGCTGGTAACGGAAACCTTGTGTTTAACCTTGATGGCAGTTACAGCTTCGATCCGAGCAGTGATTTTGATGATTTGGCAGTTGGTGAAAGTCGTGATGTTACGTTTAACTACACAGCGTTAGACGATGCAGGTGGAGAAAGTAGTGAGGCGACGGTAACGATAACGGTTACTGGCACCAACGATGCTCCGATTGCATCAAATGCAAATGCTGGAACAACGGAAAATGCAATTTTAAATAGCAGCGTTCCAGCTGCAGCCGATGTAGATGGCACTATAGCCAGCTACGATTTACGGACAGATGTTGGCGAGGGCTCATTGGTATTTAATCCCGATGGTACCTTTACATTTGATCCCGGCAGTGACTTTGATGATTTGGCTCCAGATGCAACGCGTGATGTAACCTTTACTTACGTTGCCATAGATAACAACGGAGCGGAGAGCAACGAAGCAAGTATAACCATTACTGTAACGGGTACTAACGATGTGCCTGTAGCGTTTGATGATACGGCTACGACTTCAGAGAACACAGTTTTAAATGACACTGTACCAGTAGCTACGGATGTGGATGGTGTCATCACGGGCTACAGTTTAGCCTCCGGTGTTGGTGCTGGTAACGGAAACCTTGTGTTTAACCTTGATGGCAGTTACAGCTTCGATCCGAGCAGTGATTTTGATGATTTGGCAGTTGGTGAAAGTCGTGATGTTACGTTTAACTACACAGCGTTAGACGATGCAGGTGGAGAAAGTAGTGAAGCGACGGTAACGATAACGGTTACTGGCACCAACGACGCGGCGGTGATCACTGTTGTTGCGGCGGACACCGCCGTGACCGAAGACGACGCGGGCAACAACACCGCCAGCGGTACCGTGACGGTGACCGACGTGGACAACGGCGAAGGGGCGCTGGCATCGAGCACCGCGACCTTCGGTACCGTGACCGTGGACGGTGCGGGCAACTGGACCTACGCGCTGGACAACGGCAACGCCACGGTTCAGGCGCTGGCCGCCGGTGAGACGCTCACCGACACCATCACCTTCACCAGTGACGATGGCACCACCCAGACCCAGGACATCACTATTACCGGCGCCAACGACGCACCGGTGGCCGTGGACGACACATTTACAGTCGCGGAAGATGGAACAACGGCAGTATTGGATTTGTTGGGCAATGACACCGATGTCGACGGCGATTCGTTAACTTTGCAATCTGTGGCAGGGACAGCAGTGACCCCAGGCACAGCCCAGTCTATTGCTGTAACTAATGGTACGGTCAATATCGATGCAGCTGGAAATGTCACCTTTACTCCATCTGCCAACTACAGCGGCCCGATCAGTTTTGATTATGTTGTGTCAGATGGTGCCGGGGGTACTGATACGGCAACAGTGACAGGAACTGTTACACCTGTCGTAGACGCACCGATTCTTACTGTTGTCGATCAAGTGACCTCATTGCTGTTACCTGATGAGTCCATAGACACTGTAACAGCGACATCTCAGGCAGATTTAGAAAGTCAGCTTGGCCTGACTGCCGGTAGCCTGGATACGTTCAGCCCACCGGGAAGTGATCCAGGCACTGTCAACGTGTTTGATGGTGATAGAACAAGCTACACAATCAACCTGGAAGCTGGGGGCGAGGCAAGCTTTGACTGGGTGTTTGATAATGGGGAAGACACAACAGGCGAAATCAACAATGGTTTTAACGACCTTGTATTGTTTGTTGTTACCGACCCCAATGGGGTAACCACAACGTCCATCGTTACCTCCTCTGAACAGGCAGGTGCATCCACCGATACCAATGGTACTCAAACCCATACAGCTGGACTGTCAGGGGAGTTCCAGTTCTCGTTTATCGTGCTCAATGGTCGGGATGGCGCCAAAGACTCCAGTGTTTCTCTATCCAATGTGCGCGCCACCAATGCAGCCGGTAATCTGATTTTCGGCAGTGTAATTCCTTTGGCAATTGGTGCTGCGCTGGCCGATACAGACGGTTCTGAAACATTGGCGCTGCAAGTAAGTGGTGTTCCCGCTGGAGCAACACTGAGTGCTGGTACGGATTTGGGAGGAGGTGTATGGAGTTTGTCGGCAGCTGATTTAAGTGGCTTGACGATAAACCCGCCTGCTGGATTTACTGGCACAATTAACCTTGATGTGCAGGCTCAATCTACAGAGAGTGATGGCACAACGGCCACTGTCAATGAAAGCATTACAGTAACCGTTGATAGCACAACAAATAATATTTCAGGTACCACCGCTGGAGACACACTAACCGGGACGGCCGGTAACGATAATATCAGTGGTTTGAATGGTGGTGATGTTATTACTGGTGGCGGTGGTAACGACTTGATCCACGGTGGTGGCGGTGCTGATGTAATTACTGCGGGTGCTGGTAATGATATCGTTTATGGTGGAGCTGGTGGTGACAACATTTCCGGGCAGGCCGGTAACGATATCCTGTATGGTGGCTCCGGTATTGACACGATAGATGGTGGTGCCAATAACGACATCATCTACGGTGGTACTGGAGGTGACACATTAACCGGTGGAACAGGTGCAGATACTTTTGCCTGGGCAGCCGGTGATGCAAGTGGCTCCCCTGTAGATACCATTACCGATTTCAATACCGGGGAAGACCTTTTGGATCTCAGTGATTTGCTCAGTGGTGAAAATGCCAACAATTTGGAAGAGTATCTGTCTTTCAACTTTGACGGCAGCGACACTACCATCACCGTAGACACTAATGGCTCAGCCGCTGGTGGCGATAGTCAGGAAATCGTCCTCCAGGGTGTAGACCTCACCGCTGGCGGCACTTTGGTTGATGCCGATATCATCAACAATTTGATTACCAATAATAATTTGATTGTTGATTAAGAGGCGGCGCATATATCGCGGAAAACGGCACCTTGGAGTTATTGCTCCAAGGTGCTTTCTTTTATTCGCTTTCTCAAATCTGACCAGGCTTTTAGTTGATTGGAACTGCCGCTGGCTTGCGATTCGTTGCGAGATCGGCTCAACCATAAATTTTCGGCATTAAAGCTATAGACGGGAATCAAATCAGTGCGCTCTGAGGCGGGTTTGATGCGGCGATTGAGGTTGTCGAGAATCAGCGGTTGGGATGATGGAGTAGGGTAGTAGGCCAACACCATGTGAGCCTGGTTGATGCTGGTAGCAGTTACGTAGGTAATGCGTAGCTTCTCGGCTTTTACCCCCAATTCTCTTAGGGTGAAATATTTAGCGATGGAGTAATCTTCGCAATCGCCGGCATCCTGAATCAGAAATTCAACAGGCGTGGCCCAGTAATCTTTTTGTTTCCACAGGGCCATATCGTTGGTAAAACGAGCGCCGTTAAAAAAATCATTCACTGCCTCCAACTTGTCCGGTTCCTCTAACTGCTGGCTGCTATGAATTAATTTTTGCCAGTAAAGCAAGCGGTTTTCTGCTGCTATGCCATGTTGCTTGCGAACATTGCTTAGCAATTTATCGCTGAGGCGGAACAGAGGTTTTTCCTGGGAATACACGTACAGGCCCAGAAGCAACAGCCCTGTGCTACAGAAAACAACTATGGCCTTGGAAAGCAGTCGCCTAGCCAACATTATTCTTTTTATGCCCGTGTGATGCTCTGTTATCGGCAACAATCGAAAAATCATAATACCTGGGCGAGAAATTGTTGCGGCAGAGCCGACAAAAATAAAAGTTGGTATTTGCAATTGCGGTGGCTAACCGTGATGATTTGGGCTCAAGCAACGCCAAAATTGGTCGAAAAGCAACAATAATAACCACGGGAACTAGTAAGTGACGCTTTATCGACAGCTTATTGCCGCTGTAACTCTACTGCTTACCCTTCTGTATGGCGTCAATATCGTTATTGGCGTTCACCAGACTCGCATTCTTCTGGACGCGCAGATGGCTGTGCATGCTCGGGATACGGCGACATCAGTCGCCTTGTCCATGACCCAGGCAGCCCAGCAGCAAGATATGGCTACGTTAGACACCATGTTTAACGCGGTTTCCGACAGTGGCTATTTCAGCAGCATGGTGTATCGGAATCTGGATGGCGAGGTGGTTCTTGAACGTACCTTCCCCATTGCTGCCAATGGCGTACCCCAGTGGTTTGTTGAATTATTGCCACTAACTTCGCCGGTAGGGCAGGCCGAAGTGCATTCCGGTTGGCTTCAATTGGGCACATTGACAGTGACCAGCCACCCGGGCCAGGCGTATATCAAACTGTGGACTACTACTGAACAACAGCTGAGTGCTTTTGCGCTGGTGATGTTTTTGGTGTGTTTGATCGCGTCATTGGCTTTGCGGGTTTTGCTAAAACCCTTGGCTCAGGTGGAACAACAGGCGAAAGATATCGCCGAGCAACAGTTCGTTACCGTGGACTCACTACCTCGAACTCGGGAGCTGCGCCGGGTGGTAGAAACCATGAACACCATGTCTACCCAGTTGAAGAGTATTTTTGAGCAGCAACTGGGGCAAATTGAGCACTTGCAGGAACAGTCTTTACGGGATCCGGTTACCGGGCTTAGCAGTCGTTTGGATTTTGATGCCAGAACCGCCAGCCTGTTGCGGGAAGAGCGAGGAGAACTGCCTGGCGCACTGATGATCCTTACCATCAGCAATATGCAGCAGGTTAATGGCAAGGAAGGCCGGGCAGGGGGCAACAAAGTGCTGCGGGCGGTTGGAGAGCAACTGCAAGAGCTGTTGGCACCATACCCTCACTCCATTGTCAGCCGTCGTCAGGGGCCAGAAATTACCTTGTTTATCCCCCACATTATCGAAGCTGAAGGCACTGAACTGGCCGAGAAGGTGTTTGATGTGACTCGCCAGGTGCAGTGGCACCACTGGAGTGACGTGTCATTGGTGGTGCATATGGGTTACAGCTATGCCAGCCAGATTAATGATATCGGCAATTTACTCAGTGAAGCGGATATCGCCTTGTATCGAGCCAAAGAAAGCAGTGACAGCTGTTGGAAAAGCTTGGAGGAAGCAGAACAAGAACAGGCATTACCCGTGCTGTCTGCCTCCACAGACGAATGGCGTCAGATTCTCAATAGTGCCATTGATAACGCCACGCTTGCTTTGCATTACCAGCCGATTTTCGATACCGATAATCAGCTAATTGCCTACGAGAGCTACGCCCGCCTGCCCAGCGGTAATGAGCTGATCAGCGCTGGGGTATTTATACCCATGGCCGAGCGCTTTGGTTTTATCAGCGAGTTTGACAAACTCAGTTTGCAAACCCTGGCAAGGCAACAAAACGAATTCCCGAAAAACGTGTATTTCTGTGCCAACCTGAGCCTGGTTTCCATTCAGGACAGTGCGTTTATTGAGTGGCTGGCGGAGTTCCTGGCTGAGCACTCTTCGTTAAGTGCGCGCTTGGTGGTGGAGTTATCAGAATACGCCATGCAGGTGAATGAGCAGTATGTGCGCCAGTTCAGTGAATTACTGCAAGAACACAACGCCAGCCTGGCCATTGACCACTTCGGGCTCGAGTCCTCGGCCTTTGGCTACCTCAGCAGCTTGCCATTGCGCCACATTAAAGTGCACCACAGCTTTATTCACGACTTGGATAGTAATCAGGACAACCGTTTTTACATCCAGTCTCTCGTTCAAGTGGCACGCAGCCGCAATCTGTTGCTGATGGCGGAAGGGGTGGAGCGCCAGGAAGAGTGGGACACTCTGCAGGAATTGGGCGTGGATGCCGGCCAGGGTTATCTGCTTGGCCGCCCCTCTGAAAAGCCCATAAAGTCATAACTGCAATCACACCTGCCCCTTACGAAAGGGGCAGGTGGCCTCTATAATACGCCGCTTTATTTCTCACACGAACCCGGACTACCCATGACCGTTCGCACCCGTATTGCTCCGTCGCCCACTGGCGACCCCCATGTGGGCACCGCCTATGTGGCCTTGTTTAATCTTTGCTTTGCCCGCCATCACGATGGTGAATTTATCCTTCGCATTGAAGATACCGACCAAACTCGCAGCACACCGGATTCGGAAAAAGCCATTCTCGATTCCCTGCGCTGGCTTGGCCTGAATTGGGATGAAGGCCCGGATATTGGTGGTGATCACGGCCCGTATCGGCAAAGTGAGCGTATGGATATTTACGGCCAATACGCCAAAGAATTGGTAGACAAAGGCCATGCGTTTTATTGCTTTGCAACGCCTGAAGAGTTGGATCAAATGCGTCGCGAACAAGAGGCGGCTGGTGAAGCGGTTAAATACGATGGCCGGGGTTTGAAGTTAAGCGCCGATGATGTCGAGCAGCGTCTCGCCGCTGGCGAGCCTTATGTGATCCGTATGAAGGTGCCGGAAGAGGGCACTTGTACGGTGAACGACATGCTGCGTGGTGATATCGAAATCCCCTGGAAGCAGGTGGATATGCAGGTGTTGTTGAAGGCCGATGGTATGCCCACCTACCATTTGGCCAATGTGGTGGACGACCACCTGATGAAGATCACTCATGTGATGCGCGGCGAAGAGTGGATCAATTCGGCTCCCAAGCACAAGCTGCTGTATGAATACTTTGGTTGGGAAATGCCAACCCTGTGTCACATGCCATTGCTACGCAACCCGGATAAAAGCAAACTCAGCAAACGCAAAAACCCCACCAGCATTACTTTCTACCGGGATATGGGTTACTTGCCAGAAGCGCTGCTGAATTACCTGGGTCGTATGGGCTGGTCGATGCCTAACGAAGAAGAAAAATTTACCCTGGCTGAAATGCAGGCAGCGTTCGATATTCACAATGTCTCGCTGGGTGGTCCGGTATTCGATGTGGAAAAGCTGGATTGGCTCAACGGCCGTTGGATTCGTGAAGACCTGGACGAAGAACAGTTTGCCGAGCGGGTAGCCGCCTGGGCGTTTAATCGCGATAACCTCAAGCGTATGGTGCCACTTATACAAAGCCGGGTAGAGAAGTTTACCGATATCGCACCACTGGCAAATTTTATGCTTTCGGGCCTGCCGGTGCTGGATGAAAGCAGCTTTGATAACAAGCGCCTGGACCGGGAAACCGTTTGCAAGATACTGCAATTCAGTTCCTGGCAGTTGGATGCGCTGCAAAACTGGGAAAGGGACAGCCTCTACAGTGAGTTAAACCAGCTTGCGCAGGCAATGGAGATCAAGCTCAAAGACTTCCTGTCTCCACTGTTTATCGCCATTGCTGGCTCGCCATCAGCACCGCCGCTGTTTGATGCGATGTCGATTTTAGGGGCCGATATGGTGCGTGCGCGAGTGCGCCATGGCTTGAACTCAGCCGGTGGTGTTTCCAAGAAACAGGCTAAAAAATTGCTCAAGGAATACCAGCAGTTAGGCCAATAACAGGGGTGAGTTTGAACCGCTTTTTTTGCCATAAATCCCCTTGACAGCCACAGGTGTCGCACCTAGAATGCGCACCTCTTTACGGGGCCTTAGCTCAGCTGGGAGAGCGCAACACTGGCAGTGTTGAGGTCAGCGGTTCGATCCCGCTAGGCTCCACCACTTTCTTTTGAAAGAATGAAAACCCTACGCGAAAGCGTGGGGTTTTTTGTTTTTTAAAACTGTTGAACCAAAGCACCTAAATTAACTACTCATACAAAGACGAGTAGTCATTAGGCGCCGATGTTTTGCGGCACCTTTTTAACCCCTCGTGCTACTATTCGCGCCTTATCTGCCATACAAAAAGCTAAGAACCACTATGGAAACCCGCTATATTTTGACGGCCTGTTGCGCCTCTGGCGTCGGCATTGTCGCCGCTATTACCAGCTGTCTCGCCAAATGCGATTGTGATATTACGTCTCTCGAACAATTTGACGATGACACTGGAGAGCGCTTTTTTATCCGCGCTGTGTTCCGCCCATTGGAAGCTGCTCCGAATATCGACTCCGTACGCAGTGAATTTGCCGATGTGGCCGCAGGGTTTGGTATGCAGTGGCAAATACGCGACCAGTCTACGCCGGTAAAAACCCTGATTATGGTTTCCAAGTACGACCATTGCCTTAACGACCTGTTGTATCGGTTGCGCAAGGGTGAGTTGAATATGGAAGTAACGGCGGTGGTGTCAAACCATCAGGATTTGCGCTCAATTCCGGAAAGAGAGGGCATTCGCTTTGTGCATCTGCCAGTGACCCCAGATAACAAGGCTGATCAGGAAGCCCAGTTGTTATCGCTGGTGGAAGAAACTGGTACGGAGCTGGTGATTCTTGCTCGCTACATGCAAATATTGTCTGATAACTTATGCCAGCAGCTGTCTGGGCGCTGCATTAATATCCACCATTCGTTTTTGCCGGGCTTTAAAGGCGCCAGACCTTACCACCAGGCTTACGAGAGAGGGGTGAAAGTGATCGGTGCCACCGCCCACTACGTAACCTCTGACCTGGATGAAGGGCCGATTATTGAGCAGGTATTGACCCGAGTTGATCACAACTACCAGCCGGAAGATTTGGCCCGAGTCGGCCGTGACAATGAGTCTCAAGCCTTGGCCAGAGCGGTGAAATACCATATGGAGCGCCGGGTATTTCTTGACGGTAATAAAACCGTCGTGTTTTTGGGTGGCTAATTTAGATAGACAGCTTAGAAGGTTAGCTGTTGAACACCAAATTCGGGCGGCTGTAGAGTCTGGCCGCCACCACCGCCAGTAATAGTCCCAGCAGGGCAGAGCTGGCAATGCAGCTGAGTGCCCAGGTAAGCTCTATAGTTTCACCTTTAATCAGCTGATTGATAATCACACTTTGGGACAGCAGTGGCACCCAACTCATCCAAAACTGCTCTTTCAGCGGGCTGACCATCAGCCATATACCCGGAACCATTGGCACCAGCTGCAGAAAAGACAAGTACGTCTGCGCCTCGCGAAAGCCTTTGCTGAAGGCGGCAATAATGGTTTGCAGGCTGCTGGCGATCAGGGCCACAGGCAATACCACCGCGAAACAGCTGAGCAGTACCCGGGGTGACAGGTTGGGCTGAATATTATCGACGTTGCTGGAAATAATCTGCGCTGACAGGGCAAACGCCAGCAGTGCCACCACCAATGTCAGCACACAAAAGCAAAAAGTGGCGGTGAGTTTGCCGGCCATGATTTGCCAGCGCGGTACGGCGGTTATTAATAACGGCTCCAGTGATTGGCGCTCTCGCTCGCCGGCGGTGGTGTCAATGGCCAGGTACATGCCTCCGATAAATACAGTCATTAATACGAAAAAGGGCAGTACGCCAAATACCAGGGCGCTTTGACTGTCTGGTGTCGACAAGTCCATTTCTCGGGTGCGAACCGCTTGAGCGATTGTTGGGTCGATACCTCTCAAGTACAGCCGTAGGGAGCCAGTTTGTTGGCTGTAACTGGATAACAAAGCCTGTAGGCGATTACGGCTGAGTTGTGCCTGCTGCTGGCTGCGGTCTGTGATAATTTCCACGCTGGCAGGTTCACCGCTGCGCCACTGTTGTGGGTATTTTTCTGGGATACGCAACACCACATCGTATTTTTTATTGCGCACAGCCTGTTCCGGATTTGGGGGGGCAGCCAACACCTCCACACCTTGGCGCTTTAAAAAGGCGACCAGATTCTGGGCGTATTCGACGCCAACAATGGGCAGTTGTAGCGGGGCTTGAGCCTTTTCTTGAGCTTGCTGGCTGATGGTGGTTAACATCAGGGTCATCACCAGAGGGCCAATCAGTGGCCCAAACAACAACGAGGAAGTCAACGCCCGGCGATCACGCAGGTTGTCTTTGATTTCTTTTAACGCAACAGTCCACATTGCCCTCATAACGCGATGCCCTCGCCACTGCCAACCAGGGTGACAAATGCGTCTTCCAGGGTGGTTTTGCCCGCTTGCTCTATGAGCTCTGTTGGTGAGCCTTCAGCAATGACTTTGCCGGTGGCGATAATAATTACCCGATCGCAAAGTTCAGCCACTTCTTGAAGAATATGGCTGGAAAACAGCACACAGCGGCCATTGTCCCGCTGTTCACGTATAAAGGTACGTAGTGCACGGGTACTCATTACGTCAAGTCCATTTCCAGGCTCGTCCAGCAACAGGTTCTGCGGTTGATGCACCAATGCTCGAGCAATCGCGACTTTTACTCGCTGCCCCTGAGAGAAGCCGTCGGTTCGCCGATCGATAAAGCTCTCCATGTCCAACGCGTGGCTCAGTTGTTCAATGTTGTCGCTAATTTCCGGCTCAGCAACACCCTGTAATTGTGCGAAGTAACGGATGTTCTCCCGGGCCGTGAGGCGCTGGTACAAACCTTTCGCATCTGGCACAACACCCATGGAGGCTCGCACAACCTGTGCTTGTTGCTGAGGGTTGATGCCATCCACCTCAATGGCTCCAGAGTCTGGTTGCAGCAGCGTGTAAAGCATGCGCAAAGTGGTGGTTTTGCCCGCTCCGTTTGGCCCCAGAAGGCCGGTTATCTCGCCATCGCGGGCACAAAAGCTGACACCATTAACCGCATCTACTTTGCCAAAAGATTTGTGCAGGGCTTTCACTTCAATCATGGTTCTGCACCCATCAACGTGGTGAAAAATGGCGTATTCCCCATGGGCTGTAAACAGGACATATCGAGGTTTTTATTGCTTTCATCGTTAAGAAACTGGTTGATCACTGCAGGCATACAGCCTCGCTGGATAACGGAGTGCCCCTGACCTTTGGCGACGATGTGGCGGCCATTGGCGTATTGTTGAAGTGCCTGCTCTCCGTACTTGGGTGGTGTTACCGGGTCGTATTCACCAGATAGCAATAAAACAGGTGTACTGCTGGAGAACGCTTTGTGGAAGTCGCGCGGCGAGCTACCTAAACGCCAGTTGGGGCACACTTGTTCGCTGATTTGCGTCATGACGTCCCCTAATAGCAGGGCTGGATCATCACCTGCGGGTGATTTTGGCTGGCGCAGTGCGTGGGCGTAATCTTCACTGCAGATGACAGACCACTCCATGCCTCGGCTAATCGCGCCTTGCAGTTGCCCCTCGATCATCAGTGCGGAGGTGGCTACCTGGCCCAAATCGTTGTTGTCTGCTGCTTCAGAAATCAACAGAGGCAGTAGCGCCTGAGTTTCTGGTGCGTAACTGAGCAAGCGAATGGCTGTTGCCAGCACATCCTTGGACACTTGTATCTCGGTTGTTTTACCACTGACAGGGTGTTTTACGGTGAGAGTGGGTGGCGCCTCTGTAGTTTTTTGAACCAACTGTTGTAGCTTGGCTTGCAGCCGGGGGAAACGTTTGTTGCAGTCATTGGATCGCTCACAGCGTTTGAATAAGTCATTTAGAGTTTGCTGCAGGTTTGTTGCGTGCTCGCTGCCTACCACCAGTTCAGTCGGCAGCACACCGTCGAGTATCACTGTGCTGATAGAGTCAGGGTGATATTTCAGGTAGGTCTGCGCTACCCGGGTGCCATAGGAAACACCGAGTATATGGATTTTGTCGTACCCAAGAGATTGACGAATTTGTTCAAAATCACTGATAGCAATGGAGGTTGTATAGAATCTCGGGTCACCCTTCAACTGTTGCAGGCAGTCACGAACATAGTTGGCCAATTGCTCGGGGGCGAGTGGCTCAGATACCTGGCTGTGTTGCGCAGGGCAGTTCAGCGGGTTTGATTGGCCGGTGCCTCTTTGGTCAATCAGCACAATATCTCGCTGTTGGCGAATTTGATGAAAGCGATTCAACAGAGGTGCAAAAGAGTCTATGGCGCCTTGACCTGGCCCTCCAGCAAACATAAACAGCGGGGCTTTGTTGGCAGTGGATTTGCGAGCAGGAATCACAGCGAGATGTATCGGAATTTTCCGGCCATCCGGTTGAGCCGGATTTTCAGGGACAGGCAATATCCCACATTGGGCCTTAACGCTGGTGTTTGCTAACAGGCAAGAGGTTAGCTGCAATGGCTTGTGGGTTGGGTCAGCCGTTGCTGGAAGCACCAAAGAGAGCAGAAAAACGGCAATATACCCGCAAACAGAAGTAGGGCGCATAAAAAGATAGTGCATTTATTGTGATTAGTGAGCCTGGAAGATACTACATTTAGGTATTATGGGTGTCCATCTGCGCAGCTCATTGGTAGAATGCACCGGCTTGGGGTCGCTCAATAAAAGCGACGTTCCATAGGGGGGCTTTAGGAGAAGATATGAATAATAGTCGACCTGTAAACCTTGATTTGGGAACGGTTGCGTTTCCGATTACTGCGATTGCATCCATCCTGCACCGTGTTTGTGCAGTTATCAGCTGGGTAGGCATTGGCTTTCTGCTGATGGCCTTGGCTTTGGCGCTGGGTTCACCAGAAAGCTACGATGCACTGGTTTCTGTTCTCAGAGAGAACCTGCTGGCGCAAATCGTTGCCTGGGGCTTGTTAACCGCTTTTGGTTATTACTGCATGGGAACCATCAAACACATTGTCCAGGACTTTGGCCTTTGTGAAGACTTCCAGGGTGGCAAAACCATCTCCTGGATCGCGATTTTGGGCGGAATTATTATCAGTATTGCTGCGGGGGTGATGATATGGGCCTGATGAGTGGTAATGGTACACGCCAGTGGGTATTCCAGCGTTTGAGCAATGCACTGACCGTCGTATTTGGTATTGTGATGCTCAAGGTTTTGATGAGTAATGATCTGAGCCACGAGTCTCTGGTCGCGTTGTTCTCCGGCCAGGCTTTTCAGATTTACGCAGGTCTGACTCTGCTATTTGTTTGCTTCAACTCTATCTTGGCCGGCTGGCAGATTGAGGGGGATTACCAGAAAAAACTGCACATCCCTAAAAACCTGCTGACTACAGTGGCTGTTGTGCTGAGCCTCTGTTACTTAGTGTGTGGCTTGATGCTGCTGTTTCGTTAATTCACACACAGCAAAATAAAAAGGCCGGCTCACATCAATGAGCCGGCCTTTTTTGTTCACAAGGAACAGCTTAGATATCCATCGCTTTAATGGACAGCTCCTCTAGAGGCTTTTTAACCACCTCATCGGCCACGTAAGATTTCATTTCATCAATAGAGCCAAAGTGGCGACTCATGTCGTACTCGCCTTTAAAATTGTTGCCGCTGTCGTCTTCCAGCCTGGCCAGCTGAAATTTACTGCCGCCTTCGCCACGACCGCGGATAACGTAGTATTCAAGATTCATCGCTTTTTCCTCATATATGCATGACGTGTGCGCCATTGTTATGTGGGCCTGATTGTAACCCAATGTCGGCGTTTTGTTGTAGACTTTGGCGTTTACCGGCCGACAACAGACCCTATTTTTATCACACCGGAGATGTGCAATGGCATACCCCAAAATTGGCAATATGGCACCGGCATTTACGTTGCTCAACCAAAATGGCGACAAAGTCTCTCTCAAAGACTTTCGTGACAAAAAACACGTGGTGCTCTATTTCTACCCTAAAGCCATGACCCCGGGCTGCACCGTTCAAGCCGGTGGTATTCGCGACAGCCGCAAAGCATTGGATAAACTCGATGTGGTGGTGTTGGGGGTTAGCCCAGATCCAGTGAAACGGCTGGACAAATTCATTCAGCGCGACGAGCTCAACTTTGACCTGCTCTCTGATGAAGATCACGCCATTGCCGACAAATACGGGGCTTGGGGGCCAAAGAAATTTATGGGTAAGGAGTTTGACGGCATTTTGCGCACCACCTTTATTATCGGCAAAGATGGTCGCTTAAAAGAGGTGTTGAACAAGTTCAAAACCAAAACCCACCATGAAGATCTACTCGCCTGGTTACAGGAAAATCTGTGATTTTGGCCCTAATAAACCCTGGGCATTGAGACCCACCTCGGAAACCGCTAAAGTGCACGGTTTTCTACCATTTCGAATATAGAGAGAGAGTTTATGTCCTGGTTGATTCCTGCAGCCCAAGCAGCTGAAAGCGCACCTGCCCCACAGGGTGGCAGCCCGATGGGCTCATTGCTGCTGTTCGGCGGTATGTTCCTGATTTTCTGGTTTTTGATTATTCGCCCCCAGCGTAAGCGCCAGAAAGAACACCAGGCCCTGGTTGCCGCGCTGGGCAAAGGTGACGAAGTGGTTATGACCAGCGGCATGCTGGGCAGCATCAAGCAAGTGGACGATACCTACGTGGTTATTGAAGTGGCTGAAGGGGTGGAAATGAACTTCCAAAAAGCCGCAGTACACGCGGTATTGCCTAAAGGCACTATCAAGAAAATTTGATAAATAGCCACAAAAAAAGCCGCCATGTGCGGCTTTTTTTGTGGCTGTCACTATTACAGTGGAGGGTTACGTGGAGCAATTTGCCACTTTGGTTGATACCGTCAATGGTTGGGTGTGGGGGTATGTAATGATGTTCCTGCTGTTGGGAACCGGTATCTACCTGACAGTGGGCTTAAAATTTATCTCTATTCGCAAGCTTGGCTATGCCTTTTCTCAGCTGTTCAAAGGGCGACGAGGCAACGGCGATGGCGATATCAGCCCGTTCAATGCATTGATGACGTCTCTGTCGGCAACCATTGGAACTGGCAATATTGCAGGAGTTGCAACAGCCATAGGGGTTGGCGGCCCAGGTGCTCTGTTCTGGATGTGGATGACAGGCTTGGTGGGTATGGCTACCAAGTTTGCCGAAGCTGTGTTGGCGGTGCGTTACCGGGAAGTTGATGCCGATGGTCGCCATGTGGGTGGCCCCATGTACTACATTCGCAATGGTCTCGGCCGTCATTGGGCCTGGCTGGGGGTTCTTTTTGCCTTCTTTTGCGGGTTTGGAGGCACCGGCACTGGCAATATGATTCAGGCAAATTCCATTGCCAAGGCGATGGAATCTACGTTTTCTATAGATCCAATGGTCACTGCTGGGGCTTTGGTGCTATTGGTCGGTTTCGTGATTATTGGTGGTGTTCAGCGTATTGCTCAGGTAGCCGGTGCTCTGGTGCCTTTTATGGCAATTACCTATGTGACCGCTGGGTTGGTGATCTTGTTGATGCACGCCCCGGAGATTCCTGCGGCTATTGCTTTGGTATTTGAAAGTGCGTTTGCGCCTACTGCCGCTGTGGGCGGTTTTGCTGGAGCCGCCACTAAAATTGCTGTGCAGTATGGGGTGGAGAGAGGGCTGCTTTCCAACGAAGCCGGGCAGGGCAGTGCGCCTATTGCCCATGCTGCAGCGGAAACAGATAACCCGGCGCGCCAGGGCACTATTGCCATGCTGGGTACGTTCATTGACACCCTTGTGGTGTGCACCATCACCGGCTTGGTATTGGTTGTTTCAGGGGTCTGGACCAGCGGTGCTGAAGGTGCTGGTATGACCGGCTTGGCATTTTCCAATAGCCTGCCTGGCGGTGGTTATATTCTGGCGCTGGGATTGGTGTTGTTTGCCTTTACCACTATGCTGGGCTGGGCTTATTACTCTGAACGCTGTATGGAATACTTGTTTGGCGAACGCTCTATCAGCTGGTTTCGTTATTATTGGATAGCGGTTATACCGGTGGGTGCATTGATGGAGTTGGGCACCGTGTGGAAGCTGACCGGTATTTTTAATGGGCTGATGGCTTTCCCAAATTTGATTGCCTTGTTGCTGCTGAGCCCGGTGATTTTTAAAGCGGCTAGTGAGTACTTTGCGGATAAATCGTAGAATTTTGAGAGCTTCTTAAAGCTGTCAACAGTGCTGATACTGGTCGGAGTGAGAGGATTCGAACCTCCGACCCCCTCGTCCCGAACGAGGTGCGCTACCAGGCTGCGCTACACTCCGAAAGCTTTGGTGGCATTAAAAGCGGCCGCAATTATAGCACTGTTAAAAGGCCTGTGAATGAGCGTTGGATCACCTGAAAGTAGCCAGGTTTGATGCACAGATTACCTCTAATTCTTCTTTAAAAACGCCAAATTAACCCATTGGATATCAACAAAAACGCCATTTTATTTGTCCTATTGCTTATAGATGCCTATGCTTAAAGGGTTCTTTTGATCTTATTGATGGTAACGCGCTGTAAAAACACTATGAAAACAAGCAGAAATTCCAGTACCGAAAAAATTCTCGAGAAAAAGCGCCGTTTCTTGGCCCGGGAAGAAGGTATTGTCGAAGCTGCATTGGCGCTGTTGCTGGAAAGAGGGGTAGATCGAGTAACTGTATCGGATATAGCTCACTCGGCGGGCATAGGTAAAGGCACTGTTTACAAGCATTTTTTGACAAAAAACGAAATCCTGATGCGCATTGTGATGGATTACGAGCGGCGTTTGAGTGAAAGCCTGAATGCAGGCATTGAGCGAGCCCGAAATGGTGAGCCAGGAGCTGCAGCAATGGCGTATTTTCAGTGGCGGCTCAGTAACCCATCCCTGGACCGCCTGGTTCAACAGCTGGAAATGCGCCTTGAAGCAGAACCGGAAATGCTGACTGAGTTAAAGGAATTGCACAGTTTACGCCACTCAAATATGGACAGTTTGAACAGCATGGTGGAAGACTTGATCAAGGAAGGCCGACTGGAAAATGTGCCCCCGCATCACCACTACCTGGCGTGCTGGGCTTTGGCTCAGGGCGCTGTAGAGCTGTTTTTTAACAAAACTCTGGATATTCTGGATATCAGCGACAAGCGTGAGTTGCTGAATTACATCACCAGTATTGGGGTTACTATGGGCAATCGCGGTCAGCTGAAAGGGTAGCCACTGCAATGGCTCAGTTGGGTTCACTATTTACCACTCTCCTTGAACAACAAAAAAAATCCAGCGATTCTCTTCCCCCCGTAGACAAATGGGCCCCGCCATTTTGTGGCGATATGGATTTGGTCATACGCCGGGATGGTGCCTGGGTACACCAGGGAGACCCCATCAAACGGGAGGCTCTGGTAAAACTGTTTTCCACAGTGTTAAAACGGGAGGAAGATGAATACTTTCTGGTAACTCCCGTTGAAAAATTGCGTATTCGCGTAGAATGCGCGCCCTTTTTGGTGGTTGATGTAAAACGTTGCAGGCAGGGCGATCAGAGTGCTCTGCTGTTTACCACCAATACCGGTGACCAAGTCATTGCCAGTGCTGACAACCCCATTTGGATGCAAACGCTTCAGTCTGAAGCGCTGCCTTTTATCACGGTGAGGTCCAATTTACCTGGCTTGCTCAACAGGGCTGTTTATTACCAGTTGGCAGAATGGGCGGAGTACCAGTTGCTTGAAGGCCAGCAAGTGGGTGGGGTGACCAGCCTTGGTGCTTTTTTCCCGTTAGAGTAATTGCCATTACATATTGGGGTAGTTGGGACCTCCACCGCCTTCAGGAGCAACCCAGTTAATGTTTTGGCTGGGGTCTTTTATGTCGCAGGTTTTGCAGTGTACGCAGTTTTGGCTGTTAATTTGGAACTGTTTGCCGTCTTCCTTTTCGACAATTTCGTAAACTCCGGCAGGGCAATAGCGCTGCGCAGGCTCGTCAAACACCGGCAAATTATGGCTGAGAGGTAGAGTACTATCGGAAAGCTGCAGGTGGCAGGGCTGGTCTTCTTCGTGATTGGTGTTGGACAGAAATACTGAGGAGAGTTTGTCAAAACTCAACACCCCATCGGGTTTGGGGTAATTCATAGGGCTGCACTCAGCCGCGGGCTTTAAGGTTTGCCAGTCTGGTGTTGGGTCGGAGAGTGTCCAGGGCAAGCGGCCGTTGAACAGGTTGATATCAATAAACGCGTAAGCGGCACCGAGCACATTGCCCCAGCGGTGTTGCGCCGGCCCGAAATTTCGCTGCATATGCAGTTCTTTCCAGGCCCAGCTGCCCCGGTAAGCGGTTTCAAAGTTGTTGAGTTCGTCGTTGTTGCGGTTCGCTGCAAGTGCTTCGGCTATGGATTCAGCAGCCACCATGCCGCTCTTCATTGCCGTATGGGTGCCTTTGATTTTGGCAAAGTTTAGTGTGCCCGCATCATCGCCAATTAGCAGACCCCCAGGGAAGGTCATTTTTGGCTGTGACTGAATGCCGCCTTTGGTCAGTGCTCTGGCTCCGTAGGAGATGCGTTCACCGCCTTTGAGATAGCGTGCAACGGAAGGGTGCAACTTGTAACGCTGGAATTCGTCGAATGGGCTGACATGGGGGTTGCTGTAGGAAAGGTCGGTAATCAGGCCAACGGCAACTTGATTATCTTCCAGGTGGTAGAGAAAGCCGCCGCCTCGGGAGTCACTTTCTGTCAGTGGCCAGCCGGCACTGTGAAGCACCAATCCTTTCTCATAATTTTCTTGAGGTATCTTCCACAACTCTTTGATTCCAATGCCGTAGTGCTGTGGCTCTTTGCCCTCATCCAACTGATAACGACCAATCAGTTGTTTGCCTAAGTGCCCTCGGCAGCCTTCGGCAAATACGGTGTATTTGGCGTGCAGTTCCATGCCCGGCATATGACTGTCTTTGGGTTCGCCATTGGCGGCAACACCCATATCTCCAGTAGCAATGCCGCGAACACCCCCTTGCTCGTCATAGACGATTTCAGCGGCGGCAAAACCCGGGAAAATTTCCACGCCTAACTGCTCTGCCTGTCCAGCCAGCCAGCGACACAAGTTGCCCAGACTGATGATGTAGTTACCGGTGTTGTGCATAGTTTTTGGCGCAAAAAAGCCGGGGATGTTGCGCGACTTTTGCCCATCAGATAACAACAGAATCAGGTCCCGAGACACTTTGGTGTGCAACGGTGCTTCCCGTTCTTGCCAATCGGGAAACAGTTCATTTAGCGCACTGGGCTCAAACACTGCGCCAGAAACAATATGCGCACCCACCTCAGAGCCTTTTTCAACAATGCAAACACTGGTCTCGGGAGACAGTTGTTTGAGCCGGCAAGCGGTAGACAGTCCCGCAGGGCCTGCACCCACAATCACCACATCGTATTCCATAGACTCTCTTTGCACAGGGATACCCTCTGGTTATGCTAAAGAGTTGATTCTAGCGCGCTTAAACGGGATCGTCACAGGGTGGTGTGATTAAAAAGTGTCCGGTGGGTCTTACGGGAGAGTGTTTTGCTATTTTTGTTGTTTTTTCTTCTGTTTTTGCCACTTTTCGCGCAGGCGGCGCTGCTGCTCCGGTGACAGATCCTGATAGCGTTCGCGCACATCGCGTATACGATTACGCTGTTTAGGGGAAAGGAATTTGTAGTTTTTACGTTCTTTTTCTTGCTTGTGCTGTTTGTCTTTGTTGTCGGCGTAGACCTCTGAGGATGGGGCGCCGATCAGAAGCACCGTGAGAGCGAAAATAGGGGCAGCTGTTTTCATTGGGGCGTTATTCATCAATGCCTTCGATAGCATCAGTTTCCAATAACCACTGGTAAAAATCCAGGTTTTGTTCTAGGTCATTTTCCAGTGCTGCTACGGAGTTTTCCAGAGCCGTATTGTTGTAATTAAACATCGGCGCAAACAACATGGCGACAACAATAACCGTAGCCATGGCAATAGCGAAGCCAGACCAGGTTAACATGGGTTGTGGCTCGGCCTGGCTGTCCAGGGCTGCTTGCCGAGCCCCTGCAATCTGTTCCTGCAGGTCATCCGGCATTGTGTGTTCAGATTCCCGGAGAGCATCTTGCAGCTGTTTTTCCAACTTAGGTTGAATCATGTCCAGTAACCTTCCAGTTTTTTTCGCAGGGATTGCAGCGCCCTGAAATAGTGGGTTTTTACACTGCCTTCACTGCATTGCATAGCACTTGCTGTTTCAGCGGTGCTTAGGCCTTCCCAGCAACGCAGCATAAACGCCTCCCGCTGGCGACGGGGCAGGGCCTGCAGCGCTTGTTCCAACTGCGCAATGCGCTCAGTACTTTCCAGCTCGGCGTCGGGATTTACGTGCTCTGCGGCTGCCACGTATTCATAAGGGTCGGCAGCCTGCGCTTCGGGCTCAATGGTGGTTGGTTTTAGTCGCTCAATCCAGGTCCTGTAGCGATTTTGTACAGCCCGACGGCGATGAAAATCATTGATGCGACTGCGCAAAATCCGGTAAAACAAAGGGCGCCAGTCGTCCCATGTCCGGTCGCCATACAACTGAGCCAGTTTGGCCATGGTGTCTTGAAGAATTTCCAGCGCATCCTCGCGGTTGCCAACAGCAACTTGCGCCATGCGAAAGCCACGCTTTTCCACAGAGCGCAGAAATTCATTTAAAGTGCGGTTATCCAGCACAACCTCCCACTTCAGGGGGGAAGTGGCCAGATTAACAGCGCAGCTGCTTGCCATGGCCATGGTTTCAGCTGCCATTGTATCTGGCTGCGTGGTAAGAGCGGTAGTGTTGTTCGTGATTACCCTCAACAATTTCCGCAGGCTCATGGTCGTTATCATGGTGCTCGCTGTGATAATGATAGTGCTCGTGGTAATCATCTTGGGGGTTGTCCAGAGCGTGATGCAACAGCTCCGAGGCGACAACTGCCCCGGCTAACCATTTAACCCCATCGTACCTACAGTAATCGTTCCGATAGTGACGCCGGTGGTTGCGATAATGGCGTCTGTAGTGGCGGTCATTACGGTAGTAACGCTTGTTGTAGTTTGGGTAAATGTGGAAGTTGTAGTTCCGGTTGTAATGGCGGTTGCGATAGTTGCGCCGGTACTTGCGGTGATGACGTTTGTGGGTGCGGTAGTGACGTTTGTGGTGAACGCTTTCGTAGCCGTCAGCGAAATGCGCGTACAGAGTAACACCCTGGTAATCACGGTGGTCTGCATGGGCGCTGCTGGCCCCAAAAGCAATGGCCAAAATGGCGGTTTGCAGCAAAAACTTCATGGCTGTCTCCCTTATCAATCAGGCATACAGCAGAAAACGCCTGTTGAAGAGGGTGGTTGACAGGTATTGAGCGCTTTATAAGGGGGGTCGATTAAAGATTAAATTCTGCCCACACGGGTGCGTGGTCAGACGGTTTTTCCATCCCTCGAACCTTATAGTCGATTCCTGCGTCAGAGCAGTGTTCAAGCAGGCCGGGTGTGGCCAAAAGGTGGTCTATGCGCAGGCCGCGTTTTGGTTCGCGCTCAAAACCTCTGCTGCGATAGTCAAACCAGCTGTAATGCTCTTGGCTGTCAGGGAAGTGCTCGCGATAGCAATCCCTAAGCCCCCAGTCGTAAAGGGCTTGATACCACTCTCGCTCTATGGGCAAAAATGAACACTTACCACTGCGCAGCCAGCGCTTGCGGTTGTCGTCACCAATGCCAATATCCAGATCAGAAGGGGATATGTTCATATCGCCCATTATCAGCAGGTGATCACTGGGGCTGTAGGCGTCATTCAACAGAGCCAATAAGTCGGCGTAAAAACGTTTTTTTGCAGGGAATTTTTGAGGGTGATCCTGATTTTCCCCCTGGGGGAAATAGCCGTTAATGACGTGTAAATTCTGTCCGTTTTGCAAGGAAATAGTGGCACCAACTAGCCTTCGTTGGGCGTCATCTTTGTCAGTGAGGAAGCCTTTAAAAGTGGCTGCCGGAGCCTGGCGGCAGAGTAGGGCGACGCCGTAGTGACCCTTTTGACCGTGAAACACAACGTGGTAACCCATGTCTTCAACAGCCTGCAAGGGAAATTCATCATCGTGAACTTTGGTTTCTTGTAGCCCGATCACCTCTGGTTGGTGTTGGGTGATCACTTCCTGCAATTGGTGCAAACGGGCACGTAGCCCGTTTACGTTGAACGATACAAGTTTCATTGATGGCTAATGGGGTTGTCGTTGTTTATTTGAATTTGCTGGGCAAACACTTTGGGGTTTTGCTCAAGGAGTACCATGTCAGCCACGATGCGGCCGGCTTCCATCAACAGCGGATCTTTTTCAGCCAGTGGAAGGGCGTCCTGATCAATATTATCGGATGCGGTTTCGTACTCGGAATAATCTTTGTAAGGCTCCAGGCCTTTCGCGACTCGCCGTTGGTTTTCCAGCTCCAGTTGAAGCTGCTCCCTTTGTGCCAGAGTGCCGCGGCGTTCTTCCAGGTTAAGGCTCAGGGGTTGTTCGTTTTCTTTTCGAAAACGCTTGCTCAAAGCGGCAGCCTTGGCAACAAAGTCGAAATCCGGGTCGTTAGCAGCTCTCTGCTGATGGCTTTGTTCAAGCAGTACCACTTTGTCCGACAAATCGCCGTAATTTCTGTGTGGGGCCGCTTTGATACGATCCCAGGGGAGCGCGTTGTCGTTGCTGCTTTCGCCGATTTCTTCAGGGTCAAAATTGCTGGGGAAGGCAATATCCGGAATGATGCCGCGGTTTTGGGTGCTGTCGCCAGATACCCGGTAGAACTTTGCTTCAGTGAGCTTGAGCTGGCCCTTGCCAAGAGGCTGAAGGGTTTGCACTGTGCCTTTGCCAAAACTCTGACTGCCCACAATCACGCCACGTCCGTAATCTTGAATAGCGCCGGCAAAAATTTCAGACGCGGAGGCGCTTAGGCGATCAATAAGTACCACCAGAGGGCCTTTATAGGCGGCAGGGCGGCGAGAACGCTGAGTGCGGTCAATCTGGCCATTGCTGGATCGGATCTGAACAACGGGCCCCGGATTGATAAACATATCGCTCAGGTAGGTGGCTTCAAGCAGTGAGCCGCCACCGTTGGCGCGTAAATCCAAAATAACGCCATCCACACCTTCATCGTTAATCAGCTCGCCCATCAGGCGAGATACATCCTTATGTGTGCTGCGGTAGTTGCGATCATTATTTCGCAATGCTTCAAAATCGAGGTAGAAAGTAGGAATATCAATAACGCCTACTTTGTACATCAAATCACCCACTGGCACTTCTATTACTTGCTTTTGGGCGGCCTGATCTTCCAGCTTCACTTTGTCACGAACGATATCGATCTGTTTGGTCAAGCCAGATGAGCTGGCTTCACCGGGTATTACTCGCAATGAGGCAATGCTGTCTTTAGGGCCTCTAATCAGCGTTACGGCGTCATCCAGGCGCCAGCCGATCAAGTTGGTTGGCTCGTCATCTCCTGGGTTTTGAATGGCAATAATTTTATCCCCGACAGCTAACTCACCTTGTTTAGCGGCAGGCCCACCGGGAACAATACGAACCACTTCAATATGATCATCGCTGCGCTGCAAAACCGCGCCAATGCCCTCTAGTGAAAGGGACATATTAATATTGAAAGTGTCGCTGTTGCTGGGTGAAAAGTAATTGGTGTGCGGATCGAAGAGGGCGGCGGTGACTCGAGCGTAGGTGCTGAAAACGTCTCGTGATTCTGTTTGTAAAGTGAACTTACGTTCGTTTTGGTAGCGTTTCAGCAACTGTTCCCGTGCATTTGCCAGCTCCTCTCCAGCCAACAGCTTTTGTACTATTTCCGCTTCCATGCGTTTACGCCACCAATTATCGCGCTCTTGTACGGATTTTAACCAGGTGCGGTCTTCATGTTTCTGCGGCAAAGACTCTTTATCGTCCAGATTAAATTCAAAATCGCTTTCCAGCAGCGCAATGTTCTTGTTCAACTGCTGTAAACGAATATCTCGCAATCTATTGAAGGCGGAGAAACCAAAGCTGACTCGGCCTTGCTTTAAAGCTTCGTCCAGCGATGAGCGCCAATGAGACATGGCGTCGATATCTGACTGCAGGAAGTAACTTTTGGTGTTATCCAGAGTATCCAGATAAGTGTCGTAAAGCTCTTGGGAGAAGCTGTCGTCGATAGCCCGTTTTTGATAGTGGCCGGCTGCCAGACTTAACACCATCTCTTTCATAAGCTTCTTATGTTGCGGCTCTGGCCTTAGCGGTAGCTCATTGGATGGCGATGTTGCAGAGGCGTATGCAGCTATAGAGAAAAGAATGGCTGGCAGCACATAACGGCAAATATTGGGCATAAGGAGTACTCACAGATCTCAGTTCACCCCAATAAGACAAGGGGCTTTTCTTGGAGTTTAACACCGGCTACAGATTTTTCCGCCAGCATGGCAACACTTTTTTACACGTTGTGTTGGTTGGTACACAAAAGGTCGTAGAGAAGAGACGGTTTTGGGGTGTAAGTCTGGGGCTCCTATCGTATATTTGATTTCGCATAATGTATATTATGTTAAATTAAATATAAAAGCCGAGGACTGTAATGAAAAACAGCGGTACACCCCACTTCTGTTATTTCATATAAAAATAAGGGCCTGAAATCATTAAGGCCCTTATCTATCAATAAATTACTTGGTGAATTTAAAGTAAATTATTCGACAGGCGTTCTCATGGTGACAAACTCTTCCGCAGCGGTTGGATGAATCCCTACCGTATTGTCGAAGTCTGTTTTTGTGGCGCCGGCTTTCATGGCGATACCAATGCCTTGGATAATTTCTCCGGCATGGTCACCCAGCATGTGACAGCCAACTACCCGATCACTGGCTTTATCGACGATCAGTTTCATCAACACTTTGTCGCTGCCTCCGCCCAGGGTTTGTTTCATGGCTCTGAACTGACTCTTGTAAATCGTCACATCGCCGTACTGCTCTCGCGCCTGCTCTTCACTCAGGCCAACGGTTCCGATATTGGGTTGGCTGAACACTGCGGTTGGAATGTCACTGTAATCCACAGATGTATGTTCGTTTTTATAGAGCGCAGCGGACAGCGACATGGCTTCGGTGATTGCTACGGGCGTTAGTGCAACCCGGTCAATCACATCGCCGATGGCGTAGATGCTGGGCTCAGCAGTCTGAAAGTTATCGTCTACTACAATGGAACCGTTGTCGCGCACTTCGACGTTGGTGCTGTCGAGCCCAAGGCCCTGCAAATTGGCCTTGCGGCCAGTGGCGTACATAACCTGGCCGACTTCCAGTGAAGAGCCGTCGGTTAAGGTGGCAGTTAGCAGCTCATTTTCACCGCGCTCGATCGACTCAATGTTGGTATTAAAGTGCAGATGAACACCCTTCTGCTTCATTTCGGCAGCTAAGGCTTCACGAATGTCGTCATCAAAGCCACGCAGGAACATTGGGCCGCGATAAATCAAGTGGGTTTCAACGCCCAAGCCATTGAATATTCCAGCGAATTCCACGGCAATATAACCGCCGCCAACAACGATAATTTTCTCCGGCAGCGATTCCAGATAAAAGGCTTCGTTAGAGGTAATCGCCAGGTCTTTACCGGCGATGTTTGGTACAAACGGATAACCGCCTGTGGCAACCAGAATACGCTCTGCAGTAATGGTTTCGCCATTTACGGATACCTGATTGGGGCCAGTAATGGTGGCTTTGTGCTCGTAAAGTGTCACACCGGAACCATCGAGTAAGTTGCCGTAGATACCATTCAGGCGCTCAATTTCAGCGTTTTTATTGGCGATCAGGCGCTGCCACTGGTGTTTTGGCTCAACATCGATATCCCAACCAAAGCCTTTGGCCGCAGAAAATTCGCCAGCAAATTCAGATGCGTATACAAACAATTTCTTGGGAACACAGCCAACGTTAACGCAGGTGCCGCCCAGGTACTGCTGTTCGGCAACAGCGACTTTGGCCCCGTATTGGGCAGACATGCGCGCTGCCCGGACTCCGCCAGAACCAGCGCCAATAACAAACAGATCGTAGTCGTAACTCATAGTGATTCCTTTTATTTCTCACATTTGTTCAATTCGTAGCACGTGGAAGCCGTCAGCTGTGACTGTCCAAACCACATTGAAATCGTAAAGTTTTACACCGTATTCCCTGCCTGCGTCGGCAGCTTGGTTGTGCCGATAAGCCGGCCTGGGGTCTTGAGACAATAATTGGCAAATAAATTCCCTCAGCCCAGCATATTGCGCCTCTTTTTCGTGAAGCTGCTCTTCCGCTTCACAGGCAAATTGCACTTCAATGCTGGCGCTTGGCGGTTCGCTGGCAAAACCTGCTGATGTTTCCGGCAAGCTGTCGGCATAAGGGACGTAAGGTTTTATGTCCACCACGGGTGTTTGATCAAGCAAGTCATGACCACTGATTTGCAGTGAAATAACGCCCTCCTCTGCCAATACTTGCTCCAGCGCGACTACAGACATGCCCAATGGGTTGGGGCGGAATGTTGAGCGAGTGGCAAATACGCCGGTCTTGCGGTTGCCTCCCAAGCGTGGTGGCCGTACCAATGGCTTCCACCCCTGAGCGAGGGTTTCGTGGAACACAAACAATACCCAGATATGGCTGAACTGTTGCAAGTCTCGCACTGTGTCCGGGTGGTTGTAAGGTGGCAACAACTCTATGCGCCCTTTGCCTCCAGGCACCAGCCCTGGTTGCCTGGGTATGGCAAATTTCTCCCGGTATGGGGAGTGAACAATGCCGATGGTGCCGAAGCAATGAGTGCTCAACGACCTGCCCAGCGGGTTACGGCGCAATAACGCTGATGCCGCCCAGATAAGGCTGCAATACCTCGGGAACAACCACACTGCCGTCCGCTTGCTGGTAGTTTTCCAGCACCGCTACCAGGGTACGCCCTACTGCCAGGCCGGAGCCATTAAGGGTATGCAGTAATTCGGGTTTGCCGGTTTCCGGGTTGCGCCAACGGGCCTTCATGCGGCGTGCCTGGTAATCGCCAAAGCTGCTACAAGAGGATATTTCCCGGTATTTGCCCTGGGATGGTAGCCATACTTCAATGTCATAGGTTTTAGTGGCAGAGAAGCCAATATCACCACCGCAGAGCACCACAGTACGGTACGGCAATTCCAGCTTTTCCAGAATTACCTCTGCGCAGCGGGTCAGTTCTTCCAGTGCCTGCCAGGACGTTTCTGGCTTGACGAACTGCACCATTTCCACTTTTTCAAACTGGTGCTGCCGAATCATGCCGCGAGTGTCACGACCATAGCTGCCCGCTTCACTGCGGAAGCATGGAGTATGTGCGGTTAATTTCATGGGCAGCTGTTCCGCATCCAGTATTTCGTCGCGCACGATATTGGTGACAGGAACCTCAGCGGTTGGAATCAGGTAAAACTCCCGCTCATCAGTCAGTTTGAACAAGTCCTCTTCAAATTTTGGCAATTGGCCGGTGCCAAATAAAGAATCCCGATTGACGATATAGGGCACATAGGTTTCGGTGTAACCGTGCTCGCTGGTGTGTGTGTCCAACATAAACTGAATCAGTGCCCGGTGCAGACGAGCAACCCCACCGGTCATGGTGGCAAAGCGGGAACCGGAAATTTTTGCCGCGGTTTCGAAATCCATTCCTCCAAGCGCAGCGCCCAAGTCGACATGGTCTTTCACCTCAAAGTCGAATTCTTTGGGCGTTCCCCAGCGACGAACCTCCACGTTGTCTTCTTCAGAGCTGCCTTCTGGCACAGAGTCGTGCGGAACGTTGGGTATGCTCAGCAACAATTCCTGAAACTGTTGCTGCACTTGATCAAGTTCAGTTTTAGCTGTTTCAAATTGTTCGCCAAGGGATGCGACTTCCGCTTTTAGTGCATCCACATCGCCGCCATTTTTGATGGCTTGGCCAATAGACTTTGATAGGGTTTTGCGTTCTGCCTGCAGAGCCTGGGAGTGCGCTTGCAGCTCGCGGCTTTTTGCCTCCAGGGTTTGAAAATGGTTGCCATCGAGTTGATAGCCCCGTTTGCTTAGTGCGGCGGTTACCGCGTCGATATCTGCGCGGATTAATTTGGGATCAAGCATAGTGAAACAGTCTTTTATTGTATGAAGCTAATAATCTGTGAAGCTAATATTTTATGAAACTAATGTTTTATAAAGTTAAAGCAATCGCGCCAGCCAGATCGCCGTAAACGTGGCCGCCAAACAACCGGCGACACTGACAAACACATAGCTGGCACTCAGTACCGGGTGGCCATTCTGCCACAAAGCCAGGGCATCGAGCGAGAATGCAGAAAAGGTAGTAAATGCCCCTAAAAAACCGATCATCAACAGGCTGCGCCATTCTGCGGGCATGCCTTTATCCACCACAAAAACATACAGCAGGCCCATAACGAATGAGCCAGACAGGTTGACCAGCAAGGTACCCAGAGGAAAGCGTTCGCCCAGCAAGGGGAAAACCAAAGTGTTGAGCCCGTAACGACATACAGCGCCCAGTGCCCCACCTGCAGCGACAGCCAGCCATTGCATGCTAGTGCCCTGCTCCGCTGTCTTTGGGATAGCGCCGGTTTTTGCTGGAATTATCGAGATCTTTCAAGTGCTTTAGCTTCTCGGCGATTTTCTGTTCCAAGCCTCGGTTAACCGGCTGATAGTAACGTTGATGTTGCAGGGGCTCTGGCAAATAACATTCCCCGGCTGCATAAGCTTCGGGTTCGTCGTGAGCGTAGCGATACTCAGCCCCATAATCCAGTTCTTTCATCAGCTTTGTGGGCGCATTGCGTAAATGCAGGGGCACCTCGTGGCTGGGCTGCTTGCGCACATCCGCCATGGCTTTTTTAAAGCCGGCGTAAACCGCGTTACTTTTGGGGGCTGCCGCCAGGTAAACCAATGCCTGAGCAATGGCCAACTCGCCTTCCGGGCTGCCCAATCGCTCTTGAGTTTCCCAGGCGTCCAGGCAAATTCGCAGCGCTCTGGGGTCGGCATTGCCAATATCTTCGCTGGCCATGCGCACTACCCGGCGGGCGATATACAGCGGGTCGCAGCCACCGTCCAGCATACGAGCCAACCAGTACAGTGCGGCATCTGGAGAAGAGCCGCGCACCGATTTGTGGAGCGCTGATATCTGGTCGTAAAAATTTTCTCCACCTTTATCAAAGCGTCGAGTGTCTGCTACCAACACCTCCTGAACATTTTCTAGGGCAATTTCACCACTCTGCCCGGCCAAATCGCTGGCGATTTCCAGCAAGTTTAAAGCGGTGCGCGCATCACCGTCTGCGGCGGCCACCAGTGCCGCCATGGCGTCTTTATCAATGGAGAGGCTTGGCGGAAGATTGGATTGTTCTGATGCCAAGGCGCCCTGAACCACTGCGGTCAGCTCCTCTTCACTGAGGCTGCGCAACACATAAACCCGACAGCGAGACAACAGCGCGTTATTCAATTCAAAAGATGGGTTTTCGGTGGTGGCACCAATCAAGACAACGGTGCCATCTTCTACAAAAGGTAAAAACGCGTCCTGCTGGGATTTGTTAAAACGATGTACTTCGTCCACAAACAGAATGGTTTTCCGGCCCCGTACATCCCGTTCTTCTTCCGCCCTGGCAATGGCGGCGCGAATTTCTTTAACGCCGGATAAAACCGCGGAAAGGGTTTCAAAATGGGCGTCGGCGCTGTGGGCAATAATTTTTGCCAGCGTGGTTTTACCAACACCCGGTGGCCCCCAGAAAACCATGGAATGGAGCAAACCATTGGTAATGGCGTCTCGAAGCGGTTTACCTTCGCCGAGAATATGAGTTTGACCGATATACTGCTGCAAGCTCTGTGGCCGCATGCGAGCAGCCAGGGGGCGGTAGACGTCTTGCTGGAACAGAGATTGAGTCATGGGTTAAAAGTGAATTTTCGCCTGCGCGGGGCTGACGATTAATCGTCAGTTATGGATAACATCCACCCCTTCCGGAATGTCGAAAACAAACAATTTTTCTTCCAGCGCAGGATTTACACTCACTTTATCTAGCGTAATCAGGGTTTGTTCACCAAGGTTGTCGACCACCTTAATGGCGTTGGGATGACCGCTGGAGAATTCGATTTGCACCAGTTCGTAGAGGCTATCCGCCAGCAGCGGATAAAGTAAAAACTGATTGGCCGCCTTACCTTGTTCAATGCGGTAGTTGTTGCTGAGCCGTTCGAAATCCCCCATTAGCAACAGTGCCGGAGAGCTGTCGTTTTCCGGGTTTACTGCCTGAATGGTTACTTGCTCCAGATCCGGGTCATAAAACCAAAGGGTGCTGCCGTCGCTAATCAGCTGCTGGCCGAAGTCGCCATCGACAATCCAGCGAATTTGGCCTTGGCGAGTGACCTGCATCTGTCCACGCTGGGAGAGTTCCGTCAAAACCACTCCATTGGCATCTTGTTGCTGTTGACTAAATTGCCCCTGCATGGATTCGATGGGAGCCAGCAGGGCTTGCAGGCGCTCAGCAGCGGGTTGCCCCCCCGCGTGTCCCTGGGCACAACACATCACTGTGAAAACCAACGCTATCAATCGCATAAAATCTGCTCTCATCAATCTCGGCCACCAGGGGCCAATACTTCGCGACTGCCGTTACTGCCCATTGGGCTGACTACGCCAGCGGCTTCCATGGTTTCGATCAAGCGCGCGGCCCGGTTATAGCCAATACGCAACTTGCGCTGCACCGAAGAAATCGACGCTTTGCGACTCTCCAGCACAAAGTTGACGGCTTCATCGTACAGAGCGTCGGATTCATCATTGCCATCGCCCTCACCTTCTGCGGCAAAGCCTGGTACGGCAATGGTGTTGGTGACACCCTCATCCAGAATTTCATCCAGGTAATCCGGCTCACCGCGGCGTTTCCAGTCGGCGACCACTTTATGGACTTCGTGGTCATCCACAAACGCGCCGTGTACCCGCACCGGCACACCGCTGCCCGGTGGCAGGTACAGCATGTCGCCGTGGCCCAACAGTTGTTCCGCCCCGCCCTGGTCAAGAATGGTGCGAGAATCAATCTTTGAGGAAACCTGGAACGCAATACGGCTGGGAACGTTGGCTTTGATCAAACCGGTAATCACATCCACCGATGGACGCTGGGTGGCCAGAATCAAATGGATACCTGCTGCCCTCGCTTTTTGCGCGATACGGGCAATCAGCTGTTCGACCTTCTTGCCAACAATCATCATCATATCGGCAAATTCATCGATCACGACGACGATATACGGCAAGGGCTCCAGGCCGGGTGCTTGTTGAGGTACTTCCTCCTCAAACACAGAGGCATGAGGGTCTGGCTGCCACAGTGGGTCGGGTATCGGTTCACCAGCCGCTATAGCGTCTTTTACTTTGCGGTTGAAACCAGAGATATTGCGCACACCCATAGCGGCCATAAGCTTGTAGCGCCGCTCCATTTCACCCACACACCAACGCAAGCCATTGGAGGCGTCTTTCATATCGGTGATAACTGGTGTTAGCAGGTGCGGAATGCCATCGTACACCGACAACTCAAGCATCTTTGGATCCACCAAAATCAGGCGCACTTCATCCGGCGATGACTTAAACAGCAGACTCAACAGCATGGCGTTGATGCCCACTGATTTACCAGAGCCGGTGGTGCCCGCCACCAACAAGTGAGGCATTTTGGCCAGGTCTGCGACCGAAGGCACCCCTGAGATATCGTGGCCCAGCGCCAAGGTCAGTGGCGACTTGGCACTTTCGTAAACATCGGACGACACCACCTCCGACAGCCGCACCATTTCCCGGTGTTCGTTGGGTATCTCAATACCCATCACCGATTTGCCGGGTATTACTTCCACAACTCGAACACTGACCACTGCCAGTGAGCGGGCCAAATCTTTTGCCAGATTTGTGATGCGGCTGGCTTTGACGCCAGGAGCTGGTTGGATTTCAAAACGGGTAATCACCGGGCCTGGCATGACTTCCACCACCTCCGCAGAGATGCCGAAATCCTGCAGTTTCAATTCCAGCAGCCGTGACATTGCCTCCAGGGATTCTTTGGAAAACCCTTTACCGGAGTTTGTGTCGGCCTCGTCCAGCAAGCCAATGGCCGGCAAGGCACCGCTCACCGGTTCTTCAAACAGAGTAGCCTGTTTCTCCTTGACGGCTCGTTTACTGGGGGCTGCCTTGGGTGTAGGGGTTGGCACCTGAATACTGGGTGGAATGCGCTTTTCTGCTGCTTTCACTTTTTTGGCGACTTTTTCCTTGCGCAACTGCTGAGCCTCTGATGCCCTGCGCGCTTCCTGGCGAGAAGATCGCAGCTGAACCACTTTGCCGCGCAGCCAGTCGTAGCCGTTGAGGCTGATTTTGCCCAGGCCATCAATCAGGGCCAACCAGGAGATATCGGCAAAGATGGTCAGGCCAAACAGCGATACCGCCAACAGTACCAAAGTGCTACCGACAATATTAAAGGCCGATACCGCAACCTGAGCCACCCCTGAACCCATGATACCGCCAAGGCCTTCGGGCATTGACGTGCTCACTGCCCCATAGTGCAGGTCAGTCAATGCGGTGGCGCTGAGCATCACCAGCACCAACCCCAGAACCCGCTGTGCAAAGGTCAGCCAGTCAAATGGCGCGCCGGCGTCTTCGCGCTTGGTGCGAAAAACCCGCCACGCTCTCCACATCAACAATATCGGAAACACATAAGCCATCAGCCCAAACAGCCAGAACAAAACATCCGCCAACCAGGCGCCTGCAGGGCCTGCGGCGTTGCTGACGTGGTCGCGGCTGCCGGTATGGGAAAAGCCGGGGTCATTCGCAGAAAAGCTAAACAGTGCAATCAATAAGTAGATACACACCACCAGCCAGCCGATCAGTGCGCCTTCCCGCAAAATCAGCTCAAAGCGCCCCGCCCCGCCACTTTCGCCTTGGGGCTTGGCTCGAGAGTTAGTGGATTTACTCAATTATCTTATCCAAGTGTTTGTCATTATTGTAAAAATTGTACAGACAATATCCAATTTGGAAGCAATTGTAACCGCCAATAGGCGGCCATAATAGGCTTAATTAACCGGTTCTATTGGTTCAATCAGGTGGATTAAGTATGATAACCCGCTTGCCTTGTGCCCCAACGGTTTTTTTTCACAAAAGTACCGTTTAAAACACAACATTCGAACACCAGAACAGGAAACCATTTGATGTCTGATGCGCAACACCACCGCTTGATTATCCTCGGCTCTGGCCCGGCGGGTTACACCGCTGCCATTTACGCCGCTCGCGCCAATCTCAATCCGGTGGTGATTACCGGCATTCAGCAAGGTGGCCAGCTCACCACCACCACCGATGTAGATAACTGGCCCGGTGATCACGAAGGTGTGCAAGGCCCCGACCTGATGGTGCGTATGCAACAGCATGCGGAGCGCTTTAATACCGAAGTGATATTCGATCATATCGAGAGTGTCGACCTGAAACAGCGCCCTTTTAGGCTGTTTGGCAACCAGGCTTACACCTGTGATTCTTTAATTATCTGCACCGGCGCTTCCGCCCAATATCTTGGGCTGCCTTCCGAAGAGGCGTATATGGGTAAAGGCGTGAGCGCCTGTGCCACCTGTGATGGCTTTTTCTACCGGGATCAAAAGGTGGCGGTGATTGGCGGTGGTAATACTGCCGTTGAAGAGGCCATGTACCTTTCCAATATCTGTAGCGAAGTCACGCTGGTACACCGTCGCGACAGTTTGAGAGCGGAGAAAATTCTACAGGATCACCTGTTTGAAAAAGCCGAAAACGGCAACATCAACATTGAGTGGAATCATACCCTCGATGAAGTACTGGGCGACGATGCTGGCGTTACAGGCATACGCCTGAAAAGCACCGAAGATGGCAGCACCAAAGAGCTGGATCTGCACGGTGTATTTATCGCTATTGGCCACAAGCCAAACACCGATTTGTTTGCCGAGCAATTGGATATGAAAGATGGTTACCTGACGGTGCAAAGTGGCACTGAGGGCAACGCCACCCAAACCTCCATCGACGGTGTATTTGCCGCTGGCGATGTGGCGGATCATATTTATCGCCAGGCAGTAACTTCCGCCGGCTCCGGCTGTATGGCGGCACTGGATGCGGAGAAATTTCTTTCCTCCTGAGTCCGGTAGTACGGATGAATCTAACCTTACTGGACAGCGAGCAGCCTCAGTTTCCACCCTCTGAGCAAGCTTTAACCGAACCCAACGGCTTGTTAGCGGTTGGCGGCAATCTGGAGGTAGAAACTCTGGTTGCCGCCTATCGCCAAGGTATTTTCCCCTGGTACAGCGATGGTGACCCGTTGCTTTGGTGGTGCCCTGACCCGCGCACCGTCCTTTTTCCAAATCAGTTTTACGCGTCTAAAAGCCTGATCAAACTGTACCGCCAACAACGCTATCAGGTAACCTTTAATCAAGCGTTTCCAGAAGTGATCAAACACTGTCAAACCGTGCCTCGAAAAGAAGATGGCACCTGGATTGATCAACAAATGCATGCAGCTTACTGCAGCCTGCATCAAGCTGGACACGCACATTCCGTTGAAGTCTGGGATCGTGAAACTCTGGTTGGGGGCTTGTATGGGGTTGCTGTTGGCGGTGCTTTTTGTGGTGAATCCATGTTCAGTTTGGTGAGCAATGCATCAAAGCTGGCCGCCCTCAGTTTGGTGCGCGAGCTGGAAGGGTTGTGTTTAATTGATTGCCAAATACCCAACCCCCACTTGAGTACCCTGGGAGCCGTGGATATATCGCGTAAAGAATTTTTACAGCTGCTCGAAAAATACGGAAACCAACGCTTGAAGTGGCCGTCTTAATGATTGTCTAAAAAGTGGATTGTTAAGCCACAACACAGCTACACTGATGGTGTAGCAAATTGAGGGTAATGTATGTCGCGGGATATATCGCCAGATGTTTCGACCATACGGCTGTTCTTGACCGAACCCCATCCATGCAGTTACCTGAAAAATCGCAGCGCCACCACCGCCTTTGTTGACCCTTCCCTGCCACTGAACGCCCCCATTTACGATCGTTTGACGGACAGCGGTTTTCGCCGCAGTGGCAAATATTTATATATTCCCCACTGTCAAAGTTGCAGCGCCTGCCAGCCCTCGCGCATTCCGGTAGCTGCTTTTAAACCCAGTCGGCAGCAGCGTCGCTGTTTACGCAAAAATGCCGACTTGCAGGTGTCTCTTAAAGCCAGTGTGGATAATAACGAGCACTTTGTGCTTTACAGTCGCTACATCTGTGAACGCCATGCAGATGGAGATATGTACCCCCCTACTCGCAGTCAGTACGACGATTTTATTGGCTCGCCATTCGAATTCACCCGCTATCTGGAATTTCGTAAAAACGGGCAATTGCTTGCTTGCAGTGTAGTGGATGTACTGGATCGCGGCATTTCTGCCATTTACACCTATTTTGACCCTGCCGAAGATGGAAGAAGTCTGGGTACCATGGCCATTCTGAGCGCGCTGGATCAGGCCCGACAGCTCAACTTGTCTTATGTTTACCTGGGTTACTGGATCGAAAGCTGCGCCAAAATGCGCTACAAAACCCGCTTTAAGCCCATTGATATTCTGATTGATGGCAATTGGCAGGAATATGAGGATAAAAGGCCGAAAAGAGGTGGCTAAGCGATGGGTTTTCAGGCAGAATTGCCGCCTTCAAAATCGAAGCGCCTATTGAAACGTATTGGAGTGCATTGCGAGTATGGCAAAAGAAGACGTCATCGAACTGGAAGGGGAAATCATTGATACCCTGCCAAACACCACTTTCCGGGTTAAGCTGGAGAACGGCCATGTGGTCATCGCCCACATTTCCGGAAAAATGCGCAAGCACTACATTCGTATCCTTACCGGTGACAAGGTCAAGGTTGAGTTGACGCCTTACGATCTCAGCAAAGGTCGGATTACCTACCGAGCTCGCTAATAGTCAGAAATTTTAAGAAGGCCAGCATGTTTCCATGCTGGCCTTTTTGTATGTGCCTGCTTTTCATGGGCACTTGAATGGGTGTGAGCTGTTAACTGGGCTCGGGCACTTTTTCTTCGGCTGCGCCGGAGATGCTGAAGCAAAGCTCGTCTTCTTCCACCGATACCTGTACCGTGCCACCCTTGTCTGCCAGGTTGCCAAACAGTACTTCCTCGGCCAGAGGCTTCTTGAGCTTTTCCTGAATCAGGCGTGCCATCGGCCGCGCTCCCATGCGCTCGTCATAGCCATTTTCTGCCAGCCACAACACCACCTCTTGCTCCACATCAAGCACCACTTTTTTGTCGTCCAATTGGGCCTGGAGTTCGGTCAAGAATTTATCCACAACGACTTTGACAACATCCAGTTGCAGTGCCTGGAATTGGATAATGCTGTCCAGACGGTTGCGAAATTCCGGGGTAAACGCTTTTTTGATCACCTCCATACCGTCGGTGCTGTGATCCTGATTGGTAAAGCCAATGGACGACCGGCTCATTTCTTCGGCGCCGGCATTGGTGGTCATAATCAGAATCACATTGCGGAAGTCCGCTTTGCGGCCGTTGTTGTCGGTCAGCGTGCCGTGATCCATCACCTGCAGCAGAATATTGAACACATCTGGATGAGCTTTTTCGATTTCGTCCAGCAGAACCACCGAGTGTGGGTGCTTGGTGACCGCGTCTGTCAGCAAACCGCCTTGATCGAAACCTACATAACCAGGAGGTGCGCCAATCAGCCGGGATACCGTATGGCGCTCCATGTACTCTGACATGTCGAAACGGATTAATTCGATGCCCATCACTTCGGCCAGCTGTTTACTGACTTCAGTTTTACCGACACCGGTTGGGCCGGCAAACAGAAATGAACCGATGGGTTTGTCGCCATCACGAAGCCCCGCCCGAGACAGTTTGATGGATGTAGACAGCGCGTCGATGGCTGGGTCTTGGCCAAATACCACCAGTTTCAGCTGCTCTGACAAACTGCGCAGGCGCTCTTTGTCGCTGGCGGTGACACTCTTCGCCGGAATACGGGCAATTTTCGCCACGATGCGTTCCACATCCGCAACCCCTACTGCTTTTTTGCGCTTATTGACCGGTTGCAGGCGTTGGTAAGCACCGGCTTCATCGATCACATCAATAGCTTTATCTGGCAAAAAGCGGTCGGTGATGTGTCGTGCTGACAACTCCGCCGCCGTGCGCAGTGCACCCTGGGTAAAGCGCAGATTGTGATGTTCTTCAAAGCGCCCCTTCAAGCCTTTGAGAATTTCAAAAGTCTCTTCAACCGTCGGTTCGGGCACATCAATTTTTTGGAAACGTCGAGCCAGAGCGCGATCTTTTTCAAAAATACCGCGGTATTCCTGGAATGTGGTGGAGCCGATGCAGCGGATTTTTCCGGAGCTCAGCAATGGCTTGAGCAAATTGGAGGCATCCAGAACGCCACCAGAGGCGGCACCGGCGCCAATAATGGTGTGAATTTCGTCAATAAAGAGCACCGAGTGAGGCATTTTGTCCAGCTCAGCCAGAACCCCTTTGAAGCGCTTTTCAAAATCGCCACGGTATTTAGTGCCGGCCAGCAGTGCACCAAGATCCAGAGAGTAAACCGTACTTTCTTCCAGAACTTCCGGCACTTTGCCTTCAACGATATGCTTGGCCAAGCCTTCCGCAATGGCAGTTTTGCCGACACCGGATTCACCGACCAATAGCGGGTTGTTCTTGCGGCGGCGTGCCAGTATCTGACAGACCCGCTCCACCTCAAAGTCGCGCCCCACCAATGGGTCAATCTTGCCCAGCTCGGCTTCACGGTTCAGGTTGGTGGCAAACTGCTCCAGCAGGCTTTTGCCGGGAGCTTCACTTTCACCACTGTCTTCGCCACTTTGAGGATCTTCATCGTTGTGAGGTTGAGGCTGCTCTGCCACTTTGGAAATGCCGTGCGAGATGTAATTGACCACATCCACACGGGCAATGTTTTGTAAGCGCAGAAAATAAACGGCTTGGCTTTCCTGCTCGCTGAAGATAGCCACCAATACGTTTTCACCTTTGACCTCTTTTTTACCAGAGGACTGAACATGAAAGACCGCTCGTTGCAATACCCGTTGAAAGCCAAGAGTTGGCTGGGTGTCGCGCTCGGCATCGGCGACGGGAATTAAAGGGGTGGTGGACTCGATAAATTCATCCAGGTCACGACGCAAGTCGTTGAGCTCGGCCCCACAGGCTTTAAGCACCGTGGCGGCAGATTCGTTATCTAGCAGTGCCAATAGCAGGTGCTCGACAGTCATAAATTCATGACGTCTGGAGCTGGCACCTTTAAACGCCAGGTTCAGGGTTACTTCCAGGTCTCGACTCAACATAACCAAGCCTCCGTAAAAAAGGGCGCAATATAAAAACAGCCATTACACCAAAGGGCGTTAGTCGCGATCATCATCCCCCTCTGAGGGTTCTACTTCGCACAAGAGCGGGTGATCGCACTCTCTAGCATATTGATTCACTTGATTGGCTTTAGTTTCCGCAATATCGCGGGTATATAAACCGCAAACTGCTTTACCTTCGGTGTGCACCCGCAGCATTACCCGGGTGGCTTGCTCGCGGTTCATACCAAAGTAACTTTCCAATACTTCTACCACAAACTCCATAGGAGTAAAGTCATCATTGAGCATGACAACCCGATACATAGGGGGTTTGCGCAGCCTTGGGCGGACTTTTTCGACAACTGCATGGCTGCCCAGTCCGGTACCGTGCTCTTTGTCCTCGTCGGAGGCTTTTACGACTAACCTTGTTTTACTCATTGCCACTTGTACAGCGATTCTCGATATAAAAAATATTTACACCCGTTAACGGTAGTTTAACTCTAAATTATCACTTTTAAAGCGAATTTCACGCTTTTTTCCACCTTGACTTGGTGGTCAAATCCCTATAAAAGTTAGCACTGTATGTTTTTTATACAAACAAGCAGCACAAAAGCCAACAAAATCAATTACAACGCTGCTCTCACAACAGGTCCAAAGGGGGGATGACTGTTATGCCCATGGGAACCGTCAAGTGGTTTAACAACGCGAAAGGCTACGGCTTTATTCTGCCTGAAGATGGCGAAGGCGATATCTTTGCCCACTACTCAGCCATTGAGATGGAAGGCTACAAAACACTTAAGGCAGGCCAGCGAGTAAGTTTTGACGTCACTGAAGGTGGCAAAGGTTTACACGCTGCAAACATTCGCTCTGCTGATGACGATGGCTCGGTATTAGATCAACCTGAAACCGAATACCAGCAAATTTAGTATTTAACCCGATCGCAACCTCTCAGCTCCCGTGGGGCCTGCCGACGTACACTGTCGGCTACTCTACAGAGTGCTCTGCTGCTATACTTTGCGCCCGAATGCCCCTTTCCAAGACACCACCCACTGAACTCAAAGGAAGCTATTGAGTATGACTGACTCGTCCAAAATCATCTATACCATTACCGATGAAGCCCCTGCCCTGGCGACTTACTCTCTGTTGCCAATCGTGCAGGCATTTGCTCAATCTGCGGGCATCAAGGTGGAAACCCGCGACATTTCATTGGCTGGGCGCATCATTGCTAACTTCCCGGAAAACTTGACCGAGGCACAGCAACAGGGAGATGCCCTGGCTGAGCTGGGTGAGCTGGCTAAAACTCCAGAAGCCAATATCATCAAGCTGCCGAACATCAGTGCTTCCATTCCTCAGCTGGTGGCCGCCATTAGTGAACTTCAGGCCCATGGCTACGACATTCCCAGCTTCCCGGAAGAGCCTCAAAATGACGCTGAAAAAACCATCAGGGCTCGCTACGCAAAAATACTTGGCAGTGCGGTTAACCCGGTGCTGCGTGAAGGCAATTCAGATCGTCGCGTAGCCGCACCGGTAAAAGCCTATGCTCAGAAAAACCCTCACCCCATGGGAGCCTGGGCAGCAGACTCCAAATCCCACGTCGCTCATATGAGTGATGGTGATTTTTATTCCAGTGAGCAGTCTGTGGTGATGGCCGAAGCGGGCAATGTGAAAATTGAATTTGTTGCCACTGATGGTGCAGTGACTGTATTGAAAGCAGAAACGCGACTGCAAGCGGGTGAAGTGATCGACTCTTCACGTATGAGCAGCGCTGCTTTAAGAGAATACTTTGAGCGCGAAATCAGCGCTGCCAAAGACGAAGGCGTACTACTTTCCCTGCATTTAAAAGCCACCATGATGAAAGTGTCTGACCCCATCATGTTTGGCGAAGCAGTAACAGTTTTCTACAAAGATGTTTTTGAAAAACACGCCGCTTTGTTCGATGAGTTGGGTGTAGACCCCAGTAACGGCTTGGGTGATGTGTACGCCAAAATTGCCGACTTGCCCAGCGATCAAAAAGCCGCTGTTGAAGCGGACATCCAGGCGGTTTACGCCAACCGCCCTGCCCTGGCCATGGTGGATTCAGACAAAGGCATTACCAACCTGCACGTTCCCAGCGATGTGATTATTGATGCTTCCATGCCTGCGGCTATTCGTTCCTCTGGCCAAATGTGGGGGCCAGATGGCCAGCTGCACGACACAAAGGCATTGATCCCCGACCGCTGTTACGCCGGTGTCTATCAGGAAACCATTCAGTTCTGTAAAGATAATGGCGCCTTTGACGTATCCACCATGGGCAATGTGTCCAATGTTGGCTTGATGGCCCAAAAAGCCGAAGAGTACGGTTCTCACGACAAAACCTTCAAAGCCACAGAGCAAGGCACTATTCGCGTTGTTGACGACAGTGGCAACGTACTGATGTCGCACGCTGTTGAAAGCGGTGACATCTGGCGCATGTGCCAAACCAAAGACGCCCCCATAAAAGACTGGGTAAAACTGGCGGTAAATCGTGCCAGGGCTACCGGCAACCCCGCTATTTTCTGGCTGGGAGAGGGCCGCGCCCACGACCGCAGCCTAATTGAAAAAGTAAATCAATACCTGCCAGAACACGATACCAGCGGCCTGGATATTCAGATTTTGTCGCCCATTGAGGCAACCCGTTACACCCTGCAGCGTATCAAAGAAGGCAAAGACACAATCTCGGTAACCGGCAACGTATTGCGGGATTACCTCACTGATTTGTTCCCCATTCTGGAACTGGGTACCAGTGCCAAAATGTTATCCATTGTGCCTCTGTTGGCGGGTGGCGGTTTGTTTGAAACTGGTGCCGGTGGCTCTGCGCCAAAACACGTTCAGCAGTTTAACAGTGAGAACCACCTGCGCTGGGACTCCCTCGGGGAGTTTTTGGCGTTGGCAGTTTCCCTGGAAGACCTGGCCATGAAAACCGGCAACCAGAAAGTGGCGGTTCTAGCATCAGCACTGGACGTAGCCAATGGCCGCTTCCTGGATACCAACAAGTCTCCCTCGCGGAAAGTGGGTGAATTGGATAACCGCGGCAGCCACTTCTACCTGGCTTTGTATTGGGCTCAGGCCCTGGCGGATCAGAACGATGATCAAGACTTAAAAGCTCAGTTCGCACCATTGGCTAATGCATTGAGCAGCAACGAAGCAACTATTGTTGCCGAGTTGAATGATGTGCAAGGCCAGGCAATGGATATTGGTGGCTACTACCAGCCGAACCCGGAGCTGGCCTCCCGAGCGATGCGCCCGAGCGATACCTTAAACGCAGCGCTAGCGGCGCTGTAACGCCACACAGGCCGGGGCATCAGCCCCGGCTTTTTTTATGTCCACAATATATCTTTTTAACAAACCCTACGGTGTGCTCTGCCAGTTCAGTGGCGCGGATGAGCGTCCTACCCTGGCTGACTTTATTAAAACCCCAAACATCTACCCCGCTGGACGACTGGATCAAGATTCCGAGGGCTTACTGCTACTTACCGATGACGGCAACCTGCAAGCCCGAATTGCCCATCCCAAACACAAGCTGCCAAAAACTTATTGGGTGCAGGTGGAGGGCGAGGTTAATGACGAAGCCCTGGAAAAGTTATGTCGCGGTGTTGAGCTAAAAGATGGCCCAACAAAACCCGCAAGAGCGAAAGTTATCACCGAACCGGAATTATGGCCCCGCAATCCGCCAGTGCGCTTTCGCCAATCAATACCCACCAGCTGGATAGAGCTGACCATCACCGAAGGCCGTAATCGCCAGGTAAGGCGTATGACCGCCGCAGTGGGCCACCCTACTTTGCGTTTGGTGCGTGTGGCTATTGGCCACTGGAAATTGAACGATTTACAGCCTGGACAGCACCGTAAAGAAGTTGTCCACTTGGGAAATGCGCCAGCAAAAAACAACCAAAGAGCACGAAATAATGGGCGAGCAAATACACCTCACCGTCGCCACCGTCGTTGAGCGCGACGGCAAATACCTTTGCGTTGCAGAATATGAAAATGGTAAGCGAGTTTACAACCAGCCAGCCGGGCATGTGGAACCGGGGGAAGAAATTACCGCCGCCGCTTTACGGGAAACACTGGAAGAAACTGGCTGGCATGTGGATTTAACCGGGTTTATGGGTATTACCACCTACACAGCGCCCAGTAACGGTGTTACTTATTACCGGGTGTGCTTTGCTGCCAAGGTACAGCGTTTTGATCCGGATTATGAGCTGGATTCAGATATTGAGGAAGCGTTGTGGCTTAGCTATGAAGAATTGCTGCAACGCGAACCTGAATTGCGCAGCCCGCTGGTTCTGCAAGCGATAGAAGATCATCGCAGTAGTCATATTTACCCGATGTCGTTATTGAAGGCGTTACAGCAGTAGCGAATAAACAAGTCGCTGCAAATGTTCACGCTGTTTCCCAGAAAGTCCTTTATGGCCGGTTTTTAAAAGGCCGGTTAACGCCACCTGTTTCGATTTCTCCAAGGCGTCTATCCAACTGCCAGATTCTTGCACAACAAGCGGATTGCGATTGCCGTGGGCGCGCGCAGCAATGGCGCGTTGATAACTTACCGCTCGGCCCAACAATACAAACGCAAAGTTGAGGTCTTTCACCGGCCCCGCGGTTAACTGTTTGCCACCCAGTGGCAGTCCTTTTATAGACAAGGTATCGGGTTTATTGCTGATATATAAACTGGCCACTCCAGCGCCAATGCCGCCAATCAGTGCGCCGGTCATCAATGATGCACCTCCCAGCCCTGCATCCACTAAAGCACCGGCGGCAGCACCGGAGGAGCTTGCTAATGCAACTAATTTTTTTCGGCTCATACCAAACAAATACCAGTAATCCTGATTGAATAAATCCGGGTAATCCAGTTCAAGATTCGCCTCCTGAATATCAAGCCGTTGGTGCCGATACAGGCCCAAAATGGCTTGTCGCAAACGTTTTTCATGCTGCTGCAGTCGTAAGCGGTATTCTTTACGAATCAACTCTTCAAGGCTGTCTTGTAACTCATCTGCGAGCAGCGGTTTGGATACCTTTGCGGCTAAAGCCTGGGAGATAAATTCACTGATTAAAAAAGCCGCTTTGTTTTGGGTATTCTGGTGGTGGTGTTCAATAGCCGTTGCCGACTTCAGCAAATCTTCGCGCCAGGCGTCACTCAATTCTGCGAACGACCTTAGTACTGCCAACTGCTTTTCGATGCCATCAACAACCGGGTTAAACACTTTCACTAAACTGAAGTATTGCCCAAGTGCCTGCTTCCACTCATCTACATATTGCTCGCCGCCAATGGGGTTGATCAGTGCCATGCGCGGCTGCCCTGTCCACTGCAGCACGGTCATTTCCGGTTCGTATTTGGGGGAATACGGGACTGAACCATCCACTACGTAAATAATGCCTGCGCCTTCACGAACGATGGGCGACAGCAGTTCCACTTCATCTCTAAACCGTTCGCCAGCTTCCTGACCAGCACCAAAGTGCTGCAAAAATTGCTCAATGGCTTGCAGGCGTTTTGACGCGTCTGTGTCCTGTTGCTGCAACCATTCCATTAACTGTCTGGGGCGCTGGAAGCCAGGTGTGTCGAACAAGCTGTACAGCGGTTGTTGATCCAGTTGGTAGGAATAGCAATGAGTTGCCACCGTGGTGCCAGACAGTTCCGAGATAGCAATATCGTCACTGTGCACCATGGTGGCCACAATGCTGGATTTGCCTTTATTGGGGTGGCCGACAACCGCAAACCGGGGGCAAGCATTCATTGGCCGCCCTCCACACGCTCACCAAAGGGCAATTGGTATTTGCGCGCAAATAACTGCCAGGATTTACGCGCCCCTTCTGCTGCCTTTTCTGGCCCGGATAGCAGCCACAAAGAAATATCTAATTTTGGATTTTTGGTGCGGATTACTTCAATAGTATCCGCCAGCTCGGCAGTGGGCACTTGTTGCGGTGTTACCAACAGTTGCACCGATGCATTCCACTGTGGCGCAATATTCGCCAGCCATTGATTGTCCTCTTGCCAGCTGCTCAGCCCCAACACCTTTGTGCTTTGAATTTGTTTTGGTTGCCACTGCCAGGCCAAACAAATAGCGTCTGACTGCCAACTATCTACGTCACTGAGTAGTTTGCTTTCAATGTTTGCAGCGTCGCTTGTTGATGCGAGGTTGGGCTCCAGCGTTAAGGCAAAGCGCTCGATATCGCCGCTGTGGCGCATTTCATTCAATAAGGTTTTTGCCAGGCGGTAACGTAACCAGAGCGCCAGCATTAACCGGGGCAACAGACCGTAGGTCACCATTGCCATCACAAGGTACGACCACCACTGCCCCAACAATTCGCCGTTAAACGATGCTGACTGCTCTGCCCCACCCCGATAGAAGCGGCTACTGCTCAGCAATTCCTGGCTCGGTGCGCCCAGCAACCACTGCCAAGGCCAGCTGAGGTGTACCAAAAAGTTCTCAACCAGCTTTTCTGCCTGAGTGCCCCGCTCGGCGACGGTAGAAGACCAGGCGAATGCCAGGTCTTGAAACAGTGCCATGATCAAAAAGCAGACAACGGCGCCAACTTGAAATGCCAGGGATAAGCGCTGCAATTTCCACAGCAGCCAGTGTTTGAATACTGGCGATTGAAGGTGCTGCTGTGGCAATCGCTTCAGTAATGGCCGGAGCGCCAACTGCCCAACAACAGCAATGGGTGCATCCGGGCGCAATGCTCGTCTTAAACCCCATAAGGTCAGCAGGGTTAAGGCAAAAGGCAGCAGCGCGAACAGCCCCAACATCAGCCATAAGTTAATGGGGGCATTACCGGAATAGCTGCACGCACCGGCCATGGCCAGACAACCAGCAATAGCACTTACCAACAGGGCAATCACCAATCCTGAATGGCTGGCGTTTTGGATGGAGCTTGTGTCCTTCTGAAATTGACGTAATGCAGCCTCTGTATCACTTGGTGTCGGCTCATGTGGCTGCTCTACCCACTCTTGCCACTTGGGTTGTGTCAAAGCGTGGCGAAACTGCAGCCACTCCATGGCCCTTTGAGACAAGCCCAGCGCTGAAAAATAAGGGATGTTTGATGACTTTTGTGGCAAGGGAGGCTCGATCCTTGTATTTATGACGCTATGGTATCAGGAATACGGGTAACGGCAATTTACCCGAGGCTTGCGCCCCTGTTAGAATCGCCGCCTTTGCCAAAACCGCTGTTCAGTATGTCTCAAGCCAAAACCACCGTTATTGTCGGCATGTCCGGAGGTGTCGACTCCTCTGTATCCGCTTTGTTGCTTAAACAACAGGGCTACGAGGTGGCCGGCCTGTTTATGAAGAACTGGGACGAGGACGACGGCACCGAATACTGCACTGCAAAGGCTGACCTTGAGGACGCCCAGGCAGTGTGCAACAAAATCGGCATCCCCCTGCATACGGTGAATTTTGCCGCGGAATACTGGGACAATGTGTTCGAGTATTTTCTGGCGGAATACCAGGCTGGGCGCACGCCCAACCCGGATATTCTTTGCAACCGGGAAATCAAGTTCAAGGTATTTCTGGAATACGCCCAGGTTTTGGGTGCTGACTTAATTGCTACTGGCCACTATGTACGCCGTGCGGACAGCGACGGCCATGCCCAGCTTCTAAAGGGTTTAGATGGCAACAAAGACCAAAGTTATTTTCTTTATGCCGTTGGCGAAGATGCGTTTGCTAAAACTTTGTTTCCAGTGGGCGAACTGGCCAAGCCCGAAGTGCGCCGTCTGGCGGAAGAGTACGATCTGATCACTCACAACAAAAAAGACAGCACGGGTATTTGTTTTATTGGTGAGCGCCGTTTTAAAGATTTTCTGGAGCAGTATTTACCCGCCCAGCCCGGCAATATCGAAGACCCGGACGGTAGGGTCATTGGCCAGCACAGTGGTTTGATGTACCACACAATGGGCCAACGCCAAGGTTTGGGCATTGGTGGCACCAAAACTGGCACCGAGGCGCCTTGGTATGTAGCTGGTAAAGACCTGGAGCGCAATGTGCTGATTGCGGTGCAAGGCAGCGATCACCCATTGTTGTTCCACAATAGCCTGGTGGCCAATCAGCTTAACTGGATCAATGGTAAGCCCCAGCAAACGAATTTCCGGTGCCATGCCAAAACCCGCTATCGACAGTCTGATCAGGCGTGCACAGTCACCTTGGTGGGAGACAGCTGTCAGGTTGTGTTTGACCAGCCACAACGAGCGGTAACACCGGGCCAGTCACTGGTGTTGTACCAGGGCGATCACTGCCTGGGCGGTGGCATTATTGAGTCTCGCGACAATGTTTGATTTATCCGCCTTTAAAAAGCCCACCTGCGAGCAGGCGATCGCCCTTGCGGGTGTGTTTCAGGCCTGCCATTTGGTGGAGCAGCTGGCACGCAATGGCCGTGCAACCAGCGATGAGTTCGCCACCTGCGTGCATGCTATTTTTGAACAAAACCCGGAAAGTACAGAAGCGGTTTATGGCGGTGCTCGCAATCTCAAGCTGGGTGTGGACACCCTGCACGAACAGCTAACCCTGCAGCGCAATGGCCAAGCCTCTGACGCCCTGCGTTACGCTGTTGGCGTTACCCATCTGCAAGGGCGATTATTGCGCGACAAAAACATGCTGGTGCGTTTGAGCAATGGCATAGACCGGGCTCGATCCCAGGCTGAACACTTTTCCCAAACCCACGAGAACATTATTGCCAACCTGGCGGATTTGTATCAAAACACCATTAGTACTTTTCGCTACCGCATTCAGGTGAATGGGTTTGCAGATTATTTGCGCCAGGAAGATATTGCCAGCCGTATCCGCACCCTGCTGCTGTCTGGGGTGCGCAGCGCGGTATTGTGGAAGCAACTGGGTGGCAGTCGCTGGCATCTTATTCTGTACAGAAAAGACTTAGTCAAACTTATCAATAAGTTGCAGAGCAAAATTTAAGTTAGCTATCAGTTTTTGGTTGTGCCCGGCGGAGTGCTTTCCCGCCCTGTTTCCGGTATTATGCGCGCCTTTTTAAAACACCTTTAATCCTTCCGAGAGACTTGATGCCATGGAGCTTTCAACCCTTACCGCTGTCACCCCAATCGATGGCCGCTACGCTTCCAAAACCGATGCCCTGCGCACGGTGTTCAGTGAGTTCGGGCTGATCAAGGCGCGGGTAGAAGTTGAAATACGCTGGTTACAACAACTGGCCAACCACCCGGAAGTAACCGAAGTGGCAGCCTTCTCAGAAGCCGCTAATGCCCTGCTTAACGATATGGTGGCCAACTTTGGCGAAGCAGACGCTGCTCGAATCAAAGAAATCGAAGCCACCACCAACCACGATGTAAAAGCGGTTGAGTATTTTATTAAAGAGCGCATCCAGGGTAATGCAGAACTGCATGCGGTGACCGAATTTGTTCACTTTGCCTGCACCTCTGAAGACATCAACAACCTTTCCCACGCGTTGATGCTGCGCGCTGGCCGGGAGCAAGTGCTGGTGCCCATGCTCCAGCAAATCGCCGACGGCATTGCCGATATGGCCCATGAATACGCAGCGGTGCCCATGCTGTCACGCACCCACGGTCAAACCGCTTCACCCACCACTGTGGGTAAAGAATTTGCAAACGTGGCGGCGCGTTTGTTCCGTCAAATCGAACAGATCAAATCTGTGGGGCTGCTGGGTAAAATCAACGGCGCTGTGGGCAACTACAACGCTCACCTGTCTGCCTACCCCAATGTGGATTGGGCGCTGAATGCGCAAGATTTTATTCAAGGATTGGGCCTTACCTGGAACCCTTACACCACACAAATTGAGCCGCACGATTACATCGCTGAGTTGTTTGATGCCATCGCCCGTTTCAACACCATTCTTATCGATTTTGATCGCGATGTGTGGGGGTATATCTCTCTGGGTTATTTCAAACAAAAAGTGATTGCTGGCGAAGTGGGTTCATCCACCATGCCCCACAAAGTGAATCCCATTGATTTTGAAAACTCGGAAGGCAACTTGGGTATCGCTAACGCCGTATTTGGCCATCTGGCGGCCAAACTGCCAATTTCTCGCTGGCAGAGGGATCTCACCGACTCCACCGTTCTGCGTAATATGGGCGTTGGCTTTGGCTACTCAGTGATTGCGTACGCGGCAACATTAAAAGGTTTGAGCAAGCTGCAACTGAACGAAGAGCGCCTGGCTGAAGATCTGAATAATGCCTGGGAAGTACTGGCTGAACCTATTCAAACGGTGATGCGTCGCTACGCCATTGAAGAGCCTTACGAAAAGCTGAAGGCCTTTACCCGTGGCCAGGCGATTAATCAGGCGTCTATTGCCACGTTTATCGATTCCCTTGAACTGCCGGAAGACGCTAAAGCGGAATTGCGCGCCCTGACCCCAGCCAACTACATTGGCAATGCGGTGGCACAGGCTCAGAATATTTAACGGGCTGCCATTCATGGACCCCCGCCTTCGCGGGGGTGACGCCTCTATAGGGCACTGAATTATCAAAGTACCTCTCATGCTTACCCATCTTGGCAATATCACCACAGAGGAATTTCTGCGCTACTACTGGCAGAAAAAACCTCTGTTGGTGCGCAATGCGTTTCCCAACTTTGAATCGCCGTTGACGCCGGATGAGTTGGCAGGCCTTGCCCTGGAGGATGAGGTTGAATCCCGCATTGTGCTGGAAAATGGCACTGATGGCCCCTGGCAGCTACTGAATGGCCCTTTTGAAGAAGACGTTTTTACCCAGCTGCCAGAAACCCACTGGACGCTGCTGGTGCAAGCGGTGGATCAATGGGTGCCTGAAGCACAAAGCATTTTAGAGGCGTTTCGGTTTTTGCCTCGTTGGCGCCTGGACGACCTGATGGTGAGCTACGCCCCTGAAGGCGGCAGCGTAGGGCCGCATTTTGATTATTACGACGTGTTTCTAATTCAAGGGCACGGCCAACGGCGCTGGCAAGTGGGCTCCAAGGCGGACGATGACAGCCCGCGTATTGACGGCACCCCATTGCGAATTTTAAAAGAGTTTATCCCGGAGCAAGAATGGGTTTTAGAGCCGGGGGATATGCTCTATCTGCCGCCGCAATACAGCCATAACGGCGTTGCATTAAACGATTGCCTCACCTACTCCGTGGGTTTTCGCGCTCCCAGTATTGGCGAAATTATCGACGACCTGGCCACAGAAGCCATCTCCCACCATCGTGGCCATCAACGTTATACTGACCCTGCACAGCCGGTTAAGCACCACGGTGAAATCTCAGAAGCAGCAGTTGAACGGCTTGGCGAACTACTTCAAACCGCACTGCTGGATAAGCAGTTGTTGCGCAATTGGCTTGGGCGGACAATGACATCCAGAAAGTACCCTGAGCTGGATATTAGTCAGGAAAGTGGCCAAGCTAACTGGATTGGCGAACTAAAGAATGGCGCTACACTGCAACGCCATCCAGCCTCCCGCTTTGCTTTTGCAGACACAGTGAATAAAAAGGCTGAGCTATTTGTTGATGGCGAAGCAGTTGTTGTGGAGCTGGAGTTTGCTCGCTTGCTTTGTGGTGGCTGCGAGCTTAATTGGCAGGTATTAGGTCCTTATTTCAGCACTGAAAAGACTAAAAACGTTATTGAACAGTTAATTGAGTATGGGGCTTTGTATTTGAATTAATTGAGCACTGCCCCGATCTATTACAGCGTATAAAGCATACGCTCTATTTTTATTTTTTTGCTCATTACGTAGGCTTACTAATTTCAGACTAACTTAGTCTCTTTTTCACAACTAATTCATCAAAAGAGCATTAAAATTCTTAATATCTGTACACCCCTCTACAAGCCGGAGGGCATCTAAAGCTTTCCTTTTACATGAGCTATAATCTGCCTCCTCAATGGATGTAAGCGATGAGTCTGCTTCACCATAAGAATCTATGATCTCCCATATAACTTGCCGCATAGATTCTTTAGAAATCTCCCCTCGTTCAAACCTCAAAATAGTAAAGCCCACCAATAGTTCGCTAGTTACTTCGGGCAATATGACAAAAAACTCTTTCAATGCTTCGCGAATAATTTGCAATGCCTGATCAGAAGTCTGCACAAGGCTAAGGTTAACAATCCATAACTTAGGATTATTGAGCTTTAAAATCACATTATCTGCCCATGAGCTGATGTCTTTTGCTCTCCAGAAACTACTATCTAACAAGCAAAACATTACTGCCAGTAGGTTTGTCATACTCATCAGCTCCCAAACAGCCCTGGCCAGATTCTACTACCTTCTGTATTTTTCAGCCGCTCTCTGGTTACAGGGTCTATCCTGTGATGGTGTGGATTTGGATGATCAATTTCTCGTCCGTGAGTAGTCCTATCTGTCCTACCTACCTCACGACCAAATTCATCATAGTGCGTCGTTTGGTGATAAGTCCCCCCGGAAGAGCTAGGTTTTTCTACATCATTAATGGTTCGAGTTCCAGGAGTCACTTGATTAGGGTTTCTCTTATAAATCCAATACTCATCTGGAAGCGCTGTTTTGTTTGTAGTATTTCTTCGCAAAAAGCTTTCGAGCAGTTCATCGGCAACACCAATAAATCGTCTCAGACCTCCACTAATGCCTTCGACAGCCAGGGCTTCCTTTGCTTGTTGTTGTTCTGGTCTAGTGAGTACATTTCCAGAAAAGATATTTATAGGCTCATTAAAAGGATTATCTTGCAAGCCAATATGATAAAAAAGAAACCCTGCTTGATCTCCAGCACCTTCCCATATGTTGCCTAAAATTGGAATTTCTAAAGCCTTTTGGGTGACTGTTTTATCTATTGGCCCTATAGTTCCAGTGGGAGCCTCTCCACCTCCTCGGAAAACTCTACCCACATGCTCCATAGTTGAACAGCCATAGGAAGTGGTAAAAACACCATTCGAATATTTGCCTCCCGTTCTTTCCGACCATGTGTCAGCTAGTATCTTTTCTAATGTTCTAGAGGCAGCTGCATCACTGGGTAAATTTGAAGGCCGGCCAAACAGACCGCCAGCGAATCCAGGGGTGCCTGTAAATGACGAGGTTGATGCGCTACTCGTAAATGAACTGATTGTGGGGGCACCAGCTGCAAAAAGATCGTCATATCCACCGCCAAAGTAAGTTGATGCGAGAGCGAAACCCTGTCCACTGCACTCTCCGCCAAAATAAGCGCATACCACTTCAACAACTATAGCGACAATCACGACCGCAAGATCCAAAGGGTTTCTTATCGAAATATACCCACTAGGATCAGTCGCATTCAGAGGGTTGTTCCATGTGTAGGAATAGCGGTTTAGGCTTTGTGTGTAAGTCGGATCTTGTATAAACGGATCCGCCTGCAGGAACCTGGCAATCTTCGGATCGTAAATGCGCCCATTCATATGGATCACACCCACCTCATCCAGCATCTCATGGCCCGTAAAGCCTCTGGTGGTGATGCTGCTGTCAAAGGTGGTCAGTGCCCCATTGGCCAACGCCGTCCAGTCGGTGGCGTCCCTTCTCTCGCCCCAGGCGTCAAAGCTCATTTCCTGCACAATCGCACCGGTTTCGTCGGTGATCACGTCCAGGCTGCCCAGATGGTCGTGGTACTGGTAGTGCGTGTCCACGCTCTGCAGTTGTTCTGTACTGTTGAGTTTGAGGGTGATTAAGGTACCGCCCAGGTGGCGTTTGATTTCTTTATCGCCATTGATCTGGGTAATCCACTCGGTGTTGCCCACGTACAAGGTGGTTTTGGTGCCACTGCTGTTGGTGTCGGTGCGCTTATAGCGGGCCCTATCCGGCCCATACTGGAACCCGGTGGTGTGACTGCCTTTGCTGATGGTTAAGGGTTTGTCAAAGGTGCTGTAGACGATGGTGCGACCGTCCCCACTGAGGTTGTTGCCGTTGTCGTCGTAGCTGTAGGTGGCCGCTTCCGCTCCCGTAATTTGGGTCACCGCGTGTACGCCCGCGTCCCCGGCTCCGCTATTATTGCCCGTACCGTAGCTGTAGGTACCCACATCACTCTTGTAGAGGATGTTGCCCAGGGCGTCGTATTGCACGGTTTTGGCCGCTTGGCCTACCACCTGGTAGCTGGTCAGGCGGTTGAGGTCGTCGTAGCCAAAGTTTTCTCGCAGGTTTTTGTTACCGGATTTTTCTTCTCGCCATTCCAGGTTACCAATGGTGTCCCACTCGTACTCAAGGTCCTGGACTTCGGCCCCCAAGGCGTGAGTGGCATCAATGGTTTCGATGCGCCCGGTTTGTGGGTCGTACACCCGAGCGATACTGACGTTGTCGCCCCGGGTTTCACCCGTCACGTTACCCCGTGCGTCCATGCTGGTGATGGTGCGGTAGATACTCCGCGGTTGACCATTGCTGCCCAGCACTGCATCGCCCACCCAGTCCATGTAGCCGTAGGCGTTGTAATGGCTTTGAGTGCCCTGGTAACCGGTAGCCCCAGTGGGGTCGGTAGACGCATCGAAGGTTTGGTAAGTACGGCCGTATTGGTCGTAGGTCACTTGTTCGATGTAGCTGCCGTCGCTGCCGCCAGCCCCCAGTGCCGTGGCGGTGTGGGTCACCCGCCCGTAGGTGTCGTAGGTAACGGTTTTGACGTAGTCGTTAGTGCCGTCATCGCCGTTGTCTTGTTGAACGTTGTTCAGCAAGCCAAGGCCCAGCCCACTGGTGCCGTTGTTGTAGTGCCACTGGGTGTCGCTTTCCACACTGTTGTTGGTGCGGCGATCAATCCGATGGATCAGTCGGCCCAACACGTCGTAGCTCAGTGTGCTGGTCTGACCGTTGGCATCGGTTTGTGATTCCAGTTCGCCGTACACGTTGTAGCTGTAGGTCCAGTAGCCCTTGTCCGGATCATCCATCCAGTCTTTGCGGCCCAACAGGTCGTAGTGAATGGTGCTCACGTTGCCCGCCGAGTCGGTCATGGTGGTCATGTTGCCCTGGGCGTCGTAGGCGTAGCTGACCGAGGAGGTTTCATGACCACTGCCCCCTTCGTTGTCGGTCACACCCACCACTTCGCCCAACGCGTTTTTGGTTTCCACCTTGCGGTGGCCTTTGTCGTTGATGGTGACGGTGCTGTAGCCGTTGTATTGCACGCTACCGGTGCTGTTGTCCGGCAGTGTGGTGGTGGTCGGACGGCCCAGGATGTCGTAGTCGATGGTGGTCCAGTAGATGGGAGAACCACTGTCCAGGTAGTAGGGTTCGCTCTGGCGTTTGGTGCGACCCAGGGTGTCGAACTCCACGTCGCTGGCAATCCAGTTGCCACTAAAACCCACGCTCAGGCTACGAATCGCACGACCCAGTTTGTCAAAGCATTGCTGGCTCTGCCCACCCCCGGCGCTGTGGCTGATGGCTTTGTAGACCGTGCCTGTCGGACAGTGGCTGGTGTCCGCGTCCGTCAGGTAGGTTTTACTAAAGCCACCGGTCTCGCCGCGTTCAAAGTATTTGCGGCCCAACGGGCTGTAAGCGCTGACCACGTCCAGACCATTGAGGTCTCTGGCCTGGGTAACTTGACCGTAGCCGTTGCGGGTAACCACTTCGCTGGTTTTTTGTTCCAGGCTGTTGAAGCTGCGCTCGACATAGCGGCCCAAGGCGTCGTATTCGCTGCGGCTGTAGCGAGAGGTAACCCCTGCCCCACTGGTGGTAGCACGCAGTTTGTTGCCAAAGTTGTCGTACTGGTACGTTGTGGTCAACCGGTAGGCAACATTGTCTGGCTCAATAACTTCCGTGGCCAGCAGGCCGCGTTTGTCACCGCTGGTGATGTAGGTAAAGGCACTGGTGCGGGTCTCGGTGTCGGCGACACTGCCGCTGCGGGTGCTCACCACCTGGGTGCGACTAAGGCGACCCATCTCCCGCTCCCAAGTACTGGTGCCGTAGGTGTTGGTGGTGGTTTTGACAAACTGGTCGCTGCCGGTTTCATCGTCGGTGGTGACGGTAATGGTCAGCGGGTTGCCGTAACTGTCATAGACGTTGTCGGTGGTCACCGTTTGCAGGTGGGTGCCTTGGACAGTGCCATTACTCGCCAGGTCGTAGGTTTTTTCGATACTGCGGGCCAGGTACGGCGCGTAAAGTTTGGTCGCCGGCATGCCGGTGCCACTCCACTCCGTATGGCTGCTCCCGTTCCAGTGTTTGAGCTTCCAGATGTTCTCAGACATGCTCAGTACGTGGCCATCGTCGGTGGTCACCGTAGTTTGCAGTGGTGAACCAATAAACGGGAAGTCTTGCCGATAGCTGGTGGTGGTGATCACCCCGGTTTGGTTGTCCACGGTTCTCAGCCGCTGGAAGCCCAAAAAGCCTCGGCCCATGGCCTGTACTTTGGCTTCGCCGTAGTAGTAGCTGATGGAACTGGTGGCGTTGTTGTTCACAGTACCAGGATTGGCGTCATCCGCCGCCGGTGCGGAACTGGCCACATCGGTCACTACGTACATGGGGCCGTTTAGCTCCAGTACCGGATCTCGCTGCCCGTCGTCGTTAACGTCTTTGCCCAGAGTGTGGGCGCTGGATTGCACGTCCCATCCGCCGTTGAGCATGCTGTAAAAGTCGCCCACATTGGCAGTGCTGTAGGTGTATTCGCACTCGCCTGGGTCAAACTCTTCCTCGTCTTCGTCGTAGGGATTCTCGGGGAAGCAGGGACCGTCGTAGGTGTGGGTAGTGCTACCAACGTTAACGCGCTGGTAGTGGCCGCTGGTAGCCAGGGTACCGTAGGTGATATTGGTTTCCGCACCCAGGCCATTGGTTACACTGGTGATGCGATTGGTGGGCACGTTTTGTTGCGTGGAGAGTGATAATCTTACAAAGCTATTACTAGCAAACTTTGTATGAAATTCAATATGGTCGAGAATGCCATCAGAGTTCGCGTCCACCATGCTGTGAGCTCGGTCTTCGCTGTCCGCGTTACTTCTTACTAATACCGGTGCATCAAATCCGGCACCATTCCAGTAACGAACTCTAATGTTTTTTACCGTACCAGTGCTGTCATACCAAACAAAATCTGGGTAACCATCACGGTTGTAGTCGACGAGCTGAACATCCTCATCGGCCGTTTGTATTGAAAAAGCATACTGAGCTATTTCAAATGTTGAGCCGTTACTGAAGCGGTAATGAACTTTATTGTCGTGAGTAATGTAGAGAACATCCGATAGTCCATCAGCATTAAGATCCGCAATTCTTAATGCTGCAATACTGCCGCGAGGAGCGATTTCACCAAAGTTCGTTAAAACACTGCCATCCCGCACCATTGAAAACAATTGATGATCGTTAAAATGATTACCGTAGCCATCAAGCTCGATAGAACCATCGTCATCATAATAGACTTCACAGTATGCTGAGCGTCTGGAGCTACCTATAAAGTCAAGAACACCATCACCATTAAAATCGCCGGCACCAATACTTGGTACCAATGTGTTTTCCATTAAACTATTGCAGGTTCCAACCGGTGCAGTTGTAGCTGGCATACCCTGCCAACTCCAAGACTGTTTAGTACCAAATTGGTATGGTGTGCTACTGGATGTTGCAGCTCCTGAGTCTACCAATGGCCAATAACCATCGGCTCGAACAAAATCGGCCAATCCATCACTAGTGACATCTGCTATAACTGAGCCCGCTGTTACTTCAGCACCGTTCTGATATGTATAGCCACTTGTATCTATGTTAATAAACTGGTCTGCATACTGTATATCCGGAATTGGAGATTCGACCAAACGCCAATTATTACCGCCTTGATCGACCGCAAGATATAGCCATGTCATTTGATGTTCATGCCCTACTAAGACATCACTATGGCCATCACCATTGTAGTCAGTAACCACAAAAGTGCCCTTGCTCATTGCAGTTGGGTGATCCTCAAATATCTGCGAGCCTTCGCTACTTAGCTGATAACGAATAAATAAATCAATATCGTCATCATCTCTTTCTGTATTTCTTGATTCCAACCATATAGTGTCGGCAATACCATCCCCATCAATGTCAGCAGCTTGACTGCCTGGAGTTGCATTTACAGCTAGATCGTCATATGTGTCATTGGTTGGTAATTGATGAATGATCGTCGCAGTGCTACTCAAGCGCCATTGGCCATCGTTTTGGGGCTCCGATAATACAAGGCGCCAGTTGCTTTTATCCCAAATTAAGACATCCACGCGACCATCGGCGTTGTAGTCCATTACTTTCATTTGCATTGGCGTTTTAACGTTTGAGTTTAAACTCCAAGCGGTGTGCAGAGCGCCAAAGCCATTGCTATCAGCGAGCGCATACTTCAGTTCGTGCAGATCGAAACCGCCATCACTTTCGTCTACACTGGCACGAAGCCATACCAAGTCCAAACGGCCATCACCATTAATATCCGCTGTCTGATAATCAACAACACCATCATCACTTCCAAGATCGAAGTTAACTGTGTCAGTGACAACCCCAACCCCCGAGATAGGCAGTGCCCAGTTAAAGGTAGTAGCCGGTAAACAACGACTGTCCACGCACTCTTCAATGCGGGTGAGACGGCTCAGGTCATCCGTCGCCGGCTGGCTTTGATTGGTGCCGTTGTTGCTCTGATCCAGATACGTCAGGTGGTAGGTGCGCAGCACCGTTTCACCACTGCCACCGGTGTTGTAACTGGTCACGCTGGTCAGCCGCTGGCTGGTACTAAATTCGTACCCCGCCACATAGCCACGGGTCACATCGTTTCGAGAACCGTAAGCAAAGCGAACCCGCGCGTTAGACCCACTGGGGCCACCGGCACTGCCATAGGCGTACTTCACTTCCTCAATACGTTGACCATTGGCGTCGTTGTGGTAATCGAACCAGATGGGATTGCCCACACTGTCCTGGAACTTTTTGAGAGCCCAGGTCAGGGTTTGACCCGCTGTGTTGTTTTGCTTGGCATCGGTAAAGTTGCCCGCCGGTACATCCCCGTAGTAGGAGGTCGAGCCGTCCTTACGATGCACTTCCCAGTAATCCGGGTGGCCCGTTGTGCCACCACGAGCGTAGATTTTGGCAAAGCTGTCGATCTCAGTGCGGTATTCAGTATCAGGAGCGCCATAAGCAGCCGTATTAGTCACCAGAATCAAGCGTTGGCCATCCAATGCGAAGCGGTCATCTGGGCCCCATGTGATGGGCATGGGGTCACCGTCTTGTTGCAGGGTCTGACGGCTGCGGGTAATACCGCTCAATCCGCCAATGTTCCAACCCAGACCCACCAGGCCGTTGCCGCCCTGGCTGCTGTAGTTTAAGGACAACTGTGGCGCCACACCCGCCGTACCTGCGGCCGTGGCAATGGGGATGCTGTAAGTAGCACTGCCGGATTCGTCCACCCGGAAGTTACCCGCAATAGTGCCCACGCTGTCGGTTTCGATCACGGCAGGGTCAGTTTGTGGAGGGGCACTTTCTTGATGAATGGCCGGCGCCGCTGCGACAAATTCACCTAAACTTGGAGTTGAACCACCGGCTAATGTCAGCCCTGCATTGGAAGATGAAGCTGGGACTAGCCGAACATCCAGAAAGCCGTCATTATTGAAGTCACCGCTCACATATTGGTAGCTACCAGCAGTCAAGCTGGCCACGTCAATGGATTCGTCCACCAGAATATTGGCGTCTGGATAAATACACTGGCTATTTACCACCGAGCTGAGGATTTTGTAGCTACTGCCCGCAGGAGGAATCAGAATTGGTGTGGTGATATCACCAGTAATGAGAATTACACGCTCTTTGGCTTTGAGGTAGATGTCTTCACAGCCATCATTGTTCAGATTGCCGCTGTATACAGCATAATCATTACTACCAAATTCCACTGCATTGGCACTGCCAGCCAGAAAGAAAGATGTAGCTAGCAGCGCGCCAGTAATAGCACGTTTAATCCCCATGACTATGGTTTCCCGATTGTGTTATTAATTCCAATTAAAAATTTTTGAGTAACTTTGTTTTATTTTGAGCAATTAGTTTTCTTTTATCAGCATGACATAACAGGGAGAAGGCTTCGAAAGTGATAACTATTCGGCCATCTGCAAATGGATAAACGCTCCGAATTTTGGAGTCATGCCAGGTAGGCATCGCGGCGATAGCAATAGTAGAGGCCGCCAAATGAAAAAGTAAAACCACGAGCTTCAGTGTTTTCACAATTTCCATAAATATTGTTATTGATCCAAAATTCTCACTGAATTCAAATCAGTGGCGAATATACATTCCTCCTGCTCCCCCTAGAGTGCTGAAAGATCCACCATGCCAACCCACATCAGTACAGCTGTGAGCGTAGGCTTGAATTTTTTTACCCGCAGTAAAGGCAGTGAGCGCCATAGAGTACAATTGTTCATACTGAGGGTGGTTAATTGCCACCCACAAATATCCCGTATTGCCGCAGTTCGCTGGATCACCCAGCTCGCCAAAAATCATAAATCCTTGGGCTCGAATAACTTCGATGTTTTCGATAGAGCCTTTGGTATCTGAAGAGCTGTAGGTTGTCCAACCGCCGGCTAAACTTACCATCGAGAACGATAGCAAGAAGGTGGTCATAATGATTTTTTTTATCATGCTGAAAGCACCTCTATTATTTGCGCCAAGAATTACTTGGAGCTGGTTAAAGGCAGAGAGGCAGATTTAAAATCAAGAAACGAGATTCCAGCTAAAGCTGAAAGCTTAAGAAGAATACGCTGGGAACCCAGCCTATATGCTGATTCCATCTCACCATTACCCTGTTAAAAATTGTATCCATACGCCCCATCAATGGGACATTAAGTAAATAATGCGTGCACTAAACCAAAGCGACAAACGATTGTCAATTGGCCGAATCAAAATCAGAAAATCGGCTTAGCGAATTAGGCAGAGCCAATCTCAAACAGCTAATACTGGTGACAACTAAATACTAGCCAGGCTCGAAACTTGTTACATGGCTATTATAAAAATCGTTACACCATGGTCTGTAAATTATGCGAGATAAACAAAAAAGCCGCCCTTGAAACAAGAGCGGCTTTCGGTCTTTCAGCTATCAGGCTAATATCAGTCGAGGTTCTCGCTGATGTAGCTGATGGCTTGCTGAACGGTGGTAATTTTCTCAGCTTCTTCGTCAGGAATTTCGGTGTCGAATTCCTCTTCCAGAGCCATAATCAGCTCTACGGTGTCCAAAGAGTCAGCGCCCAGGTCTTCAACGAAAGAAGATGCAGGTTTTACTTCGTCTTCTTTAACACCCAGTTGCTCAGCAACCATTTTGATTACGCGTTCTTCAATGCTGCTCATGAGTAATATCACCCCTAATTGGTAAGCATTTTAAGTTGTTAACCCAGCCGTTTTTCCGAGGCTGTGGTGTATATAAAAACTGTTGTCTAACGACAATGGCTGCGCATTGTACCTGAAAATTGCTCATGCGTAACCCATTTTTGAGCCTCTAGCCCATGTACATACCGCCGTTGACGTGGATGGTCTCGCCAGTGATGTATCCTGCGGCGTCGCTGGCCAGAAAAGACACCACTTGAGCGATCTCTTCCGGCTGCCCCAAACGCGCCAATGGCACCATAGCCATCAGGGAATTTTTGGCGTCTTCGCCAAGCTCATCGGTCATATCCGTTTGAATAAAGCCTGGTGCTACCGAGTTGACGGTAATGTTGCGAGAGCCCAGTTCTTTGGCCAGGGCGCGCGCCATACCGGCAGCACCGGCCTTGGTGGCGGCGTAGTTGCTCTGGCCAACGTTACCCATGGAGCCAATCACCGAGGTAATGTTGATAATGCGGCCCCAACGGGCCTTGGTCATGCCACGTACGGAAGCTTTACTGAGGCGGTAGATCGAGCTGAGGTTGGTGTCGATCACATCAAACCACTCGTCGTCTTTCATGCGCATCAGAATGTTGTCTTTGGTAATGCCTGCGTTGTTGACCAGAATAGTGGGTGCACCGTGCTGCTCGTTAATCGCAGCAAGCAAGTTATTCACTGACTCCTGATCAGTAACGTTCAGCACCATTCCCTGCCCGCCTTTGCTGGCCAGGCGCTCGCCGATACGCTGTGCTCCGCCTTCACTGGTGGCAGTACCGATAACTGTTGCGCCCTTGGCAGCCAGCTCATCGGCAATAGCGGCACCAATACCCCGGCTGGCACCGGTAACCAGTGCTACTTTGCCCTGCAAAATGGCTTGTTGTTCACTCATTATTGCTCTCCTGCCCTTAGGCTTCAGTCAATGCGTTTTCGAGGCTGGCTTGGTCTTCTGTGGCCAGAGCCTTGATGGTGCGATCAATGCGTTTACACAGGCCGCTGAGCACTTTGCCAGGGCCGCATTCCACAACGGTCTCAATACCTTGTTTGGCCAGCGCCTTGGTGCAATCCACCCAAAGAACTGGCTTGTAGATTTGCTCAATCATCAGCTGTTTGATTGCCGCAGGGTCCGACTCTGTTTGTGCGTTTACGTTGTGCACGATGGGTACCATGGGGGCGTCGAAGTGAGTCGCCTGTATCTGTGCGGCCAGCTTGTCCGCCGCAGGGCGCATTAATGGCGTATGGAAAGGTGCACTGACTGGCAGTGGCAATGCCCGCTTGGCCCCGGCTTCTTTACAGCCCTCCATTGCCCGTTCAACGGCACCAGCATGGCCGGCAATGACTACCTGCCCCGGAGAATTAAAGTTCACCGGCACCACCACTTCATCATCGCCACAAGCCAGTTTGCAGGCAGAAATAATGACTTCATCATCCAGACCGATAATCGCCGCCATAGCGCCAACGCCTGCAGGCACTGCCTCTTGCATGTAAGCACCCCGCTGGCGAACCAGGTCGACAGCATCAGCAAAGGCAACCACCCCAGAGCAGACCAGTGCTGACCATTCCCCCAGGCTGTGGCCCGCCATCAGCGCCGGTTGTGCACCGCCCTTCTCCTGCCAAACCCGCCACATGGCGACGCTGGCGGTGAGCAACAGTGGCTGAGTACATTCAGTGAGGTTGATTTGTTCCTGTTCGCCATTTTGAACACGGTCCCACAGGTCGTATCCCAAAACCTCTGAGGCCTCGGCAAAGGTTGCCTCGACAATGGCAAATTGTTCGGCGATATCTGCCAACATGCCGATTTTTTGGGAACCCTGCCCCGGAAAGACAAAAGCGAGCTGGTTGTTCATAGGCATTCTCTATTTAATAGTTCGTTTTAGTTGTTGTAGTCGATGCATCATTCGGCATTTTGAGCGGCACCCATGGCCTGCTCGATTTGCTTGGGCAGGCCCGCAGTTGCTTCTTCCAGTGCCACTTCCAGCGCCCGGCGAAACCCTTGCCTGCATGCAGAGCCGTGGCTTTTTACCACTACCCCCCGCAACCCCAACAGGCTGGCACCATTGTATTCCGCCGGATCAATGCTGGATCGAAAGTGTAGCAATATCGGTTTCGCCAGTGCACCCACCAATCGGGTATACCAGGTACGCATAAAAGAATCCTTTAGGCGCTCGGCAATCATTCTTGCCACACCCTCTCCAGCCTTGAGAGCAACATTGCCGTTAAAGCCATCGCAGACCACTATGTCCGTGGTGCCGCGATAGACATCGTCGCCTTCAACAAAGCCCTGATAGTTGAGGCTATCGTCAGCGGCTATTAGCTCTGCAGCGTCGCGAACGCACTGGGCGCCCTTCTGATCTTCCGAGCCGACATTAAGAAGCCCCACAGTTGGATTGCCAACTCCCCCTATGGTGCGCACCAGGCAGCTGGCCATGGAAGCAAACTGATGTAACTGTTCGGGGCTGCAATCCAGGTTAGCACCCGCATCCAGTAAATAGCTGTTGCGCAGTTGTGCCGGCAAAGTCGCACAAATGGCAGGCCGTTCAACACCGGGGAAAAGGCGCAGTTGTATCAAGCCCATGGCCATTAAGGCGCCGGTATTGCCAGCGCTGACACTGGCGGAAGCCTCCCCCTGGGAGACTGCATGGATGGCCTGCCACATGGAGGAGTCGCGTTTTTGGCGCAATGCCTGGGAGGGTTTTTCGTCGTTGTCCACCACTTGTTCGCAGTGAACCACCGTCAGCCTTTCAACAGGTGCCAGCAGAGAATCCAGAAGATAGGAGATTTGTTGTTGGTCGCCAAACAAGCTGGCGGACACAGCGGGATGGGCCTTGAGAAAATCGACAGCGGCCGGAACCGTGATGCGGGGACCGAAGTCCCCGCCCATGGCGTCAATGGCGAGACAGATTGAGTCCGTCAAGGTGAGCCTGTTGACCGCGAATGGGTCAAGAGGTTACTGGCTCAATCAGTCGTCGCGACCGGTTTCTACCACTTTCTCGCCGCGGTAGAAACCATCGGCAGAAACGTGGTGACGGCGGTGTTTTTCGCCACTTACCGGATCAACGGACAGCTGTGCTGTACCCAGTGAATCGTGAGAGCGACGCATACCACGCTTGGAGCGGGTTTTACGGTTTTGTTGTACAGCCATGATGTTCTCCTGATGACTATTCCAAGTTTGTTCAATTCTCAATCAGGCCAAGGCCAGATTGCATTTATTGCTTACGCTTTAACTGTTCCAGAATCTGAAACGGATTGGGCTTCTCTTCTTGCTCTACCTCTCCGGTAGAAAAAGAGCCCTCCCCAGGGCATTGCTCCAGTGGGTGGTAGCTCACATAGGGCAATACCAACAGCAATTCGTCTTCAACCATGCCACTTAAAGAAGCCGCTTCGTCAGCGACTATCCAGGGCTCCAGATCCTTATTCAGGTGGGGGGCGTCTTCTTCGCTCCACACCAATCCCAAATTAACCTGTGCCTGCAGGGGTTGTTCCATATCTTGCAGGCATCGCTGGCAAGTCACCGTAGCTACGGTGCTCACCTGTCCGGTAACAACCCGCTGGTGCTGCTCATCCATGGCGAAATCCAGCTCTACACTCACCGGCTCCGGGAGCGCAGTTACGGCAGCCGCCAAACGAGGCAATTGCGAACCAGCAAAAACACCCGCCAGCCTCACTCCCTGACCGGTCAATTTTCGTGCATCGACCGTACTGGGAAGTGCTCTGTGCGGGGGGGTGTCTGACATAGGCGCGCAATAATAGTGACCTGAATGGCATAAGTCAAAGAGATTTCAGCGTTTTTTCGGCTTATTCAGGGTTACAATTCCCACCTTTAAATAGCTTGGGGCAAACGCCGCTGATGACCGACCTTATTCTCGCTTCTTCCTCCCCTTATCGGCGCAATTTGCTGACTCGCTTGGGATTGCCATTTGAGCATTGCTCGCCGGATATCGACGAATCCCCTCTTGCTGATGAAGCCCCGAAAACGCTGGCAGCACGACTGTCCCAGCAAAAAGCCCAAGCCGTTGCCGAGACTTACTCAAATAGCGTCATTATTGGTTCGGATCAGGTGGCCGAGTGCAGCGGAGAGTTCCTAAGCAAACCACAACAATTTGAGGCTGCCTGCGAGCAGCTGCGCCGACAGTCTAGCCAGAGAGTTACCTTTTATACCGGCCTCTGTGTATTGGATACCCGGAACAATCACTCTCAAGTGGATGTGGTGATTACTCAAGTGCAGTTTCGCCAGCTAAGCGATAACGACATCGTTTGTTACTTAAACAAGGAAAAACCCTTTAACTGCGCGGGAAGCTTTAAAGTGGAGCAGCTGGGTATTGCTCTGTTTGAGTCTGTGGGAAGCCAGGACCCAACCGCCTTGGAAGGTTTGCCACTTATTCGCCTGTGCCAAATGCTGCGCCAGGCCGGCTTTCAGCTACCCTAGGGTTTCAAATTGCGGATAGCGTCTGCTACCTGAGAAAAGCAATCCACCACTGCAAATGGCTGGTGTTTTTGCAATCGGGTCGAATCGTGAGCGCCATAGCTGACACCCAGCCCAGGCACACCGGCACGGCAAGCCATTTCCAGGTCGTATTCGGTATCCCCCACCATAACTGCCTGTTCGGGCTGGACAGCAAATTCCGTCAACAGCTCTTCAATCATTTGCGGGTGCGGCTTGGAACGAGTTTCATCCGCGCAGCGGCTGCCGTGAAAAAAATCGCCCAGGCCCTTTTCCGCCAACACCCGATTCAAGCCCCGGCGACTCTTACCGGTAGCGACCGCCAGCTGATGGCCGGCATCCCGCAACTCCTGCAGGGACTCCATCACATAAGGGTAAAACGGCGATGGCACTTTGTCGTTCGCCATAAAATGCTGGGAGTAAGCGGTTTTCAGTTGCTCAATTTTTTGTTGGTCGTCGATGATTGCCGGGTAAAGAACGGCAATGGCTTCCCGCAATCCGAGGCCAACAATATTCTTTACCTCGTCAGTGCTCGGCGGCGTTAAATTGCCATCCTCTGCGGCCCGCTGCATGCAAAAGGCAATGCGGTGGAGGGAATCACTGAGGGTACCATCCCAGTCAAAAATCAGCAGTTTGGCCATCAATAAATTTCCAATAAAAATTATTAAATCAAATTATTAGATTATTTTTTTGAAGTTGATTCTAAATTAGCCAGAGGCTTTGCCAGCTCATCAGGCAAGGGCGCCTCCACGCGACAGCGCTCTCCGCCTTGGGATAGCTGGAATTCAAGGTGGCTGGCGTGCAGGAACATCCTCTCAAGGCCAACGGATTTCACGTACTCATTAAAGTCTTCATCGCCGTACTTGTTGTCACCCGCTAAAGGGTGATTGGCAAACTGACTGTGAACCCGAATTTGGTGGGTACGACCAGTTTCCAGGCGTGCCTCAACCAAGGTCGCTCGCGAGTAACGGCGAGATACTGTGAAGTGGGTGATCGATGGCTTGCCATCTGGGGATACCCGCACCACCCGCTCGCCGGACTTTACTTCGTTTTTGCGCAGCGGCACATCAATTCGACGTCGATCCGATGGCCAGCGCCCTTTGACCAGCGCGGTATAAACCTTGGTCACTTGATTGTGGCGCATTTGATCCTGAAGCCAGCGCAAGGCACTGCGCTTTTTGGCCAGCAAAATACAGCCGGATGTATCCCGATCCAGACGGTGCACCAATTCAAGAAAGGGCTGCTCGGGACGCATTGCTCGCAACGACTCAATCAAGCCCAGGTTAATGCCACTACCCCCATGCACTGCCAAGCCTGCGGGCTTATTGATCACCAGAATACGCTCATCTTCATAGAGAATGCTGTCTGCCAAGAGCTTTTGCAGGCCAACCCCCGGCCCTGCCAGCGCTGGTCGCTCAGACACTCTGACCGGGGGAATGCGTACCTGGTCGCCTTCATTGAGTCGGGTTTCAGGTTTTACCCTGCCTTTGTTAACCCGCACCTCCCCTTTCCGCAACAGGCGATATATCCGCGACTTGGGAACACCCTTGAGGCGAGACATCAAAAAGTTGTCTACTCGTTGGCCGTGCTGATCCTCACTGACCGTGACAAAGCGTACGCTGCTATTGGTGGAGGTGTTGTTGGAGGATTGACTGGACACGGCATTCAGTGTGGGTTGCTTAAGCGGCCGCATTCTAGCAGGTAATCACGCAACTATCCGTGGTTTGGTGACTCTTTCTTCTTTATATTGAAGGAGTTAGCAATTGCTGATATAGTCCCCAGCCGCATTGGCTACCATTTGAGACCAGTGCAAGTAAATGACGGCATCGCCTCAACGCAAATAAGCGACGGCCCTGCCCTCAACCGGATTTTAACCCCCTGCTGCCAATAATGGCCCAGGGGTTGAAGAAAACCGCACATCGGGTGCGGAGCATACACAGAGAGCAAACAGATTTTTTTGTCATTGGCTATAACGCCCTGACACAACCGATGGCGAGTGCGCCAGGTACTGCAAATATCCCACGATTAAGGTGAAAATCAGTAACAACCGCTGCAAATGGCAGCAAAGCGCGCGACCAATATAAATGAAGACATCGGCTAAGCAACAGAGAATACAAGCGACTCATCAACACAGATACAGATGACTACAGCACCTAGAAGCACATACAGCCTGCATTAAAATGCACGCCAACACTGCCGTTAATTGCGACAGTGTTGGGATATTGCTTCCTCTGCCCTGCCACCCGTTTGCCCTGCCCGTAAGCCCCGCCTGCTGTGCGTTAACACGTACACAGGAAACACAATGAAACGCATGCTAATCAATGCAACTCACCCGGAGGAGTTGCGCGTGGCCATGGTTGATGGCCAGAAGTTATACGATCTCGATATCGAAAATCGCACTCGCGAACAGAAAAAAGCCAACATTTATAAAGGTAAAATCACTCGGGTTGAACCCAGCCTGGAAGCCGCCTTTGTGGATTACGGTTCCGAGCGTCACGGCTTTTTGCCGCTGAAGGAAATTGCCAAAGAGTACTTCAGTAAGCAACCCAACGAGATTCAGGGCCGCATCCGTATCCAGGACGTGGTTAAGGAAGGCGTTGAAGTTATCGTTCAGGTGGAAAAAGAGGAGCGCGGCAACAAAGGAGCAGCACTGACCACCTTTATCAGCTTGGCGGGTCGCTACCTGGTGTTAATGCCCAACAACCCTCGCGCTGGCGGTATCTCACGCCGCATTGAAGGGGAAGAGCGCTCCGAATTGCGCGAGGCCATGCGCGATTTGAATATTCCCAAAGGCATGGGTGCTATCGTGCGCACCGCCGGCATTGGCCGCTCCGCCCAGGAACTGCAATGGGACTTGGATTACCTGGCTCAGCTGTGGACCACCATCAAGGAAGAGGCAGATAATTCCAGCGCGCCGCACTTTCTGTTCCAGGAAAGCAACATCATTATCCGCGCCATTCGCGATTACCTGCGCCCGGACATTGGCGAAGTCATCATCGACAACAAAGGTGCTTGCGACCTGGCCCGTGCTTTTATTCAGCAGGTGATGCCCAATTTCCACAGCAAGATTCGCGACTACGAAGACAGTATACCGCTGTTTACCCGCTACCAGGTGGAAAATCAGATTGAGACCGCTTTCCAGCGGGAAGTGAAGCTACCCTCTGGCGGCTCTATCGTGATTGACCCCACCGAGGCGATGATCTCCATCGATATCAACTCCGCTCGCGCCACCAAAGGCAGTGATATCGAAGAAACTGCGTTCCAAACCAACCTGGAAGCGGCGGATGAGATTGCCCGCCAGTTGCGCCTCAGAGACGTGGGCGGTTTGATCGTCATCGACTTTATCGACATGAACTCCAGCCGCCACCAGCGCGAAGTGGAAAACCGCATGCGCAATGCTCTGGATCTGGACCGGGCACGGGTGCAAGTAGGCAAAATTTCGCGCTTCGGCTTGCTGGAAATGTCTCGCCAGCGGCTGCGCCCTTCGCTGGAGGAAACCACCTCCAAAGTATGCCCCCGCTGTAGTGGTCAGGGCACCATTCGCGGCACCCGCTCATTGGCGCTATCAATTTTGCGTTTGGTGGAAGAAGAAGCCCAAAAAGAATACAGCGTAGAGATTCGCGCCATTACGCCAGTAGAAATCGCTACCTTCCTGCTCAATGAAAAACGCGGTGAAATCAGCGAAATAGAAACTCGCAACAATATCCGTGTAGTGGTGATTCCCAACAATCACATGGATACGCCACACTTCGAAGTGCAGCGCTTGCGTGAGCAAGACGGTGTCAGCAAAGAATACAGCTATGTATTGGCCGACAGCATCACTCCAGAGAGTATTACCAGCGACACGCTGGCAGCTCCAGCGGCTCCGGCTGAACTGCCAAAGCCCGCTGTTCAAGGTATGGTGCGTACCGCCCCTGCCCCCGTCCAGGAAAACAAGCCAGCCAAAGCACCTAAGAAAGCTGAAAAGCCAGGATTGTTAAAGCGTATTCTCAATGCCCTGTTTGGCGACAAAGAGGAAGAGAAAAAAGGCCGCAACAATAAAGGTAAGGGGCGCTCGCAACAGGCCCGAAACCGCCACAATCAAAACCGTCGCGGCGGCCAAAACCGCAATCGCCGAGGTGGTCAGCAGAATCGCAACCGCCAGCAGCAGGCGCAAGGCAAAGACAATCGCAATAAGCAAGGTCGTGAACAAAACCGCAACCAGAATCGGGATAACCGCCGCAAGAACGAGCAGCGCAGCACCCAGGCTCAAGGGCGCGACAATCGCAACCAAAAGCAGAATGCAGCGCAAGAGCAACAGCAGCAGGCTCCACAACAAAAAGCCAATGAGCAGGGCGGCAACAAGCAGCAACGTCCACCCCGCCGCAGCAGTGGTGAGCGCCGCCCACCGCGCCGCAAGCGTGAACGCCGTCCGGTAGCGCCGGAACTGCTTGAAATGACCGCAGTAAACCCCGCAGTAGCTGAAACAGACAAGGTAGAGGCACCAGTAGAAGCGGCACCAGCTGCTGAAACTCAAGCTCCCAAAGCCGAAGTACAGCAACCTGTTGTTGAGACTGCCACTGACACCGAGCAAAACGCTGTTAATACCCAGCAAACTGCGGTTGAAGAGCCTCAATCGACAGTTGAGGTAAACGACACTGCCGATGAAGCATCCAGCGTACAAGTGGATGCTGACAAAGCTGAAGCGGCTGTGAGTGAACAAGAAGCCAGCGTTGATTCGGAAGCTGAGGTAAGTGAAGAAACCCAGCAACAACAGACTGAAGAAAATAGCGCCCCTGCCCCTGCCCCCGCTGAAGCGACAGAGCCAAACGTTGAAGCGGAGCAGGCAGCTGAAGCTCAAACAGAAGCCGCCACTGAGGTTGAGCAAGAAACAACGGCGACTGAAGAGACAGAAACCACTCAGGCGACCGAAGAACCTAGCCAGGAAGATAGTGAGCCGGCTCGACCCAGTAACGATCCGCGCAAAAACCCGCGCAAGGTTGCCAAAGTGGAAGTGACTTCAGTAGAAGTTAAAGCCGCTGCATCCGAAGCTCTGGATACCAGCAAACCCGCCCCGGTCACCGCCGTTGCCAGCGACTTCACTCGCCCGGCCAACGACCCTCGGGCTAAACGCCAAGACAGCGCGGCGAACTAATAAAAAGGCACAAGCGTATGCGCAATTGACGCTTGTGCCTTTTGTTTTACCCGCTATAATTGCGCACCTTACGGAGGGATGGCTGAGTGGTTGAAAGCACCGGTCTTGAAAACCGGCATAGGTTAATAGCCTATCTAGGGTTCAAATCCCTATCCCTCCGCCATACAAAAAAGGCCACCTGATTAGGTGGCCTTTTTTGTATGGCGGAGACAATAGTATGTAGTTTAAATCATCACTCATGCATTGGCAGGATAAAGAAATTTATGGCACTACATATAGCTAAATCTTATTTCTACCCAGCGCCTAGTGTTCAGAGCTGCCCGCATATGGAGGCTTAAGAACTCCCTTTGACCAATCAGCCATTAGGTCATAATACTTGTCGGTGACACGAATAAAATATCTTGAGCCATCTGGCTGCTGCTCATATTCCCACATTCCGTGATCTACCTTTGGGAAAACAAATACAGTTATATCTTTCTTTTCACTTCTCAGTATTTGCAGTCGATCCAGAGTCGTCGAGATTGGAGCTTCTCGATCATCTTCAGCAAGAGCCCATAGCTGGGGCACGTCGACCTCACGAAGAACTTTCATGGGTTTAACTGACCAGTCAATATCAAGCCGGTCGAACATGGGAATCCCTTTTTCACGAAGCTCATTAGACGAGATACCAAGAATTACGCCAGTAAAGCCACCCCGTATCATTGGAAACCACTCTTCATCAGCGTATAGCTTCCTAAGACTATCAAGGTCATTCAAGCCGTCTTGATATCCAGATACAGCAAGACGAGCTGTTACATCTGTTATGCCCTTCGCCTTGGCGATTACGTCGCTACCATAACCCGCCTCTCGAAGCTCTAATGCAACTTGTGATGCGTCTTCCTCCAAAATATCAACGACCAATCCATAACCTACCCCAATAAAATCTGCTCCCGTTCGGTCAGCCGCCAGTGGTGCAATCCAACCACCTTGGCTAAAACCCAGAAGGCCAAATCGTTTGAAACGATGTTTCGCAAGTCGCTTGGCTTCCTGAGAAGCCGCTACCAAATCATCAGCAAGCCGGGGGAAGTTCTGCGAATAAATACCTTTTGATTTTCCGGTTCCGCGTTTATCGTAAACGAATACCGATACGCCACGTCCAACAAGTTGGTAGGGGTAACTCGCAGCTTCTATCCAGCCTAATTCTTCTGAGCCATGCGCTAATACAACTAGAGGGGTTTCAGCATTTGCAAATAAGGGCTCAATAAGTTGCCCCGCTAGCGCAACTCCGTTGGCATCAAAAGTAGTGTCAGTGATTTGAAGAGAGCGTTTTTTCCATACCCTTGAGCCTTCAGTGCGAACGGAGTTATCTCCACACTCGAACGAAACATCTTCATTAACTTTGCCCCACCGACCATCGCTGTAAGAGTAACGAAAATTATTGTCACGGCGAGTGACGGCAACAAATTCGTCACCCAGTTCATACAAACCCACTTCACAAACAGCAGGTGTAAACACCAATTTTTCATCTGACGGCTCTTTGCTGCTACATGTACAAGCAACAAGAGCTCCTACAAAAATGCCAATAACAATTCGTAAGCACATAATGGCCTCTAGGCAACCACTTAAATCAAGTTAGGTGTTTAGGTACGCCTACTTTTGCGCCCCTACCCAGCGCTTAATTTTTTCTTCGAGCACGTTGAGTGGTACTGGGCCATCTTTTAACACTTCATCATGGAAGCCGCGAATATCAAACTGCTCTCCCAGCTGCTCTCTTGCCCAAGCTCTCAGTTCCATAATTTTAAGCTTGCCGATCATGTAAGCAGTCGCCTGGCCGGGCATGGCAATATAGCGTTCGATAGCTTTTACTGCGTCATTCTGCGGGTTTGGCGTATTGTCGGTCAGGTATTGTATGGCCTCTTCCCTAGTCCATTTTTTGCTGTGAATGCCGGTGTCGACTACCAGGCGGCAAGCGCGCCACAGCTCCATGGCAAGCCGCCCAAAATCTGAATAAGGATCTTGGTAAAAACCCATATCTTTGGCCAGCTCTTCGGTGTAAAGCCCCCAGCCTTCTGTATAAGCCGTAAAAGAAACGTATTTTTGAAATTCCGGTATGCCATCCAATTCCTGGGTAATCGTCCTTTGCATGTGATGGCCAGGAATACCTTCGTGGAACGCCAGCGCTTCCATTTGATAAATAGGCATACTGTTCATGTCGTACAGATTTGCGTAATAAATGCCGGGGCGGCTACCGTCTTTTGCCGGACTTTGGTAGAACGCCTTACCTGCTGACTTTTCTCGAAAAGCCTCAACTCGTTTAACGATCATGTCCGCTTTGGGCTGTAGGCCAAAATACTCGGGAATGACTTCGCGCATTTTCGCTACCCATTCGGCAGCTTCTGTGAGATAGCGCTGACGTCCCTGCTCCGTGTTCGGGTAGTAAAATTGCTGATCGGCACGCATAAAATCAAAGAACTCGTTGAGCGACCCCTCAAAGCCCACAGTTTGCATAATGTCACGCATCTGCTTGTGAATGCGCTGGACATGCTGCAAACCAAGTTCATGGACCTCATTAGCGGTTAGGTCGGTCGTGGTAAACCAAGCCAGCCGGTTGGCATACCATTTGTCGCCATCGGGCAGGCGCCACACTCCGTCACCAGCTGGTGTCAGGGAGCGCTGTCTGGTCAGCTCTTTAATGATGTTTTCATAGGCTGGTTTAACCGATGTTAGTAAAGCGTCCTTCGCCTTCTGCTTAAGCTTGTCAGCTTGCTTACTATCCAGTTCAAGCGTATCGACTTTGTGGTTAAAGTCACTCCAAATGGTCGATAGGCTCTCGGAGTCATCAAAAGGTTGGCCGCTAATGACATTGCGCGAAGCGACAATCATTTGGTCATAAGACCACTTGGGCGGAAAAACGCCTTTCGCTTCCCTAAGGCGCAACTGGTCAACCACTTGATTAAACAACGGGGCTACTTTCTCCAGCCTTGAAACGTAAGCTTCAGCATCGGAAAGCTCAGTTACTCGGTGAATATTGATCAAAAAACTCGGAACTCGAGTATGCCAGGCACGAAACTGGTGCATGATGTAAGTGTGGTGCCTGAACTCATCGTTGTTTTCAGAGCGTTCAAGCGCCAGACGGTTGATGGTCAAACTCAGCTTTTCTTTGTCATTGAGCTGGTTTTGGTCAAACTGGCTGATTGCCTGTAATCGCTGACGTCTTTTTTGAGCATCAGCATCAGCCTTTACTTCGGTAATGGTGTTCCACTTGTCGTAGTCCCACTTATAACCCAGATAGCTCTGTCGCATAGGGGAGTCTTTGAGATCCTGCTCGAAATTTTTGGCAAAAAAATCCGTCAATCGGGCTGATTCCGACAGGTTTTCGCTTTGACTCGCAGTTTCTTGCTCAGGAGAACAGGCGCTTAAAGCAATAACCATTAAAACTATAGGGAAAAGAGAGTTAAACCGTTTCATAAATGTTCCTGCTGTTTCCACCATGGCAAGGAAATTCCTTGCAGCTCATGTCTTTTCGTTAAGTTGACCCTGTTTTACCCGCTCAGCCTGAATATAACAACCTCAAGACAGAGTAAATGAAGGTTAATTTCCCTTGATTTAGCGATTTGGGTTTGTATGATGAGCACAGTATTTACGCACTGGAGGCTGAAATGGCTGAACAACACTACACAACCGCAACTACGGCGCCTCGCGGCATTGAGTCCGCGGGCGAAATCAGCAAAGTATTGAAAAATACATACCTATTGCTGGCAACTACTATCGCTTTCAGCGCCATCACCGCTGGCATTGCGATGGCCGTGAACGCGCCCTATTTCGGGCTTTGGACGCTGTTGCCTTACATCGTCTGCCTTTGGATGGTGGAGAAGAACAAGAATAGCGCTGCAGGGCTTTTCTGGGTGTTTGCACTTACAGGTTGGTTAGGATTTAGTCTAGGCCCAATCCTGAATGCCTTTGTTGGCGCTGGCGCTGGCGAAACTATTACCCTGGCTCTGGGTGGCACCGCCCTCATTTTCTTTGCTACCTCAGGGTATGTATTAATCACCCGCAAAGACTTATCTTTTATGGGTGGTTTTTTGATGACCGGTATTTTGGTGGCATTTATTGCTGCTATTGCTAACTTCTTCTTGCAGATTCAAGGCATGCATTTGGCCATCAGTTGCATGTTCCTTGTTCTTTCTTCCGGTATCATCATGTGGCAAACCAGCCGCATTATTCATGGCGGTGAAACAAATTATATTTCAGCCACTGTTACCCTATACGTAATGATCTACAACATCTTTACGTCTTTGCTCAGCCTGATAGGAATGGGCGACGACTGATCTTCAAAAGCCCGGTTCGCCGGGCTTTTTCTTGACCGCCTGTTACCCCTCATGAAATTCTCCTTAATCGTTTTGGGCGCCCCCGGCAGTCACCAATCGGCCTATTCCGCGTTTCAGTTCGCATCGGCGGCCGTTGCCGGTGGCCATCAAATATACCGGGTGTTTTTCTATCATGACGGGGTTCATGCGGGTTCTGGGTTGCTGACATCGCCACAGGGCGAACCGGATCTGGAGCAGCAGTGGCAACAGTTCAGTAATGAACACCATATCGAACTCACCGTTTGCATTGCCTCGGCATTGCGGCGTGGCATCGTGGACAAGGTAGAAGCGGAGCGCTACGAATACCCTGCCAGCAATTTGAATGAGCCCTATTTCCGCTTACAGGGGCTCGGCGAACTTGCCGATGCTGCCATTCAATCCGATCGTTTGATCACCTTTGGGCGTTAACCGATGAGCAAACCGTTGTTATTTGTTTTTCGCTGCCCACCTTACGGCTCAAGTCTGGCCCGCGAAGGGCTGGAAGCGGCGCTGGCCACCGCTTCTCTGGGGCAAACGGTTTCTGTGCTATTTATGGACGACGGTGTATGGCAATTGGTTCAACAGCAGGCCACTGTTATCGAGCAAAAAAATATTTCGGCCATGGCATCCGCACTCCCCCTGTACGGTGTTGAGCAGTGCTTTGTGGACAAACAATCACTGACTGTTCGCCAGCTGGACGCAGAAACTATCGGCACCGACGTGATTCCACTCGACACAGCCGCGGTGCAATCTTTGTTGGCCAATAACAATCATCATATTGTGAGCTTTTGATGATTCTCCACACTGTAAACAAATCTCCGTTCAGCAACAGCGCTTATCACAGCTGCCTGCGTCTTGCTGCACCAGAAGACGTTATCTTGTTGCTGGAGGACGGTGTCTATGGGGCATTAACAGATATGCCAGCTGGGCAAATCTGCGCGTTAAAGAACGATGTTCAAGCCCGTGGCCTGCTGGAAAAAATTCCTGAAAAAGTGGTTTTGGTGGGCTATTCAGAATTCGTTCAAATGGCCTGTGAGGCCAGCGCCGTGCAGAGTTGGTACTGATGGCTTTGCAAGTAGGTCAGTCGCTAATCTCCACCGATAAGGAAGGGTTTCTAGTCAATCTAGAAGACTGGTCTGAGGAGGTTGCCGAGCTGCTGGCAGAGGCAGAAGGCATTTCACTGACAGACAATCATTGGGAGATTCTGCACCTGTTACGCAAGTTTCAAGAGCAGTTTGATCTGTCTCCTCCTATGCGTCCACTGGTGAAATACGTCACTCAGAAGCTGGGGCCAGAAAAAGGCCGGAGCATTTATTTGACTCAATTGTTCCCCCCGAATCCCGCCAAGATTGCCAGCAAACTCGCTGGCCTACCCAAGCCGGAGGGCTGCCTGTAGCTGATTAAAATGTAAGTTGCGGTAGCCCATCTGTAAAGAAATCAATACAATCGCTTTATTGTTTCTTGCAGAGTACTCCCATGCGTTTACAAGTCAGCTGTAAAAACCGCCAGGGCATTGCCTTGGAAATACTTGAAACTTTGGCGCGTCACCACATTGATTTACGAGGTATTGAAGTCAGCCGGGACGGACAGATTTACCTGCGATTTCAAAACCTCGATTTCGACGCCCTGCAAAAGCTGATGCCACAAATACGTCGCATCGAAGATGTCAGCGACGTGGTATTGGTACCCTACATGCCCCTTGAGCGAGAACAGGGGGAAATTCATACTCTGTTACACACTCTCCCCGATCCGGTTATCTCCATCGACCAGGAAGGCAATATCACTGTTGCCAACGAAGCGGCTCTCAGCCTGTTAAAAATGACCATGGATGAAGCCAGGGGCAAGCACATCAAGCAATGGTTAAAAGGTTTTAACCTCGCTCAGTGGTTAAACACACCACAACCCACAGACTGCCAACTGGAATTTGCCGGCTATCCTTATCTGGCCAACATCAACCCCATTAGTGTGAACGACGAAACGGACAATGCTTTTGCTGGTGGTGTTGTTGTGTTTAAAAACGCAGCGCAATTGGGGCGGCAAATAGCCGCCTGGAGCAAACACATGGGGCACTTCGAGTTTATTCAAGCCAAAAGCCCTGGGATGAAGCGTTTATTGCGCCAGGCTCGAAAGATTGCCGAACTGGACTCCCCTCTTCTTATCACCGGAGAGACTGGCACTGGCAAGGAGCTGCTTGCCAGGGCTTGCCATCAGCACAGCTTGCGCAGTGAGCAACCCTTTCTGACCATCAATTGTGCCGGACTCCCTGAAGACGCAGCTGAAAGCGAGCTATTTGGCGCTGTTAGCCCCGACGGCAATGTACACAAGGGGGTGTTTGAAGTTGCAGCCAGTGGCACAGTATTTTTGCAGGAAGTAGCGGAGCTGCCACTGCCTTTACAGGCCAAATTTCTTCGTTTGTTGCAGAACGGCAGTTATCGCCGTGTGGGTAGCGAAGAAGAACTCTCTAGCCAAACACGGGTTATCTGTTCAACCCAGCAAAAGCTGCCAGAACTGTGCGAACAGCGCCAGTTCCGTGACGACCTTTACCACCGACTCAGTGCTCTGATATTAGATATACCGCCATTGCGGGATCGCAGCGAAGACATTATGCCACTGGCTCGCCACTTCTTACGCCAATACAACAGCGCTAGCCGCAGCCGCCTGAACCTGTCCACACTGTCAAAAACCATTCTTGAGCGCTACCAGTGGCCGGGCAATGTACGCCAGCTTAAAAACGCTATTCAGCAGGCAGCTTCAGTAGCCCAAGGGGTGGTTATCGAACCTGAGAACTTTCAATTACCTGGCTATGCAGAACAATGGGGGCTTGTGAACAGGGAGCATGTCACCACACTGGAAGCGGCTGTAAAAGGCTATGAAGCTGAACTTTTACAACGCCTGTACCCCGCCTACCCCTCCTCTCGAAAACTGGCTCAGCGACTGGGCATATCGCACACAGCCATTGCCAATAAACTTCGCGACTACGGCATTGGAAAACCACAAAAAGAACAATAAAAACAATAAAAACAATAAAAACAATAATCTAAAGTTTTTAATGTACAAATATATTTACAAAATACAAAAATTATAAGTCGGTAGTTTTGCGGTAAAAAGTGAGCAATAACAGCGCCCTTTTGCGACACTTTTACATCTTAACCACGCAATTAAGGGCATCCAATGAGCGTAGAACTCGCTGCAGAAAACCCCCTCGGCACCGATGGGTTTGAATTTGTTGAATATACAGCTCCCTCCGCTGAGGGTATTGGCCAGTTAAAAGAGTTGTTTCAACTGCTGGGATTTTCTGAAGTGGCGAAACACCGCAGCAAAGAGGCGTGGTTGTTTAAACAGGGTGACATCAACTTTATTGTTAACGCACAGCCTTCATCGCAAGCCGCGGAGTTTGCGGCCAAACACGGCCCCAGTGTTTGTGGCATGGCTTTTCGCGTAAAAGACGCTGCCACTGCTCACCAATACGCTCTGGAGAACGGCGCCAAACTGTTTACATCCGATATTGGAGCTATGGAGCTGCATATTCCCGCGGTATATGGCATTGGCAACAGCACTCTGTATTTTGTGGATCGCTATGGCGATAACGGCGAAATCTATGACATAGACTTTAAATTCTACGAGGGTTGGCAAGACACTGTCGCCGCCAATGAAGGTGGCCTGTTGGATCTGGATCACCTTACCCATAACGTACAGCAGGGCAATATGGGCAAGTGGGCCAGCTTCTATGAAAATATCGGCAATTTCCGGGAAATCCGCTACTTCGATATCACGGGTAAGCAGACCGGACTGGTATCCAAGGCCATGACTGCCCCCTGCGGCAAAATTCGTATTCCCATCAACGAATCCTCTGATGACAAATCCCAGATTGAGGAATACCTGAAGGAATACAATGGAGAAGGCATTCAGCATATCGCCCTATCCACCGAAGACATTTACCAGACTGTGCGTAACCTCCGCGCCAAAGGCATGGACTTTATGCCCACCCCAGACACTTACTACGAGAAAGTAGATAGCCGAGTTAAAGGCCATGGAGAAAATATCGACGATATGCGTGAACTGCAAATTCTGGTGGATGGCGATCCAGAATCCAGTGGTATTCTGCTACAGATTTTTACCCAAACTGTTATTGGTCCGGTGTTCTTTGAAATCATTCAGCGCAAAGGCAACGACGGCTTTGGTGAAGGCAATTTCCAGGCGCTGTTTGAATCCATCGAAGAAGACCAGATTCGTCGCGGTGTGCTGGACTAATTGTTGAGCCGTCATCCCCGCGCGCCTTTGACGCGCTTTTAAAAACAACAAGGAATCTTCGTATGCCCCATCAATACGACGACCTGAAATACCTCTCCGGTTTCGACAACGAACACGAAACCGAAGCCTTGCCCGGCGCCTTGCCCCAAGGCAGGTTTTCGCCACAAAAAGTGCCTTACGACCTGTACTCGGAAAAATTTACCAGCACTGCTTTCACAGCACCGCGCCACCAAAACCGCCGCACTTGGTTCTACCGCATTCGCCCATCAGTGGCTCAAGGAGAGTACCGCCAGATTGACCAAGGCCTGGTGCGCAGTGCACCCATTACCGAAGTGGTCACCCCGCCCACCATGTACCGCTGGAACCCGCTGCCGGTGCCCGCAGAGCCCACAGACTTTGTCGATGGCCTGGTAACCATGGCCGCTAATGGTGACCTGGGCAGTCAGGTCGGTATTGGTATTCACCATTACCGTATCAACCGCTCCATGGAAGACCGTTACTTCTACAACGCCGACGGCGAGCTGCTGTTTGTGCCGCAGATGGGTGCTCTGGCACTGCACACCGAATGTGGCATTCTCGCCATCAAGGCCGGCGACATTGCGGTGATTCCACGAGGCATTAAGTTCCGTGTGGAGTTGTTGGACGAACAGGCTCGTGGCTATCTGTGCGAAAACTACGGCGCTCCCATGGTGTTGCCTGAGCGCGGCCCGGTGGGTTCCGACGGCTACGCCAATGACCGGGATTTCAAATACCCGGTAGCCGCCTACGAAGACCTTGAAGGGAATTTCCAGCTGGCGTGCAAATTTGGCGGCAATCTGTTTAGTTGCGACATTGATCACTCTCCCCTGGATGTGGTGGCCTGGGTGGGCAACTCCGCACCCTACAAGTACTATCTGGAACGCTTTAACACCATGGGCACCATCAGCTACGATCACCCAGACCCGTCTATTTTTACGGTGCTGTCGTCGCCATCGGACACTGAAGGCGTAGCCAACTTGGATTTTGTGATCTTTCCACCACGCTGGATGGTGGCAGAGAATACCTTTCGTCCGCCCTGGTATCACCGCAATGTGATGAGTGAATACATGGGTCTGATTTACGGGGTGTATGACGCAAAGGAAGAAGGCTTTGTGCCAGGCGGCTCCAGTTTGCATAACTGCATGTCGCCTCATGGCCCGGAAGCAGCGGTATTTGAAAAAGCGAGCAACAGCGATCTGGCGCCAGAAAAACAACAGGCCACCATGGCCTTTATGTTTGAATCCCGCTACGTCATCCAGCCTACCAAGTACGCGCTGGAGTGTAAGCAGCGACAGCAGGATTATTTGGATTGCTGGAATGGCTTAACCAAACACTTTACCGGCAATACGGATCTGTAACCCCTTCTCAACCGGCGACAACCAATAAGAGAGTAAATAATGGCCTCCCTACTCAACGAAACCCACGATGCTTTACTAACCAGTTGGGTTGACTCCGCTCAAGGCAGCGACTTTCCCATCCAGAATCTGCCATTTTCAGTATTCCGTCGCGCGGACAGCGACGAAGAATTTCGCGGCGGCGTCGCCATTGGTGATCAAGTCATTGATATGCAGGCACTGGCCATTGCTGGGATTTTCGACAATCTGGCTCAGGAAGCCTGTGAAGCGGCTGGAGAGCCAATTCTCAACCTGCTGATGGGTATGGGAAAAGAGGCCAACTCGGCTCTGCGTCTGGCGTTATCCCACGCCTTGCGCAGTGGCTCAGACAAGCAAGCCGAGGTGGAAAAGTGCCTCGTGCCTATGACTGAGGTGGAGTATGACCTGCCCTGTGTAATCGGTGACTACACTGACTTCTACACCTCGATCCATCACGCCACTGCTGTGGGTTCCCTGTTCCGTCCGGACAATCCACTACTGCCCAACTACAAGTGGGTACCTATCGGCTATCACGGCCGCGCCTCTACCGTTGATGTATCCGGCCAGGCATTCCCGCGCCCGGTCGGTCAAACCAAAGCGCCAGATGCCGTAGAGCCCAGTTTCGGCCCCTGCAAGCGTATGGACTACGAACTGGAAATGGGTATCTACATCGGCGAAGGCAATACTCTGGGCGAGCGCGTGGATATTGAAAACGCCGAAGACCATGTATTTGGCCTGTGCCTGTTTAATGACTGGTCGGCCCGTGACCTGCAAGCCTGGGAATATCAGCCTCTGGGGCCATTTCTGGCGAAGAACTTTGCCTCTACCGTATCGCCATGGATTATCACCACCGAGGCCCTGGCACCGTTCCGTAGCGCATTTACACGCCCAGAGAACGACCCACAGCCGCTGCCCTACCTAAGCAGTGACTTCAACAATGAACATGGCAGTATGGATATTCAATTGGAATGCCTTATCGAAACCGAACAAATGCGCAGCGCCGGTGAAATCCCTGCCAAACTGTCCGAGTCCAGCTTTAAGCACAGCTACTGGACCGTGGCGCAAATGGTGGCTCACCACACCGTGAATGGCTGCGCCATGCAGCCCGGCGACCTGCTGGGCTCTGGCACCCAGTCTGGTCCAGAGCATGAAGAAGCGGGCTCCCTGCTGGAGCTGAGCCGCGGCGGCAAACAAGCCATCACCCTGCCCAACGGCGAACAACGCACCTTCCTGGAAGATGGCGACAGCGTGATTATGCGCGGCTATTGCGAGCGCGACGGCGTGGTGCGGATCGGTTTCGGCGAAGTAATTGGTACGGTACTCCCTGCTAAGCTGTAATCGTTTAGACAAGACAGACATGCCAGCAGTTTGTTGGTAAACAGCTAATAACACTCAAAGAATGGGACGAAAAATGAAACTCTACGGCTACTGGCGATCCTCCGCTGCTTACCGGGTTCGCATCGCTCTCAATTTAAAAGGTGTGAACTACGAACAGGAGTCCGTCCACCTGGTTAAAGACGGTGGCCAGCAGTTTAGCGCTAGCTACACAGAGCTAAATCCAGCACAGCTGATACCGACGCTGGTGGATGGCGATTTGGTTATTAACCAATCCATGGCCATCCTCGGCTATATTGAAAACCGCTACCCCACTCCTCCCTTACTGCCAGAAAATTATGCGGAACGTGCGCAAGTATTGGCTCTAGCCTACGATATCGCCTGCGACATTCATCCCCTATGCAACTTGCGTATTCAAAAATACATCACTGGTGAGCTGAATGCCAATGAAAGCCAGAAGCTAAACTGGATTCACCAATGGATTGGTAAAGGCTTTTCCTCGTTAGAGATACGGGCAAAACAATATGGCAGCAAAGGTGCCTTTTTATTCGGCGACAAGTTGACACTGGCCGATGTGGTACTGGTTCCGCAGATTTATAACGCGTTGCGGTTTAAGCTCGATATGAATAGATATCCAATACTGAATTCGATTTGGGAACACTGCAATACGTTGGGCGCGTTTGATAAAGCACTGCCAGAAAATCAGTCGGATGCGGTTGGATAAGACCTTGGGCGTGCCATGAAAAGAATTTCATGCAGGCAGCCCATTCTACCTTCTGGCTCAGGAGCCCCAGCCGCATCTTCTATATACAAACCTAAATTTTTATGGTCTTTCGAATAATAGCCTGTGTCATCAACTGCATAACAAAAATTAAATGCTAAGCCTCCTGCTTCATGCATTACTAATTCTGATATTTCTTCAGGTGTTACACCTTTCTTTATTAATTTTTCAGTAATAGGTACATAGGGTTCAAACTGACGAAACTCAACTTCTTCTGCCCATTTTCTATAACGAGAAATAGACTCTGGTGTATACCTATCTGGAGTAAACTTGCCTATGTACTCCCACAGACCATAAAGAAAAAGAAACTCCACAATATCTTCTTCTTTATATTCAGAAGCGTAAGTCCATTGCTCTGGACATTGAATATCCAACTTTTCCACAAGGCTTTTAAATTCATCAAGTGTTTTCGGAAAAGATATTTCCATAATGCTAAGTACTATGAATTATTGCTTCAAAACAGATGCCAACCACTCCCCAATATCCAAAATCTCCGGCAAGCTGACATTGTGTTCGATAGGATAGGTTTTGTAACCCACTGAATAGCCTTTGCTACGCAACAACTGATTGGCTTTTTGCCCCAGCAATTCCGGCACCACCGGGTCGCGAGTGCCGTGCATTATTTGAATAGGCAAACTCTTATTGGCCTCGGAAAATTCGATATCGTCGGCGGTGGCAAAGTACGTGGATAGCGCTAGCAAACCTCCTAGTGGCTTTCCATATCGCAGTGCTAATTCGTAGGCCACCGCTCCACCCTGGGAAAAGCCCGCAAGAATAATATTGCGGCTATCGATGCCCTGCTCTACTTGCTGCTCCACTAGCTTTTCTACAGCGTCTGCAGAGGCACGCAATTGCGCAGCATCCACTTTGCGGTCGATATTCATTTCCAAAATATCGTACCAGGCAGGCATAACGTAGCCGCCATTGATAGTAACCGGCATTTCTGGTGCATGGGGAAAGACAAACCGTACCGCCAGCTCTTGTGGCAACTTTAATTCCGGCACTACCGGCTCAAAGTCGTGGCCACTCGCACCCAGGCCATGAAGCCAGATAACTGCAGCATTGGGGTTGGGGGCAGTTTCAACTTGGATGTATGGAATGACAGACATAGAAATAAAATTATCAAAATATTCACATATAGCCAAAATCCTACTTAAAGGCTGTGGCTGGCTATAAGTCAGAAATGCATTTATTCAAAGTATAATGGCGCTGACTTAACTTCGTCGCGCAAAGTGAAAAACACCACTCGTTCATCATTAATAGATATAACCTTGCCTCGCTCAACTTTCTTTTGGCTGTCTTCGAGATATCTTAATGTCTCAGATTTTTCTTTTTGACCACTATCGTACAAACCTTCTGAAAAGTTTGAAGCCATAGCAAGGGTTCTTGAAAACATAGATTTAAATATATCTATTAGGTGCGACTGCTCAGAGGAATGGACCCCCGTAAGGTCCATAGAATTTTCGTCTGAAATGTAGATGGCTGTGACTTTAATTTTTTTCGAACTTGGATTGCTAGACTGACTAAAAGAAACTTCACTTTTAAGAGTTAAAGAATTTTTCTTGTCAGACATGTAAAACACAGGAGATACTTCTGCAACCCAAGAGTTTTCAGCTGGCTCTTTAAGACTGTAAGGAAAGGCCTCAATGACTTTGCCAGAATCCAATTTAAGTGAGCTTGGTACTAGTGCATCAAAGCTCGTCTGATTTGTAACGCCTTGGTATGACTCCCACACTTTGTTCGCACGTTCCTGTTTCTCTTTCTTTCTGGCCTTCTGGACACCGGAATTTATAGCCGCATGTGTCAGCACCGAAGCTAGAAATGCTGCACCGTTTTGACCTGGATACATAATTGATCCAGATCGCCCATCTTCTTTTGTTCGATCAATTTTTCCTAAAAAAAGGGGCTTTTCAGGGTGCATATTTTTGACATACAGCCTATCAAACGGAGGGACCGGCAATATCGAAATATTTTCTTGTTTCTTTACGCCGGAACAACCAGATGTAAGAACAATGCCGATTAGAAGAATTGCAAACCTCATAAGCCCCTCCCTTTTTGTATAGCTACTAACTCAGTCTTCGCTTTGACTAACAGGTTCTACAGCGCGAAAAGGAGAAAGAATTTCATCCTTACCCTGCTCAATAACCTGATAGAAAGCATTTGTGAGGCCTGGATAGCTTGGCTTTTCCTTCCAATCACCTTCAGCACTTCGATATATGCTAATAGGCTTATACCAGCGATAGGCATTTGTTTCTAAGTCAACCATGTAAGCTGTACCTAAGAGAACGGCTTGAGGATCACCAGTCGGAACATAAGATGCATACCCTCTATGAACTCCGATAGCATTTATGTCTATGACAAGCAAGCTGCCGATATCATATTTTTTCTTGAAAGAGGAAAAGTTTTTCTTAGCAAAGTTTAGCTCTTTGGTCTTATGTTTGGGTAATTTACGAAAGTTGATACTTTCTTCTATTGGAACTACCGAGCTCCCAACTCTGCTGATTTCATTATTTAGGCCCTCAGCGACTGTGAGAAAATCATCCGCTGACAATGATTTAACATGAGCTGTAAGGGCTGTATGCGCGGCAGAGGCAACGCCTATGCACAGCAGGCAGTCAGCACCAGGGAAACCGGTATTAACTTCAGGAAGCTTGTCAATGTATATACCAACTTTTTCACCTCTCACTAATTCCCCATGTGAGAGAGAAACTGGGTATTGAGGATTGGTGGCGCATGCGGTCAAGAATAGAGTAGCTACAGATGCCAATAAGCATAAAAATTTTTTCATGTTTACTCCTTGATTATATTTTAAATTCCTATTTGCAAGGAAAGCTTTATAACGAACAACCAGTCAAGTTTTTATGTGTTTGAAACGGGCCTGCATTATATTAATTAAGACTTTACCATTAAAAAAAAGGGCAGCTCAAGCTGCCCTTTTTTTATTTACCAACCGGTAATTTCCTTCAAACCTTCGCCAATGTCCGCCAGGCTTCGAACGGTTTTTACTCCGGCATCCTGCAGGGCAGCGAATTTCTCGTCGGCAGTGCCTTTACCACCGGAAATGATGGCACCGGCGTGGCCCATGCGCTTTCCGGGAGGTGCAGTAACACCAGCAATGTAAGAAACCACGGGCTTGCTAACATTCTCTTTAATGTAAGCTGCCGCCTCTTCCTCAGCGGTACCACCGATTTCACCAATCATTACGATGGCTTCGGTAGCCGGATCTTTTTCAAACATTTCCAGAATGTCGATAAAGTTGGAGCCGGGAATCGGGTCGCCGCCAATACCCACACAGGTAGACTGACCAAAACCGAAGTCGGTGGTTTGTTTAACCGCTTCGTAGGTCAAAGTACCAGAGCGAGAAACGATACCCACTTTACCGGGCTGGTGAATGTGGCCAGGCATAATACCAATTTTACATTCGCCTGGAGTGATAACGCCGGGGCAGTTAGGGCCGATCAGGCGCGCGCCCAGTTCGTCACACTTAACCTTGGCTTCCAACATATCCAGAGTTGGGATGCCTTCGGTGATGCACACAATCAGCTTGATGCCTGCATTGGCCGCTTCCAGGATGGAGTCCTTACAGAACGGCGCAGGTACGTAGATAACGGACGCTTCTGCACCAGTTTCTGCAACCGCATCGGCAACAGTGTTAAACACAGGCAAGCCCAAGTGCTGTTGACCGCCTTTGCCGGGAGTTACACCGCCAACCATATTTGTGCCGTATTCAATGGCTTGCTCAGAGTGGAAAGTGCCCTGGGCGCCAGTAAAGCCCTGGCAGATTACTTTGGTGTCTTTGTTAATCAAAATACTCATGGTCTACTTCTCCACTCAGTTGCCAGCAGCGGCTTTTACCGCTTGCTGTGCTGCATCGGTCAGGCTGGTTGCGGCAATGATGTTGAGGCCACTGTCTGCCAATACCTTGGCGCCCAGTTCGGCGTTGTTGCCTTCCAGACGAACTACCACAGGCACTTGTACGCCCACTTCTTCAACCGCACCGATTACGCCTTCGGCAATCAGGTCACAGCGCACGATGCCGCCAAAGATATTGATCAATACCGCTTCCACGCTGTCGTCAGAGAGAATGATCTTAAAGGCTTCGATAACGCGCTCTTTGGTAGCGCCGCCACCTACGTCAAGGAAGTTGGCAGGCTGACCACCGTGCAGTTTAACGATGTCCATGGTGCCCATGGCCAGGCCAGCACCGTTCACCATACAACCGATGTTACCGTCCAACGCTACGTAGTTCAGGTCCCACTGGGCAGCGTGTGCTTCGCGAGCGTCTTCCTGAGAAGGGTCGTGCATTTCTTTAACCGCTTTCTGGCGGTACAGGGCGTTGGAGTCGATGACGATTTTGGCGTCCAGGCAGTGCAGGTTGCCTTCGTCAGTGATTACCAGCGGGTTGATTTCCAACAGCGCCAGATCTTTTTCTTCGAACATTTTTGCCAGACCCAGGAAGATTTGGGTGAATTGCTTCACCTGCACACCTTCCAGACCCAGACGGAATGCCAGGTCGCGGCCTTGGTAAGGCTGAGCACCTACCAGCGGATCGACTTCTGCCTTGAGGATTTTCTCAGGGGTTTCTTCCGCCACTTTCTCGATCTCTACACCGCCTTCAGTAGAGGCCATGAAAACGATACGGCGAGTGGAACGGTCAACTACCGCACCCAGGTACAGCTCGTTGGCGATATCGGTGCAAGTTTCCACCAGGATACGGCTCACAGGTTGGCCGTTGGCGTCTGTCTGGTAAGTCACCAGGTTCTTGCCCAGCCATTGTTTGGCAAAGGCTTCTACGTCGTCGTAGTTGGAAACCAGTTTTACACCGCCGGCTTTGCCGCGGCCACCAGCGTGTACCTGGGCTTTAACTACCCAGGTGTCGCCACCGATTTCTTTTGCAGCCGCCACCGCTTCAGCGGCAGTTTCGCAGGCAATGCCCGCAGAAACTGGCAAACCGTATTCGGCAAACAGCTGCTTCCCTTGATATTCGTGTAGGTTCATATCATTAAATCTCTGTTGAACGTGAGATGTGAGATGGAAGTGTTACCTTCCACCTCCCGGAATTTACTTGCGTTTTTTGCGATTGGGCATGTGAATGGCATGGCCATGCACAGCCAGAGCTGCTTCTTTCACTGCCTCGGAGAAGGTTGGGTGGCCAAATACGGTCATACCAATATCTTCTGCACTGGAGCCAAATTCCATGGCAATGGCTACCTGCTGCACCAAATCGGCAGCGCTGGGGCCAACAATGTGGCAACCCAGAACACGATCGGTCTCAGCGTGGGCCACTATTTTCACCATGCCTTCTGCCTGATCTGCAGCCACCGCTCGGCCAATGGCCATAAATGGGAAAGTGCCCACTTCGTAGGGCTCACCGGACTGTTTCACTTCTTCTTCGGTAAGACCTACAGAGGCAATCTCTGGGTGGGTATAGATCACATTGGGGATGATGTCGTAGTTCATAGCGGTTTTCTGACCGGCGATGCGCTCAGCCACCATGACACCCTCTTCCGAGCCTTTGTGAGCCAACATCGGGCCGCGAACCACATCGCCCACCGCCCATACGCCAGGGGCGTTGGTGGCACAGTAGTCGTCGACGAAAATAAAGCCGCGCTCGTCCAAGTTAACACCGCTGTCTGGAGCCAGCAGGCCTTCGGTATAAGGACGGCGGCCAACGCAAACGATCAGCTTGTCAAAGGTTTCCTGTTGAGTACCTTCGCCATTTTCGTAGCTCACTGTCACCTGGCCGTCTTTGACTTCACTGCCGGTAACACGGGCGCCCATGCGAATATCCAGGCCCTGGCTCTTGAAGATTTTCAGGGATTCTTTGGCAATTTGTTTGTCCATCATCGCCAGGAAGTCTGGCAGCGCTTCCAGCACCACCACTTCGGAACCCAGGCGACCCCAAACGCTGCCCAGTTCCAGGCCGATGACACCAGCACCAATCACACCCAGGCGCTTGGGCACTTCCTGTAATTCCAACGCACCGGTGGAATCGATAATCACGTCGTTGTCCACGGGGGCAACGGGGATATTAATGGGCAGAGAACCAGTGGCGATGATGACGTTGTCTGCTTCCAAAGTTTGCACGCTGCCATCAGCAGCCGTCACTTCCACCTTGCGGCCAGCCAACAGGCGGCCGGCACCAAACACAGAAGTTACGCCATTGGCCATGAACAAGCCGGAAATACCACCCGCCATTTGCGCGACAATTTTTTCCTTGCGAGCAATCATTGCGGGCACATCGACAGTAACGTCACCGGTGCCAATGCCGTGAGATTGATAAGCGTGGGCTGCCTCGTGGTACTTGTGGGAGCTATCCAGCAGCGCTTTAGAGGGAATACAGCCCACGTTCAAGCAAGTGCCACCGTTGACCATTTTGCCGTCTTTCTGCCACTTTTCGACGCAGGCGGTTTTCAAGCCAAGCTGGGCTGCACGAATGGCAGCCACATACCCTGCCGGGCCGGAGCCGATCACTACGACATCGTATTTGTCAGACATTTTTATATCCTAAATCAATAATTTATATCGATAAGTTAAAGTTAAATCTCGAGAAACTTATATTTCCAAAAGAATCTTGGCCGGATTCTCAATCATTTCTTTAATCGCCACCAGGAATTGCACCGCCTCTTTACCGTCAATCAGGCGGTGATCGTAGGACAGGGCCAGGTACATCATCGGGCGAATCACCACTTCACCGTTCTCAGCCACAGGGCGTTGCTGAATGCTGTGCATGCCCAGAATGGCGGTCTGCGGTGAGTTGATAATCGGTGTAGACAGCAGCGAACCGAACACGCCGCCATTGGTGATGGTGAAGGTGCCACCAGTCATTTCATCAATGGTCAGTTTGCCATCGCGAGCTTTGCCACCCAATTCAGCAATTTTGGCTTCGATATTGGCAATGCTCATTTGGTCGGCATCGCGCAGTACCGGTACCACCAGGCCACGCTCAGTAGATACTGCGACACTCACATCCTGATAGTCGTGGTAAACGATGTCTTTGCCATCGATAGAAGCGTTGACTGACGGGAAGCGCTTCAGGGCTTCTACCGCTGCGCGCACAAAAAAGCCCATAAAGCCCAGCTTGGTACCATCGTGGGCTTTTATAAAGGCGTCTTTGAACTGAGCGCGCAGGTCCATCACCCGGTGCATATCCACTTCGTTAAACGTGGTGAGCATGGCAGTGCTCTGGGTAACGTCCAACAGGCGCTCGGCGATACGGGCGCGCATGCGGTTCATGGGCACACGTTTTTCAACCCGTTCACCGGGGACTACTGCCGGCTCTGCAGCAGCGGGAGCCGCTGGAGCCGCTGGGGCGGCAGCACCTTTGTGAGCAACCACGTCTTCTTTGGTGACCAGGCCATTCTTGCCAGTACCGGTAACTTGCTGCGGGTCGATACCGCGCTCTTCTGCCAACTTGCGAGCGGCCGGGGCAACTGGCTTCTCGCCATCAGCGGCAGGCGCTTCCGCTTGAGGTGCAGCGTCTGCAGCCGGTGCGGCACTGGGAGCAGCGGCTGCGCCAGCCTCAATACGCGCAATCACCTCGTTGCTGAGAACCGTATCGCCCTCGGCTTTTAGGATTTCCTGGAGGACACCATCCTGGGGGGCTACCACCTCCAGTACAACCTTATCGGTTTCGATGTCTACCAGCAGGTCGTCGCGGCTTACCGCTTCACCCGGTTGTTTGTGCCAAGTGGCAATGGAACCCTCTTGAACAGACTCTGGAAATGTCGGGGCCTTGATTTCGACTGACATTGTTTTGTTCCTTGGTTTTTTTCAGTTAATTATTGGCTACAGCCGCCACCTAGGAGGTGGTCAATGCTGCTCGTACAAAGCGTTGTTGTTCTTCCAGGTGGGTGGACATATAGCCCGCCGCTGGTGCTGCAGAAGCGTCACGCCCTACATAATCCAAGTAAATATCTGGATAGAACTTGTGCAGGATGCGGCGCATATGGTGCTGACTGCTGTACCAGGCACCCTGGTTCACCGGTTCTTCCTGACACCAAACCACCGAAGTCAGGTTTTTAAACTGGTCAATCACCGCCGAAAGCTCATCGTCCGGGAACGGATACAGCTGTTCCAGGCGCACCAGAGCAACGTCTTCGATGCCACGCTCCATACGCTCTTCCAACAGGTGGTAGTAAACCTTACCGCTACACATCACCAGGCGCGTTACTTTCGCAGGGTCCACTTGATTGTCACCAATCACTGAGTGGAAGCTGCCATTGGCCAGATCCTCCAGGGAAGAGGTAGCCAGCTTGTGGCGCAGAATCCATTTCGGACTCATTACCACCAATGGGCGACGCATGGGGCGCACCGCCTGGCGACGCAGCATGTGGAATACCTGGGCCGGTGTTGTGGGAATACATACCTGAATATTGTGTTCTGCACACAATTGCAGGTAGCGTTCCAGGCGCGCTGAAGAGTGCTCAGGCCCCTGCCCTTCATAACCGTGAGGCAACAACATAGTCAGGCCACAGAGACGGCCCCACTTGTGCTCACCACTGGTAATAAACTGATCGATCACCACCTGGGCACCGTTGGCGAAATCACCAAACTGCGCTTCCCAGATGGTCAAGCCGTTGGGTTGCGTAGTGGCATAGCCATACTCAAACGCCAGCACCGCCTCTTCCGACAGATAGGAGTCGTAAATATCAAAGCGAGGCTGAGCCGCCGACAGGTTTTGCAGCGGTACATAGGATTCACCGTCTTTCTGGTTGTGCACAACCGCATGGCGGTGTGAGAAGGTACCACGGCCAATGTCCTGACCGGTCATACGTACCTGATAGCCCTCTTCCAATAACGTGGCGTAGGCCAGCAGTTCCGCCATACCCCAGTTCAAAGGCAGTGCACCACCGGCCATTTTGCGGCGATCGTCATAGATTTTGTTAACTTGGCGCTGGATAACAACGCCATCTGGCACGGTGCTGATGCGCTTGGCCACATCCTGAAGTTTGTGCAAGTCGTAGCTGGTATCTCCGGGCACCAGCCAGTTGTGGCCCAGGTAAGGCCGCCAGTCCACGTGCATCACTTCTTTGGGCTCTAACACCAAGTTGTGGGTAACGTCTTCGCCATTATCCAGTGCTGAGCGGTAGTCGTTGAGGAACTGGGTACCCTGAGCGTCGGAAATTACACCCTCTTTCACCAGCTGCTCGGCGTACAGGGCGCGAGTGGTTTTGTGAGTGCGAATCTTCTTGTACATCAGCGGTTGGGTAGCTGATGGCTCATCGGTTTCGTTGTGGCCGCGACGGCGGTAGCACACCAGGTCGAGAACGATGTCTTTCTTGAACTCGTAGCGGTAATCCATGGCCAACATGGTGGCAAACATCACCGCATCCGGGTCATCTCCATTCACATGAATGATCGGAGCCTGAACCATTTTGGCAATTTCAGTGGAATACTCGGTAGAGCGAGCATCCTCTTTGCGGCTGGTGGTAAAGCCCACCTGGTTGTTGAGCACAATATGAATAGAGCCGCCGGTTTTGTAAGCCCGGGTTTGGGACATCTGGAAGGTTTCCATCACCACGCCCTGGCCGGCAAATGCGGCGTCGCCGTGAATCAGGATAGGCACTACCTTGCTGCCCTCTGGGTCGTCACGACGATCCATACGCGCGCGGCAGGAACCCTCTACCACTGGGCAGGCAATCTCCAGGTGCGACGGGTTGAAAGCCAGCGCCAAATGCACTTCGCCACCGGGGGTCATCACATTGGAAGAGAAGCCCTGGTGGTATTTCACGTCACCAGAGGTATTAACCAGCTTTTTGCCTTCAAACTCTTCAAACAGCTCTGCCGGGTTTTTACCCAGTACGTTCACCAATACATTGAGCCGGCCTCGGTGAGCCATACCTAATACCATTTCCTTGGCGCCGTATTCACCACCGCGACGAATCAGGCCGTCGAGCATGGGAATCAGGCTCTCGCCACCCTCCAAACCGAAGCGTTTGGTGCCCGGGTATTTGGAGTCCAGGTGTTTTTCCAGACCTTCAGCTGCCGTCAAACGCTGCAATACGTCGATACGAGCGCTGCTGTCGTAATTGGGGCGAGAGTGAACGCTTTCCACCCGCTGCTGTAACCAGCGCTTTTCAGAAAGGTCGGTGAGGTAGCCCACTTCCGGACCGACACTGCCGCAATAGGTTTCTTCCAGCGACTGCACGATTTCCCGCAGCGTGGCTTCGTCCTTGCCAATAAATAAAGAGCCCGTTTGGAAAGTGGTGTCCAGATCAGCGCTATTGAGGCCATGGAATTGCAAATCCAAGTCTGGAGAGCCTGGGCGTTTCGCCAAGCCCAGCGGATCAAGTTTGGCCTTGAGATGGCCGCGCGAGCGATAAGCGCTGATGAGTTGCAGAACTTTTACTTGCTTGCGCTCGTGCTCGATGTTGACGCCACCGGAACCGGGGGCTGGGCCTTTGCGCGCTTTGCGCCGCCCAAGCAGCTCAAAATGCTGCTGGATAGTGGCGTGGGAAACATCCGGGCCACCACCATTTACGCGGGGTAAAGAATCAAAAAAGGCGCGCCATTCGTCTGGCACGCCATTGGGATCGTGTAGGTAATTTTCGTAGAGCGCTTCCACATAATCGGCATTGCCACCGGAAAAGTGGCTGCTGCGGATAAACTGCTCCATGATGCTTTCTGGCATCGCTATTTATTCCTCAATGTAGTGTTTAAACCCAATGTCAAAGTGACAACTGCTCACTGCCAAAATGGATATTTGAATCCGTCGCTCTTCCAGGACTGACAAGCCATGGAAGAGCGAGACAAGCACCACATCAGGACTTATTGGACAATAGCATATGACGGATATGGCCAATCGCTTTTGTGGGGTTCAAGCCTTTCGGGCACACCGCCACACAGTTCTGAATAGTGTGGCAACGGAACACACTGAATGGGTCACTCAGGTTTTCCAGGCGCTTTTCGGTAACCGTGTCGCGGCTGTCTGCGAGGAAACGGTAGGACTGCAACAGGCCTGCAGGACCAATAAATTTGTCCGGGTTCCACCAGAACGACGGGCAGGAGGTGGAACAGCAAGCGCACAAAATACACTCGTAGAGACCATCCAGCTTCTCACGATCTTCGGGGGATTGTTTGCGCTCGATACCCTCTACCGGAGTGTCGTTTTGCAGATAAGGCTCTACTTTGCGGTACTGGGCGTAGAACTGGCTCATGTCCACTACCAGATCGCGAATCACCGGCAGGCCAGGTAAGGGGCGCAGCACCAACTTGCCGTTGGGAGCCACCTCGGACAACGGCTTGATACAGGCCAAGCCATTTTTGCCATTCATGTTCATGCCGTCGGAGCCGCATACCCCTTCGCGACAGGAACGGCGATAAGCCAAGCTGGCGTCTTGAGCCTTTAATAGCTCAAGCACGTCCAAAATCATCAGATCGCGACCCTTGGTGTCCACCTGATAGCTCTTCATGTAGGGAGCGCGATCGGTTTCCGGGTTGTAGCGATAAATTTCAACATTCAACATAGTAACTGCCCTCTTGTTCTTTTAGGCACCTTGCTCTTTCAGGTACTTAACTTTCAGGTGCTTAGTAAGTACGTGCTTTAGGCTGGAAGGTATCCACAGTGTTCGGCGTAAAGTTCACATCGCGCTTGGCAACACGCTTGTCCGCCGGGAAGTACAGGGAGTGGCACAGCCAATTTTCGTCGTCACGCTCTTGGAAGTCTTCCCGAGCGTGGGCGCCGCGAGACTCTTCACGCTCTTCCGCTGCAACGGCAGTGGCTTCGGCCACTTCCAACAGGTTCTGCAGTTCCAAGGCCTCGATGCGAGCGGTATTGAACGCTGAACTCTTGTCGTCCAGGCGAACATTCTCGATGCGCTTGCGCAAATCCGCCAGCTTCTCAATGCCCTCTTTCATAAAGTCACCGCGGCGGAATACGCCAAAGTGGTTCTGCATAATGCTTTGCAGTTCGGTACGCAGTTCGGCAGCACCTTCACCATCGTTGGTGTTATTTACGCGATTGAGGCGAGCCATGGCCGCTTCAATATCCGCATCAGTGGCTTCATCCAACTCGATGCCTTCACGCAGCTGCTTCTCGATAAACAAACCAGAAGCGCGACCGAATACCACCAGGTCAAGCAGCGAGTTACCGCCCAGGCGGTTGGCACCGTGAACGGAAACACAAGCGGCTTCACCACAGGCGTAGAAGCCTGGGATAACCACGTCGTTGCCATTTTCGTCTTGGGTCAGAGCCTGGCCATTCACATTGGTGGGGATGCCACCCATCATGTAGTGACAAGTAGGCACTACCGGAATCGGGTCTTTGGCCGGGTCGGTGTGAGCAAAAGTTTTCGACAGTTCCATAATGCCGGGCAAACGGCTGTTCAGAACTTCTTCACCCAGGTGGTCCAGCTTCAGATAAACGTGATCGCCGTTTTCACCACAGCCACGACCATCAAGGATTTCCAATACCATGGAGCGAGCCACTACGTCGCGGCCAGCCAGGTCTTTGGCGTTGGGCGCGTAACGCTCCATAAAGCGCTCGCCGTCTTTGTTAATCAGGTAGCCACCTTCACCGCGACAACCTTCGGTAACCAGTACACCGGCACCGGCAATACCGGTTGGGTGGAACTGCCACATTTCCATGTCTTGCATGGGGAAGCCAGCACGCAGAGCCATACCAATACCGTCGCCAGTATTGATGTGAGCGTTAGTAGTAGAGGCGTAAATACGACCAGCACCACCAGTGGCAAATACCGTGGCTTTGGACTTAACGTACACCACTTCGCCATCTTCGATATTAATGGCAATAACACCAACAACAGCGCCAGAGCTATTTTTCACCAAATCAACCGCAAACCACTCGTTGAGGAAGGTGGTGTTGTTTTTCAGGTTGCTCTGGTAGAGGGTGTGCAGCAGTGCGTGACCAGTACGGTCAGCAGCAGCACAGGTACGGGCTGCTTGCCCGCCCTCACCAAACTCTTTGGACTGGCCGCCGAAGGGACGCTGGTAAATACGACCTTCCTCGGTGCGGGAGAATGGCAGGCCCATGTGCTCCAGCTCAAAGATCGTCTCCGGGCCAACCTGACACATGTATTCGATAGCGTCTTGGTCACCGATGTAGTCTGAACCCTTGACGGTATCGTACATGTGCCAGCGCCAATCGTCATTGGGGTCCGAGCTGGCAATGGAGCAAGTGATACCACCCTGTGCAGATACGGTGTGTGAACGGGTAGGAAACACCTTAGTGATTACTGCGGTGTTAAAGCCCGATTGAGCCATTTGCAGAGCTGCGCGCATACCCGCGCCGCCGCCGCCTACTACGATGCCATCAAAAGAAATTGTTCTTATATCAGCCATTGGCTATATGTCCCCTCGTGTACTGTCTTAAATTGCAAGGTAAAAGGGCCTTTATTCGCTGAGGCCATGACACCGCCAACATCGCTGCAAGAGTGTCACAATGGTGCTTTTTTTATCCAGCTGAAAAGGGTCGATCACCCTTTAAAATCGCGCTGATTATAGGATCGTTACAGTGCCATTACAAATGCTCATCGCCAGAACTCCCGGAGTTGCCGGGCTTTGAGCAATGATATCCTCAATAAAGCACTTTATCTCTGTAAAACAGCTACAAAACCGCAATATGAGTTGACACAAAACCTATCAAACGATAGCTTCTCACCGGGTCATAATCCAGTTTTTCAGGGATTTCCCGATTTCTGGCTTGACATTTTCTTACACACCCACCCCCTTAGTGGTATCTGGTGCTCACGGGAGTTTTTATGTCTGATAGAAAAGCAGTACTTAGCGTTGACGGTCTCGATAACCCAATTGAGCTACCGCTATACAGCGGCACCGCAGGGCAAGATGTAATTAACATAGGCCCCATGGCCAAAAATGGCCTGTTTACTTTTGATCCGGGCTTCACCGCAACCGCATCCTGCGAGTCAAAAATCACCTATATTGATGGTGCAAACGGTGTGTTGCTGCACCGGGGCTATCCCATCGAGCAATTGGCGGCCAAATCGGACTTCCTCGAGACTTGCTATCTGCTGCTCAATGGCGAATTGCCAGACGCACAAGAAAAGAGCGACTTTTACAACACCATTACCTACCACACCATGGTAAGCCGCTCTATTGAGCTGTTTTTGAATGGTTTCCGTTATGACGCCCACCCCATGGCTATTATGTGTGGTTCGGTGGGTGCGATGTCGAGCTTCTATCACGACTCATTGGATATCTCCAACCCCGAGCACCGGATGATTTCCGCACATCGCCTGATTGCCAAAATGCCTACCCTGGCGGCCATGTGCTACAAGCATTACATCGGCCAACCTTATATTTACCCAGACAACTCTCTCAGCTATTCGGAAAACTTCCTCCACATGATGTTCAACACCCCCTGTGAACATAAGGAAGTTAACCCCATCCTGGCTCGCGCTATGGATCGCATCTTTTTGTTGCACGCGGACCATGAACAGAATGCATCCACCTCCACGGTACGCCTGGCAGGCTCTTCCGGGGCCAACCCGTTTGCCTGTATTGCTGCCGGCATTGCCGCTCTGTGGGGACCAGCTCACGGCGGCGCCAACGAAGCTGTACTGACAATGCTTGAGGAAATTGGCGACGAGAGCCGCATTGATGAATTTGTCGCTCGAGCCAAAGACAAAAATGATCCATTCCGCCTGATGGGCTTCGGTCACCGTGTGTACAAAAACTTCGACCCTCGCGCCACCATCATGAAGCAGACCTGTGATGAAGTTCTGGAAGCACTGGGTGTTGAAGATCCGCTGCTGAAAATTGCCAAGCGCCTGGAGCAAATCGCACTGGAAGACGAGTACTTTATCGAGAAAAAACTCTATCCCAATGTGGATTTCTATTCTGGCATTATCCTTAAAGCCATGGGCATCCCAGTGGAAATGTTTACCGTTATTTTCGCCACCGGCCGCACTGTAGGCTGGATCGCTCACTGGAATGAAATGCTCAGTAACGCTTATAAAATTGGTCGCCCTCGGCAACTTTATACCGGGGCCGCAAAGCGCGATTACCCGGAATAAACAAAACGCCCTTCGGGGCGTTTTTTTATGGCTAAAGACTAACCTATTGGTGAAATCACAACACCGCCAACCTGTTGTGTTTACCAATAACACTCAAAGCCATACACTTACCACATTGCTATAACCTGTCTTTGCTCATGGTGCCGATACTCGCTCGCTTTATGACACCACTGCTGTGCCTGGCTGCAGCACTCGTTGTGCTCCCCCAAGCCGCCACAGTGGATCGCGAACAACTTGCCCCCCTGCCTTATGTCATTTGTGCGCTGGCAACCTTAATTGCCTTGCTGGCTCAGCAAGCCAGAGAGTTAGCCGCTGCGGTACTGGCTCTGCTGAGCTATTGGATAATACGTAACTACCTGCAGCTGTCATTAAATACAGAGCCTGCCGGGCAGGTGTTTTCAGTGTTGTCACTGTGGCTTCCAGTAGCAATTATCGCCCTGCTGCTACTGCCCGACACCAGCTTGCGTCACCCCAGCGGCATCACCGCTATTTTGGCAGCACCACTAACCACCCTGTTGATCACTGGCTTATTTGCACTAAACCCACTGTGGTTTAGTGAGCAATCCAACGCGCTATTGGCGACCAGCTTTCATGGCTTGAGATTACCCACTTTATCTGCGTTCCTGTTTATCTCTGCCTTTCTAGTAGCCATGGCACGTCTACTGTGGCGGAATAATTACGCCGATAGCAGCTTGTTGGGTTGTGCTTTGCTTGCCGGGGCAACATTGGGATGGTTCCAGCTGGCTAATATCTCTGCGGTGATGTTTTCTGCCATCGGCACGCTTTTGCTGATTAATCAGGTATCGAGTTTTCTCCATATCGGCTACCGAGACGAGTTGACCCAAATTGCCAATCGTCGCGCCCTGCACAAAGCTGCCAGAGAGTTGCGCAGCAACTACAGCCTGGCGATGGTGGATATTGATCACTTTAAGAAAATTAATGACAAGCACGGCCATGATCTGGGCGACCAGGTACTCAAAGTGGTGGCAGGTAAACTCCGCGAGGTGGGCAGCGGCGGCAAAGCCTTTCGTTATGGCGGTGAAGAATTTTGCCTGCTGTTTAATGGCAAAAATGCAGAACAAATTGAAGCGGAGCTGGAAAAGCTGCGCCAAGCTATTGCCGAATACGATATGGTTATGCGCGATCGCAGCAACCGTCCCCGACGACAAAAAAGTGGGATTAAAAAACGCGGCGCGACTCGCCGTAAAAGTAATATTCGCATTACCGTCAGCATGGGTTTGGCAGACAACACCGTTGATGACGGCGCTTTTGAACGAGTAATGAAAGCCGCAGATAATGCGCTCTATGGCGCCAAGCGCAGTGGCAGGAATCGATTAAAGGTGGCTGCTTAACCCAATCATTATTTATCAAGCTGTATTTCTTGTGCACGATACTCGACATACTTTCTATTTAAATCACTCTTTTCTTTAGCTGTCATAGCGCTAATCGGCAACCCCTTTTCACAACGGTGCAACTCAACGAAGTCTTTCCAAGATGTGTATTTTCCTGAATATGGGGTGATGTCGAGCCAAGAAGGTTTTTCAAATTTGTAGGGAGACTCTTCGAGAGAGATATAGCCTCTTTGCAGTTGAAGAAACTGCCAGTGGCGATAATGAACAAAGTTAATGACACTTAAAAATGCTATCAACGAGAAACTTATTATGGCCAACAAATGGCGTTTTTTTACCAAACTTGAAAGCCATTCACCGAGGCTCCATAGAAGCATCAGTATAAATACCAAACCAAACTGATAAAATGGATCATCCCATCTATCTGCATACAGCCAGATGTCAGAGGCTTGCCAACATTCCCAAGTTGCGTGAATTTGCCAGGATTGAAGAAAGTACAACCAGCCAATAACCAGGCCACCAACTAAAAGCGTCCCTAATCGAAGTTGCTGCCAAGGGTCGTCCGTTTTTACAATTATCTTCTTTCTGAACATACTTGCATCCTGAAGCAAGTATTAGCTTAACAAACTAAAAAGCCACTTAATAATAAAGTGGCTTTTACGTATCTCAAAAACCAAATTAGCTGATAGTTACTCTATACAAACAATCAAGGAGTATTACCCTTTAGGCTTTCCTGCCCCTCCACAACTCGTTTTAAATTTGCCAATCCGGTTTCGTAGTCTGGCCCCAACATGCCATCCATCATCAAACCAAATCCTCGGCTCAATAAATTCCAGCCATGGTCGGTATCAAACGACCAGGTAATACTGGTTAGCTCCCCAGTGCTGGTAATGCGATAGTTGGCATTTGCGGTGCCTTGCGCACCAAAATCCAGGGTGGTTTCTACGTAGTTATAGGGCTCAGATTTAATAATTTCCTGAGAGCCACTCCCCACTTGGTCACTGTCGCTTTGCCAGGCCATTTTGCTGCCGACACCGGACTCAGGGCCACTGTATTGATAGCGAGTATTTGGGTCTTTCGCCGCCCAGGGAGACCACTGGTTAAAGTGCTGAAAGTTATTGACGTACTCAAAGACCCTTTCTTGTGGCGCCTTGATCACTGTGGAACGCTCCACATGAGTAGTCGACGGCAGGCAAAGCCCTACTACAGCCAGCAATACAACAACAATCGATAATACCTTCAGTACTTTCATAGCATCCCCCTGCTTTTTTAGTACTCAATATCCGGTTTTTAAGAATAGAGCTTTTGCATGCGCACTGTAAAAAAGCGGCATCAAATAGCCCTAAAACCCCGTTCCAGATCCGCTTTAATATCTTCAATGTCTTCCAGGCCAACAGCTACGCGAATCAGGCTCTGGCTAATACCCGCCTGTTCCCGCTGCTCATCGGTCAAGCTGCCATGGGTTGTGGTAGCCGGGTGAACAATGGTGGTTTTAGCGTCCCCCAAATTGGCCGTCAAAGACAGTAGCTTGGTGCTGTCGATCAATCGCCACGCCTGTTCGCGACCACCGTCAATTTCGAAAGCCACCACGCCGCCAAATGCTTTCTGCTGCCGTTTAGCCAATTCATGTCCCGGGTGTTCTGGTAGCCCTGCGTAGTAAACTTTGGTTACTTTTGGGTGTTCATTTAACCACTGAGCAAGCACCATGGCACTGGCGGAGTGAGCCTCCACTCGAAGGCGCAGGGTTTCCAGGCCCTTGAGAAACACCCAGGCGTTAAACGGGCTCATATAAGGGCCAGCAGCACGAATAAACAGTCGTACGGCATCAATGTGCTCTTTGCCACCAACTACGGCACCGCCCAATGCCCTGCCCTGGCCATCGATGTATTTTGTGGCAGAGTGAATCACCACATCCGCCCCAAACTCAATGGGCTTTTGCAGTGCAGGTGTACAAAAACAATTGTCCACCAACAGCAAGGCATCATGTTGATGGGCAAGATCAGCCAATGCACTCACATCGCCAACAACGGCTCTGGGGTTGGATGGGGTTTCAATAAAGAAGCCTTTGGTATTTGGCTGAATGGCAGAGCGCCACTCATCCATATCATCCAACGCCACAAAGCTCACCTCCAGGCCAAAGCGGCTGAGGTGTTTGTTAAACAGCGATATGGTAGCCCCAAAAACGTCTTTGGAGCAGATGATGTGGTCACCAGCATTAAACAATGCCATGCAGGTGCACAAAATTGCTGCCATGCCAGATGCAGTGCCAATTCCGGCTTCAGCACCTTCCAGTGCCGCTATACGTTCTTCAAAGGCGCGTACAGTGGGGTTTGTATAGCGGCTGTACACATTGCCTTCACGCTCATTGGCAAAGGTGAGAGCCGCCTGTTCAGCGTTGTCAAACACATAACTTGATGTGAGAAACAGCGCTTCGGAGTGCTCCTGCTCGTGACTGCGTGCTACACCGGTGCGAATTGCCAGTGTATCCAGGCCAGCACCTGTCAGCGGAGAGTTATCGTCTTTATCGATCACAGTAATGTCCTAAACACCTGCAGAGGCGTTGTGAATACCAATCAGCTCTGCGGATTCTGTACCGCTGTCTTTATCGCCTTTGGCGTTGTCATTGCGCGCCTTATTCAACGCATCAAGGTACGCTTGATCCACATCGCCGGTAATGTATTCGCCATTGAATACCGAACAGTCAAAGTGGTTAATATCGCTGTTGCCTTCTTTCGCCGATTCAATCAAATCGTCCAAATCCTGGTAAATTAATTTGTCGGCACCAATTTCCTCAGCAATTTGTTCCACTGTGCGGCCGTGGGCAATCAGCTCCTCCGCCGAAGGCATATCGATGCCGTAAACGTTGGGGAACTTCACTTCAGGCGCGGCAGAGGCGATGTAAACCTTGTTGGCACCAGCATCACGGGCCATTTGAATAATTTCACCACTGGTGGTGCCACGCACGATGGAATCATCCACCAGCAACACGTTCTTGCCCTGAAACTCCAGTTTATTGGGGTTGAGTTTCTGGCGTACGGATTTTTTACGCTGCTTTTGCCCCGGCATAATAAAGGTGCGGCCGATATAGCGGTTTTTCATAAAGCCTTCACGCAGCTTCAGCCCCAGACGCTCGGCAATACTTTGCGCGGCAACCCGGCTGGTATCGGGAATGGGAATAACGACATCGATATCTTGCTCGGGAATTTCGCGGAGAATTTTTTCCGCCAGCTTCTCTCCTTGACGAAGGCGACATTTGTACACCGACACATCGTCAATCATGGAATCCGGGCGAGCGAAATACACATGCTCAAAAATACAGGGCACCAGTTGTGGATTTTCAGCACACTGACGGAGATGCAGTTTGCCCTCCATATCAACGAACAGCGCCTCTCCCGGGTGCACGCTGCGCACCAGTTCATAGCCCATGGTATCGAGGGCTACGCTTTCAGAAGCCACCATGTATTCGGTGCCCTTTGCACCTTGCCGTTTGCCATAAACCAGCGGGCGAATGCCCAACGGATCGCGAAAGGCAAATAAACCGTAGTTGGCAATCAAACCCACCACCGCATAGGCTCCGGTGCAGCGACCGTGCAGGCGCTCTATCGCAGCAAAAATATCTTCCGGCCCTGGCTTGAGCTTGCCCTGCAACTGCAATTCGTTGGCGAACACATTGAGCAGTAGCTCCGAATCCGAGTCGGTATTCACATGCCGCATATCGGATTTAAAAATGTGCTCATGCAACTGGGAAGAGTTGGTTAAGTTGCCGTTGTGAGCCATGCAAATGCCGTAGGGAGAATTCACGTAAAACGGCTGAGCCAGAGCGGGGCTGGAACTGCCCGCTGTGGGGTAGCGTACATGGCCAATGCCTACGTTGCCTTCCAGCAGTTTCATGTGCCGGGTATGAAACACATCCTTGACCAAACCATTGTCCTTGCGCTGGTGAAAAACACCGTTGTCACAGGTGGTAATACCCGCGGCGTCCTGGCCTCGATGCTGCAACATGGTAAGGGCGTCATACAGTTCCAGATTGACGTTACCATTACCAAAAATACCGACTATGCCACACATAATTTATTAACCTAAACGCTCTGTTTTACGATATTGCTAAACACGTGAACCGTTTGTTTCCGGTTGAGATTTCAGTAACTCTTGCCCCGACTGATACAGGTTGGCACCCATATCATTCGCCCATTGTTCAAACTTCAGGAAGTGGGGAATCAGTTTCGATTGTTGCCACCACGGATCTTCATTGACTGGCAAAGCCTTGGGCGCAAGTATCAGCACCACAAGCACCAACAGCAAGCCGCGAGCCACACCGAACAAAGCGCCGATCAAGCGGTCGGTACCGCTAAGACCGGTGGCCTTGACTAGTTGGCCGATCAAGAAGCTAACCAGCATGCCCACCAATAGTGTTCCCACAAGCAAGACGATCCAGGCAACAATCAATTGCAGGGAAGGGGTTTCAATCAGATTGGTAAATTGTTCAGACAGCGGTTGGTGAAATTTTACCGCAACCACCACGGCAATCAGCCACATCGCCAATGACAGCGCTTCGCGGACAAAGCCCCGAACCAAACTAATCAGTGCAGATAACACGACGATGGCAATAATCGCCCAATCAGCCCAGTTCATTGGTCGGTTGCTCCTCGCAGGAATGGCGCGATTTTATCAGAGTGCATCATGAACTTCAGGGTTCAAAAGAAAGAATCTTTGATTTAACACGATATTTGCTGTCGACTTTCTTTTGAGCCTGTAAGAGGGTCTGTTTATCCGCATCAGGGCCGATATAAACGAAAAACAGGCCCCGAGCCGGGTTTTCTCGTTGATAGGCTTTGTAGCCGTCTGCCAACAGCGATTTTTCCAATTTTCGGGCCCGTTCCTGCTCGCTGAAAGCGCCCACTTGGATCACCCAGGCCGCGAGCAGCCCCTGCTCGTTGAGACCAGGAGCTGGCACAGGCTCAGGCGTGGGCTCTTCTTCAACCGCAGGCACATCCGCAACAGCCGGTTCTTCGGGCTGGAAAGAGCGTTCGGCCGGTTTGGGGAAGGTAATATTCTGCGGCCGTTTAGGTTCTTCAAAAGTCAGCTCGGCGATATCTGGCCGCGGGGGAATTTGTGAGGTTGTGTCGATATAGCGCTCACCGCTGAAATCAAACAGCATTGGCAAAAATATAATTGCCAGGGCCGCCAATACAAAAGCCCCTACAACCCGCTGTTTCAGACCGTCATTCAACTGACGTCACTCCGTTACGTTGTAACCATTGCAGCCCTGCCGCCACGGTAAAAAAAGACCCAAAAACCACTGCCCTGCCTCCAGGGCCTGCTGCTTCCAAGGCCTGCTCAATGGCAGCACCCACAGACTCAAATTGACTGGAATTCAGCCCATTATTGTACAACAGCTCGGCGATTGTATCCGGAGATGCTGCGCGAGGCATATTGGTCAACGGCGCCAGAAACCAGTGCTCTGATAGCTCAACCATGGGCTGGAGGACACCATCCATGTCCTTGTCTGCCATCATTGCCACAACCGCTTGGCATTGCTTGCCAGTTTGCCTCAAACGCAACGCCAACAGTTCTGCAGCAGCCGGATTGTGAGCAACATCCAGTATCAATTCACGATCGCCTACAGGTATTCGCTGAAAACGCCCAGGCAGACGAACTTCAGCCAAAACACTCAACAGCTGCTCGCGGGGCGGCAAGTATCCCAGTAGGCTTGCCGCTTGAATCGCACAGGCTACGCTGGGGATCGGTAGTCTGGCTGCTTGGGTGATCTCTGCAGGATACTGAAAGTCTTGCCCCAGATAGCTGCTGTGACAACCAATGCGACTGACTTCATCAGCAAAATTAGCAGGCAGATTTTCCTCACCGCAAATAAGTGGCTTGCCTGCACGGGCAATGCCTAATTTTTCTGAAGCAACAGCTTCCCGCGTGTCTCCCAGGTACTCCTGATGATCCAAATCGATACTGGTGATGACCGCAATGTCGGCATCCACCACATTCACCGCATCAAGACGGCCGCCCAGGCCCACTTCCAATACAGCCACATCCACCTGAGCTTCCGCCATCACCACAAAAGCTGCCAGGGTGGTAAATTCAAAATAGGTTAATAAAACCTCTCCCCGAGCATTCTCTACCGTTTCAAATGCCAAACACAGGCGGGCATCGTCCACAGGTTGCCCATGTATGGCAATTCGCTCGTTAAAACGCAGTAAGTGAGGAGACGTGTACGAGCCAACAGTAAGACCAGCAGTCTCTAAGATAGCCGTTAAAACCGCCACGCAAGAGCCTTTGCCGTTGGTACCGGCAATAGAAATAACCGTGGGCGCAGGCGAAACAATGCCGAGGTGTTGATACACCTCGGCAACACGATTCAGGCCCAATTCAATTTGCTGGCGGTGACGCCCTTCCAACAATTTGAGCCATTCTTCAAGAGAGCTCGGGTTTGACAAAATGGCTAGGGGCTATTCGCTTTCGCTGGCCACCGGGGCTTCAGATTCCTCGGCCTCATCTTCTTCAACCACAGGAAACTCATCACGGCCGGTGAACTTCGCCAACAGGCGAGCAACCGTATCGCGCATTTCCAGGCGCGGAATAATCATATCGATGGCGCCGTGGTCCAGCAGAAATTCCGCCCGCTGAAAACCCGGCGGCAATTTTTGGCGAATGGTCTGCTCGATAATATTTGGCCCGGCAAAACCCGCTCGGGCGCCCGGTTCGGCCGCATTAATATCACCAAGCAACGCCAGGCTAGCAGAGACACCGCCGTATACCGGGTCAGTCATAATGGAGAAGTATGGCGTACCCTGTTGTTTCAGCTTTTCCACAATTGCACTGGTTTTGGCCATTTGCATCAGCGAGATCAGGGCTTCCTGCATACGAGCACCGCCGGTTGCCGGAAAACAAATCAGGGGAATATTTTCTTCAAGAGACAGCTTTGCTGCGCGGGTGAATTTTTCACCCACCACATAACCCATGGAGCCACCGTGAAAAGCGAATTCAAACGCGACCACCACTACGGGGATGCCTTTAACAGATCCTCGCATGGCTACAACCGCGTCTTTTTCACCGGTTTTTTTCTGGGCTTCGCTGAGACGATCCTTGTACTTTTTAACGTCCTTGAATTTCAGGCGGTCGATAGGCTCGACCTCTGTGCAAATTTCTTCGCGTCCGTCTTTGTCGAGGAACACATCCAGTCGACGACGGGCACCAATGCGCATATGGTGTGAGCACTTGGGGCAAACGTCCATATTGCGTTCAAGCTCCGGGCGATACAACGGTGCGCCGCATTTAGGGCATTTTTTCCACAACCCTTCCGGAACACTTTGGGTGCGGTCTTTCTTCTGGGTGGTAAGCCCCTGGGGTCTGATCTTTTCAAGCCAGCTCATAGTATCAACCTGTTCGTCGTCTATTTATTTGGTTCTATGAATCCAACGCACTGCGAATTTCGCCCACTATATCACTGATAGTAGCCTTTATAGAGTCGATCTGCCCATTATTGGTAGCTGCAATGGCGGACACAATGGCACTGCCCACCACTACGCCACTGGCACAAGCGGCGGCTGCGCGGGCAGTTGCGCCGTCTTTGATGCCAAAACCAACGCAGATAGGCAACTGGGTCAAAGAGCGAATTTCCCCCAGTTTTTGCTCGACCGAATCCACATCCAGATGCCCGGCACCGGTAACCCCTTTCAAGGATACGTAGTAAATAAAACCACCCGCTTGCTCCACAATCGCCTGCTGTCGTCGCGCGGTTGTGGTGGGCGCTATCAGGAATATGTTTTCCAGGTGTTGCTGTTTCAGCACTTGGGTAAAAGGCGCAGATTCTTCTGGTGGAAGATCCACAGTTAACACACCGTCAACACCGGCGCTTTTTGCCGCATCGGCAAAGACTGAATAGCCCATTTTTTCAATAGGGTTTGCGTAGCCCATCAAAATAATCGGGGTGTGGTTGTTGGCGCGGCGAAACTCAGTCACCATGGCAAGGGCATCACGCAAGCTGGTGCTGTGTTTTAAGGCTCGCTCGTGGGCCAGCTGGATAACTGGCCCCTCAGCCATAGGGTCTGAAAACGGTATACCCAACTCCAGGATATCGGCACCAGACGCCACCAGGGCGTGCATAGCATCTACGGTGACGGCAGGTTCTGGGTCACCCGCCACAATATAGGTCACCAGCGCTTTTTTATTGTCTTTTTGCAGCTGGTCGAGGGTTGTTTTAATTCGATTCACAAATTGTTGCTCTTAATCGATAGGTGGACTTAAACCGTAATACCGTCTATGTCGGCCACGGTGAGAATATCTTTGTCGCCACGGCCAGACAGATTGACAACAATGGTCTGATCCGGGCTCATGGTGCGCGCCAGCTTGTCGGCATAGGCCAATGCATGACTGGTTTCCAGTGCCGGCATAATGCCCTCCACCTGGGTCAGATAACGGAAAGCGTCTAACGCCTCGTCATCGTTAACGGCAACATAATCCACTCTGTTTTGATCTTTCAACCAAGCGTGTTCAGGGCCAACTCCGGGATAGTCCAGCCCGGCGGACACGGAATGGGTTTCAATAATCTGGCCGTCGTCGTCTTCCATCAGATAAGTGCGATTGCCATGCAAAACCCCTGGCACACCGACGTTCAGTGGGGCAGCGTGCTTGCCACTTTCAATACCGTAACCGCCCGCCTCTACGCCGTACATAGCCACGGATTCATCACCCAGCATCGGGTGAAACAGGCCAATGGCGTTGGAACCACCTCCCACGCAAGCCACCAGTGCGTCGGGTAATTTACCGGTCATTTCCAGGCATTGTGCCCGGGCCTCGCGGCCGATAACCGATTGAAAATTGCGCACCAACTCCGGGTACGGATGTGGGCCAGCGCAGGTACCAATAATGTAAAAGGTATTATCCACGTTGGTGACCCAGTCGCGCATGGCTTCGTTCATGGCGTCTTTCAGGGTGCGCGAACCGGAACTGACCGGATGCACCGTGGCACCCAACAATTTCATCCGGTAGACGTTAAGGGCCTGACGACGCACGTCCTCTTCCCCCATGTACACATGGCATTCAAGCCCCAAGCGTGCGCATACCGTGGCACTGGCAACGCCGTGTTGGCCCGCTCCTGTTTCCGCAATAATGCGAGTTTTGCCACTGTATTTGGCCAACAACGCCTGACCAATGGTGTTGTTGATTTTGTGGGCGCCGGTGTGGTTCAAATCTTCTCGCTTCAGGTAGATTTGCGCGCCACCGGCTTCGCGAGACCAGCGTTCAGCGTGATACAAAGGGGATGGACGGCCGACATAATGAGCCAGGTCACGATCAAATTCTGCTTGCAGTTCCGGATCCGCCTTGAGCTTGGCGTAATTGCGCTCCAGTTCATTGAGCGCGTGCATCAGGGTTTCTGAAACAAAGCGCCCACCATAGGGGCCGAAGTGCCCTTGAGGGTCGGGGTACTGATTAAAGTCGATGTTTGAAGAATGACTACTCACTGTTCTCTCCATCTAAGGCGCTCTTGGCGCGCTCAATAAACTGCTGCATTTTTTGTGGGCATTTTTTACCGGGCGAGCGTTCCACCCCGCCACTGACGTCCACCGCATAAGGGCGAACTGTTTTCACCGCGCGTTCTACATTATCCGGGTTGAGGCCACCGGCGAGAATCACCGCCCGATCGATTTGCGGAATTCTCGCCCACTCAAAGGTAGCACCAGTACCGCCGTATTTGTCTTTTTGCCAGGCATCAAACAACAAACCGTGAGAGCCGCTAAAGGCCTGCGTCTGTTCTGTTACATCCAGATCCGGCGCCATACGAATGGCTTTGTACCAAGGCCGTGAAAACTGGCTGCAAAAATCGTTGTTTTCGTCACCGTGGAACTGCAGCACCTGAATAGGTACTGCTGCCAATACTTTGTTGACCTCAGCCTGGGAAGCGTTAACAAACAAACCCACTACGGTTACAAAAGGCCCCACAGACAATGCAATGGATTTTGCCTGTTCCACAGTAACCGCTCGAGGGCTCGGCGGGTAAAACACCAGGCCGATGGCATCGGCGCCGCAAGCAACGGCATCGAGAGCATCCTGCACGGAGGTAATGCCGCAAACTTTTACCCGAGTTGTCACGCTGAACCCCTGCCGCAAAGCAGCGGATTTTAGCAAAATCGCCTGTTGGCAGCTATGCAAAATATTACGGTGGTATTACTAAAGTTGGATTGTTTTTGGACAGTGGCTTGAGGCATCAGTATCAGGCTTTCAGAATGATTGTCTCTGTACGCAAGCAGGCCTGCGCAGCGGTTCAGAAACCAAATAAGGCCCCGGGGCCAACTCGGGAAAAGCAAAGTCCTGCGGATAACTCACATTCACCAGATACAACCCTTGCGGCGGTGCAGTGATTCCGGCCTGATTTCGGTCGCGCACTTCCATAAGCTCATTGATCCATTCTGGTTGATGCTGTCCAGCGCCCACGGCCATTAATGCGCCAGCAATATTGCGACACATATGCAGCACAAAAGCGTTGGCGCGCAATTCGATAATCACCAAACTGCCCTGCCGCCATACATCCACGTAGTGCATATTGCGGTTGGGGGTTTTGGACTGGCAGCCTGCACCCCGAAAAGAGGAAAAATCCCGCTCTCCCAACAGATAATCCGCGCCCCTCTGCATTTGTTTTTCATCCAGAAGGTGGCGATACCAGGTTAAACCGGCATGCCCCAGCGCCGGGCGATAAGGTTCGTTGTAGATAACGTAGCGATAGGTGCGCGCTGTGGCGCTAAAACGGGCGTGGAACTGGTGCGGTACTGGAGCCAGCCAGTGAAAACGAATACCTGGCGGCAAATTGGCGTTAGTGCCGAGAATCCAGTTTCTCGGCTCACGCTTGGCAAGCGTGTCGAAGTGAATCACCTGGTTGGTGCCGTGAACACCAGTGTCGGTACGACCGGCACAGGCCACCGTAATGGGCTCTGCCGCCACTTTTGACAGCGCACGTTCCACCTCTGCCTGGACACTGGGGCTGTGACTCTGTCGTTGCCAGCCACAAAAAGCACTGCCGTCGTATTCAACGACGGCAGCTATGCGGTGCATGCCTTCTGGCATTTTGTCTTCGGGGCTCAGCAGGCAGTTGCGTTGATACCCCTTGTGGACTTCAGACATAAGAGTTTTTGGCAATCACTCCAAGTCGTCAAGCAGCTTTTTGGCCTCGGCTTTTTGCTCGTCGTTGCCCTCTTCAATCACTTCTTCCAGCATCTCGCGAGCGCCATCCGCGTCACCCACATCGCTGTAGGCTTTTGCCAGATCCAGCTTGGTGCCGATTTCGTCGCCTTCCATATCCAGATCAAAGTCATCGTCATCCAGACTTTCTTGTGGTGAATCGTCTTCCGATGAGCTGTCTTCTGATAATGCGTCTACTGCTTCATCTTCGTCACCTTGGCTTTCGTCCAATACCAGTTCAGGCTCAGATTCCAGCTGTACGTCATCCTCTTTGGTATCAGCAACATCGGCATCAGAGGCATCTTCGTCAAGGTCGAGGCTAAGAGCCTCATCAGAGTCCTCTGAGCTGTCTTTATCGTCCTCGACGTCGTCCTCTTCTTCAAGCTCAGCCAACAAATTGTCATCAAGCTCAAGGTCGGCAGCAAAATCCAGATCGTCTTCAGATTCGGTGTCTTTGCTCGCCACCTCGTCGTCGGCTTCGTCAAAACGGGTAACCAGCTCATCTAAGTCTTCATCTTGCAAATCGCTGTCTTCGGAGTCAGCGTGGTCCATCAAGGATTCGGCGTCATCGACAACCTCGGCTTGCTCAGCAACCTCTTCCTGTTCGCTTTCCTGTTGGCCGTCGTCATCCTCAAAGTCGAACAGTTGATCTTCTTCAGAAAGGTCAATGCCCTCTTCTTGTGCCAGGTCAGCAACAGGGGCTTGCTCAGCAACGTCCTCATCAGCTGCTGTGGCAACCAAAGGCTCTGTGGGCTCTGACTCAAGTGCGGGTTCGGCGGGCTCCTCAAAGGTAAATTCGTCGTCGTTGTCTTCTTTTTTGCGCCGCAGACCCAAAGCCAGCAGTAAAGCCAGCAATACACCGACACCCGCCATCAGATAGTATTTATACTTGGACCACATGTCGGAACTTTCAGCAGGCTGCGTTTGCGGGGCCGCAGCTTGTTGCTGCTCCTGCTGTTCAGCGGCGTTATCTGTCTCAGTTGCTGACTCTCCGGCAGCGGCAGGTGCCTGTGCCGCTTGCTGTTCAGCAGCTTTAGTGTCAGCTTGATTTTGAGATAGCGCCTGCTGGGTTTCACCCAAACTGGTTCCGCCTACTTCCAGCATGCGTTGCATAGTCGCCACTTGCTCTTCGAGCTTGGCATTGCGATCTCGCTGTTCTTCCAACTCGCGATCTTTGCGGGCCAACTCTTCCTGAGCCAACGTCAATTCACTGGACAAACGCCCCTCACCGCCAGCAACTGCACCATCGAGGTCAGAAGCGGAAAAGCCAGTTTGTTCATCGCTTTCCACCTGCTGCTCACTGGCGGCAGACAGTTTTAGACGGCCTTCCGGCTGTGACTGAGACGCACCTTGAGAGCTCGGCGCCTCAGTAGCATCAATCAGTGGGCCACTTTGAGTTTGTTGGCTGATATCAGCCAGCGCATCGCTGTGGCTAACGCCAATGTCATGCCCCTGAGGTAAACGCAATACTTCACCACGTTTAAGCAGGTTGATATCTCCGCGAACAAAAGCACTGGGGTTTAATTCATGTATGGCCACCATAGTTTGATGAATGCTGGCACCTTCAGGTTTGGCACGCCGTGCAATCCCCCAAAGAGTATCCCCGTCGGCCACTTTGTAATCGCTGTCACCTGCCTGGGCGCTGGCGCTGTTACGTTCTGTACTTTGACGAGGGCTTGTAGGACGTGATTGGGGTGATGGTTTTGTTGCTGGCCTACTGGACTGGGTACTCTCAACCGCTTTGGGTTTGGCTTTATCGTCCGAATAAATCGGCAAGTCCACCAATACGGTGTAGTTGCGTAGTAAACGACCACTGGGCCATTGCATTTCTACCAAGAAATCGAGAAATGGTTCGCGAACCGGCTTTTCCGATTTAACCAACACTTTTGGCCTGGGCCCGGACAGGTCAACACTGAATTGCAATCCGGTTAAAAAGAAATCCCTTGGTACACCGGCACGTTCAAAGTCTTTGCGGCTGGCGAGATTGACGAACAATTCCAGTTCATCCAAGTCACCTACGCTCAGCAGTTCGATCTCTGCATTCAGCGGCTCATTGAGAGCGGAGTTCAGTTTGATTTCACCCAGCCCCACTGCGGATGCAGCCTGAGACACTAAAAGCGCCAACGCAGCGCTGAGAGCTTTGACCTTTGGGAAAGCCATGTGTGATGGTCCTATCTACATTATTGTGTTGGTGCCTGACGCAGCTGGGTTCAAGACCCATAACCAGGGCACATTTTTACAGGTACGTTTCTATCAATAATTCGGCAATTTGTACACTGTTAAGTGCGGCGCCCTTCCGCACATTATCGGACACAATCCACAGATTGAGACCATTGGTGTGTGAGACGTCTTCACGAATGCGCCCCACATAAACTGCATCTTTGCCCGCAGCGTCACCAACCGGAGTCGGATAACCACCCGGCTGGCGCTCATCCAACAGCTCAACACCAGGGGCATCGACCATCAGTGCGCGCACTTCGTCTTCACTGATGGGCACACGGGTTTCCAGATGCACCGCCTCAGCATGGCCATAAAACACCGGCACCCTCACACAAGTGGGATTTACCCGAATGCTGCTGTCGGCAAAGATTTTCTGGGTTTCCCAGACCATCTTCATTTCTTCCCGGGTGTAGCCGTTGTCCTGAAAGTCATCGATATGAGGCAGTACATTAAAGGCAATCTGCTTGGGGTAAAGCTCTTCTTCTGCCGGCAAGCCATTGAGTAACTTGGCGGTCTGTCCGGCCAGTTCATTGACACCCTTGCGACCATTGCCTGAGACAGACTGATAAGTGCAGACATTAATGCGCTCAATGCCCACCTCATCGTGAATCGGCTTCAACGCCACCAACATTTGAATGGTGGAGCAATTGGGGTTGGCAATGATATTGCGAGCACTGTAGTTACCCAGAGCATCGGGATTGACCTCCGGCACCACCAGAGGTACATCATCGTCGTAGCGAAATTCAGACGTGTTATCGATCACCACACAACCGGCATCCGCCGCCACGGGGGCGTATTGCGCGGACACGGAACCGCCGGCAGAAAACAGCGCAATCTGCACCTTGGAGAAGTCAAATTCCGCCAGGTTTTCCACCAGCACCGGGCGTTTGTTGAACAACACCGTTTCACCAGCGGAGCGTTCGCTGGCCAGTGCGTAAATTTCACCAATAGGAAATTCCCGCTCCGCCAGAAGCTCCAGAATTGCCTCGCCAACAGCGCCAGTGGCACCGACGACGGCAACGTCGTAGCAGTTTGTAAATTCGCCCACTAGTGCTCCTTGGGGGTAATTTATCGTATTCAGTTAGTGTGTCAGCGTTCATGGCAAGGCGCACCTCGCCGGGAATGGCAACCCCTTGCCAAGAGGTGCAACGCAGTCAATGGGCGCTGACACGCTAACCCGAAGGGCGCAGTTGTGGCGCTTAGCCACAGCTGCGCTGAATGCGTTAAATCACCCCCAAGTGGCACTATGCTTCCAACAGGATGCGAAGCATACGGCGCAGCGGCTCGGCGGCACCCCACAACAGCTGGTCACCCACCGTAAAGGCCGACAGGTATTCACCACCCATGTGCATTTTGCGCAAACGCCCAACCGGGATATGCAAGTGGCCGGTTACCGCCGTTGGGGTGAGGTCGCGCAGAGTATCGTCGCGGTGATTGGGCACCACCTGCACCCAGTCATTGGCTTCCGCCAGCATGGATTCCACTTCGTCCATGGGCACATCGCGGTTGAGTTTTACCGTCAGCGCCTGGCTGTGGCAACGCATGGCGCCAATGCGGACACAAACCCCGTCCACAGGAATGGTTTTGTGACCTTGCAGAATTTTGTTGGTCTCCACCTGAGCTTTCCACTCTTCTTTGGATTGACCGCTTTCCAGCTCTACATCAATCCAAGGCAGCAGACTACCGGCCAGTGGCGCGCCAAAATTGTCGGTGGGGAAACTGTCGCTACGCATGGTATTGGCCACCTTGCGATCGATATCCAAAATGGCAGACGCCGGATTATCCAGCTCTACAGCAACGTTATCGCGCAGCACACCCATCTGGCTGATCAGCTCGCGCATATTACGGGCGCCGGCCCCGGAAGCCGCTTGGTAAGTCATGGCACTAACCCAATCCACCACGCCATTTCTGAACAGACCGCCCATGGCCATCAGCATCAGGCTGACGGTGCAGTTACCGCCAATAAAGTTTTTCACACCACCGGCGATGCCGTTCTTGATCACGTCCAGATTCACCGGATCCAGTACGATCAAGGCGCTGTCGTCCATACGCAGTGCCGAGGCAGCGTCAATCCAGTAGCCGTTCCAGCCGGATTCACGCAGTTGCGGGTACACTGCCTTGGTGTAATCGCCACCTTGACAGGTAACGATAATATCCATAGCGCTGAGTTCGCTAATGTCGGTAGCGTCCTTGAGGGTTTCAGTCGCCTCTGTCGGGCCTTCCTGCCCTACCTGGGAGGTGGTAAAAAATACCGGTTCGATATCGGCAAAATCGTTCTCGGCACGCATGCGCTCCATCAATACGGAGCCCACCATGCCGCGCCAACCTACTAGACCTACTCGTTTCATCGCACTTCTCTTTATTACATCTCAATGGCGATCTGTTGACCGCCTAAAAAAACAGGGCAGGAAGTGTAACGCACCCCCTGCCACTATTCGACCTTACTCTAGCGAGCGTTACTGGGCAGCCAACGCCTCAACAACTGCAGCACCCATTTCACTGGTGGAGACTTTGACATCGCCATCGGTGTAAATATCGGCGGTGCGCAGACCTTTATCCAGCACGGTGTTAACCGCACTTTCAATGGCATCCGCCGCAGCACTCATATCCAGCGAGTAACGCAACATCATGGCAGCAGAAAGAATGGTCGCCAACGGATTGGCAATGCCTTGCCCAGCAATATCCGGGGCGGAGCCGTGACAGGGTTCGTACATGCCCTTGCCGCTGGCATCCAGAGAAGCCGAAGGCAGCATACCGATAGAACCCGTAAGCATGGCGGCGGCATCAGACAGAATATCGCCAAACATATTGCCGGTCACCATCACATCGAACTGCTTGGGCGCCCGCACCAGCTGCATGGCGGCGTTGTCCACGTACATATGGCTCAATTCCACGTCCGGGTAGTCTTTGGCCACTTCTTCCATAATTTCGCGCCACAGAATAGTGGCTTCCAGCACATTGGCTTTGTCGACAGAGCAAACCCGGCCATTGCGCTTGCGAGCGGATTCAAAGGCCACCACGCCAATGCGGCGAATCTCCGACTCGCTGTATTTATAAGTGTTGTAGCCTTCGCGCTCACCGTTCTCCAGCTCGCGAATACCCCGCGGGGTACCAAAGTAAATGCCACCGGTGAGCTCACGCACAATCAGAATATCCAGCCCGGATACCACTTCTGGCTTCAGGGAAGAGGCATCCGCCAGCTGCGGATAGAGAATCGCAGGGCGCAGGTTGCCAAACAGCTCCAACTCAGAACGAATACCCAGCAGACCACGCTCCGGGCGAATGCTGCGCTCGATATTGTCCCATTTGGGGCCACCCACAGCGCCCAGCAAAATGGCGTCTGCCGCTTTAGCCTTGGCGGAGGTTTCTTCCGGGTAAGGTGCACCGTGTTGATCAATGGCTGAACCACCCAACAGGCCATGATCAATATCCAAACCCAGGTTAAATTTTTCATCCGCAGCACGCAGCACGCGCTCCGCTTCGGTGACAATTTCCGGGCCGATACCATCGCCGGGCAGAATTAGAACTTTTTTGCTCATCTTGTTATCTCTCACTTGGAGTTTGGTCGTTAGGCACCCAACTTGTTACTTAATCGCCCCAAACAACCAAGGGCATTGCTGTTTCCAACCACCTTCAAACTCACGAATGGCGTCTGCGTCTTGCAAGGTCAAACCGATATCGTCCAAGCCATTGAGCAAACAGTGTTTGCGGAACGGGTCTACGTCGAAGGGAATGTCGTCGCCGTCCGGGCGCTTGATCAGCTGGGCGTCCAGATCAATGGTCAACTGATAGCCGTCGTTGGCTTCAGTCGACTTAAATAAATCGTCAACTATATTTTCTTCCAAAACAATGGGTAAGAGGCCATTTTTAAAGCTGTTATTGAAGAAAATATCCGCATAACTGGGAGCAAGAATGGCGCGAAAACCGTAATCCACCAGTGCCCATGGGGCGTGTTCGCGGCTGGAACCGCAACCAAAGTTTTCCCGCGCCAGCAGAATGGAAGCGCCATTATAGCGGGGTTTATTCAAGGCAAAATCTTCGTTAATTGGACGCATACTGCAATCCTGCCCCGGATAGCCTTCGTCCAGATAACGCAATTCATCAAACAGGTTCACACCAAAGCCGGTGCGCTTAATGGATTTGAGGAACTGCTTGGGGATAATCATATCGGTATCCACATTGGCGCGATCCATGGGCGCGGCGATACCTTGCAGAACGGTGAATTTTTCCATGGTTACGCCTCCATCATCTGGCGAACATCGGTGAAGTGGCCGGCAATGGCCGCGGCTGCCGCCATAGCGGGACTCACCAGATGAGTTCGACCGCCAAAGCCCTGACGGCCCTCAAAGTTACGGTTACTGGTGGAAGCGCAATGCTCGCCATTACCCAGTTTATCCGCATTCATGGCCAGGCACATGGAGCAACCGGGTTCGCGCCATTCCATACCGGCATCGGTAAAGACTTTATCCAGCCCCTCTGCCTCTGCTTTGGCTTTCACCGCTTGTGAGCCAGGCACAATCAGCACTTGTTTAACGGAATCTGCCACCTTGCGGCCTTTGGCCACCGCCGCAGCTTCGCGCAGATCTTCCAGGCGAGAGTTAGTGCAAGAACCGATAAACACCCGATCTACCGGGATGCTGCTGATATCCTGCCCCGCTTCCAGGCCCATGTACTCCAGGGCGCGGCTGATGCCATTGCTTTTCACCGGGTCGCTTTCGTCTTCAGGGTTGGGCACGGTGGCGTCCACTGGCAATACCATCTCTGGCGAAGTACCCCAGGACACTTGCGGCTTGATGTCAGCACCGTCCAGCTCTACCACAATATCAAACTCGGCGTCCGCATCGCTGTGTAAAGTGTTCCAATAGGCCACTGCCTTGTCCCAATCGTCTCCTTTGGGAGCGTACTCACGGCCTTTGACGTATTCGATCGTAGTATCGTCCACTGCCACCATGCCGGCACGAGCACCCGCCTCAATGGACATATTGCACACTGTCAGGCGCCCTTCCATCGACATATCACGGAACACTTGGCCACCGAATTCGATAGCGCAACCGTTACCACCCGCAGTGCCAATTTTGCCAATAATGGCCAGCACCACATCTTTGGGCGTAACACCCGCGCCCAGTTTGCCGTCCACACGCACCAGCATATTTTTCATTTTGCGCTGAATCAGGCACTGGGTCGCCAGTACGTGTTCCACTTCAGAAGTACCAATACCGTGAGCCAGGGCGCCCAACGCGCCATGGGTGGAGGTATGAGAATCGCCACAAACCACGGTCATTCCCGGCAAGGTAGCGCCCTGCTCCGGGCCCACTACGTGAACAATGCCCTGACCAGGGTCATTGATGCCGTGCTCAACAATACCGAACTCGTCGCAGTTTTCGTCCAGAGTTTTTACCTGAATACGAGAGGTTTCGTCTTCAATGCCATCCACACCGGCCAGGCGCTCGGCACTGGTGGTGGGTACATTGTGATCCGGGGTAGCCAGGTTGGCATCCACTCGCCAGGGCTGGCGGTTCGCCAGGCGTAGACCCTCAAAAGCTTGAGGCGAGGTGACTTCGTGCAGCAATTGTCGATCGATATAAATCAGCGCAGTACCGTCGTCGCGCTGCTTGACCAAGTGTGCATCCCACAACTTGTCGTAAAGGGTTTTACCCGCCATTGGCTAATCTCCTGAATGGGTTATAGAGCGTGGCTCGCGAGGGATAAGTGACCGGCATTCTAATCTGCTCTTGCAATAAAATAAATTCATCTTTTTAATGCATTGGATTCCAATCGGGAATTTATAAGATTATGGACACTTCTTTACTGGAAGCCTTTGTTACCGCAGCCGAAGCAGAGTCTTTTTCCGCCGCCGCGGATCGGCTGCATCTGACCCAGTCGGCAGTCAGCAAGCGTATCGCCTTGTTAGAACAACAATTGGATTGTCGCTTGTTTGACCGCATCGCCCGCACGGTGAGTTTAACCAGCAGTGGCCGTGAATTGCTGCCCAGAGCACGAAGTATTCTTGGGGAGCTGCAAGCCACTCGACAGGCCATTGCCGATCTCAGTGGTTCCGTTAGCGGCACCTTACGCCTGGCTATCAGCCACCATATTGGCCTGCGACGGTTACCAAAAGTATTGAAGCGTTTTACCCGGGAATTTCCGGATGTGTCTATCGATATGGCGTTTATGGATTCCGAGAGCGCCTACGACAATATCCTCCACGGCCATTTTGAATTGGCGATTATTACCCTGTCACCGAAGCCTCACCCAAAAGTTATCGCCCAGAGTATCTGGCCAGATGAGCTGGCATTTGTGGTGGCGCCAGATCACCCCCTGACGGAAACGCCATTTGCAGTAGAGCAGCTGCAAAACTACCCAGCGATTTTGCCGGAGCTCAACACCCACACCAGTCAAATTGTTACCGAACTGTTTGCGACGCAGCATTTAAAGCTCAACACCGCCATGACCACCAACTATTTGGAAACCATTAAAGCTATGGTGGCCATTGGCATGGGCTGGAGCCTATTACCGCTGAGTATGCTCGACAACACGGTGACAGCCCTGCCAGCGAACGACCTGAAATTGGAACGGCAGTTAGGATACATCCACCACAAAGAAAAAACCCTGTCCAATGCGGCCAGGGCTTTGATTGATATGCTTGAAAAGCAGGCTTCGGGTTAAAAAAATACTCGTCATTGCGAGGAGCCTTTTCTTTTCAAGAAAGGCGACGCGGCAATCTTGGCCAGGCTGGCAGAGGACTGATGGAGATTGCCGCGGTCGCTGCGCTCCCTCGCAATGACGTAGGTCTAACAATAATTAAAACTGATCTTCAGCCAACTCCATCGTGGCTTCGTGACCAGAAATAATCGCCTGCATATAACCCAGAGTACGGGGCAAAACTTGTTCAGCAAAGAAGCGTGCTGTAATCAATTTGTTCTTGTAGAACTGGGCATCGCCGTCACCGGCGTCCAGTTTCGCCTGCGCTGCCAGGGCAGATTGAGCCAGCAGTGAACCCGCTGCCGTAGTACCCAACAGCATTAACAAGTTAAAGGACACCGCGCCAGGGAAACTCCAGTCCGCCATTACATTGGTAAAGATATGGCGAATGGCTTTGTCACTAGCATACAGCGCCTGCCCGAGGCCTTTGTGAATTTCCCGCAGAGGCTTGCCGGCAGCCTCTACCTGAGCAAGGGTTTTCTGGAATTCTGCCGCCAACTCTTGCAAAGATTTACCCTGATCCTTCAGCAGTTTGCGGCCAATTAAATCCAACGCCTGAATGCCGTTGGTTCCTTCATAAATTGGCAGGATACGAGCATCGCGCTGGTGTTGGGCAGCGCCGGTTTCTTCCACAAATCCCATGCCGCCGTGAATTTGAACGCCAAGATAAGTCACCTCCTGAGCCATTTCTGTACACCAGCCTTTTACCAATGGCGTCAGCAAGTCTACGCGACGCTGATGGAAAGCTGCCTGTTTTTCATCCGGGTTGTGAAGGGACTTATCCACATGGGCCGCCGCCTCGTAGGCCAGTACACGACCTGCTTCGATCTGGCTGCGCATCAGCATCAACATGCGGCGTACATCCGGGTGTTTGATAATGGGCACTCGGCCATCCACACCAATCATCTCACCCTGAACACGATCGCGGGCGTATTGGCGGGCCTGCTGGTAAGCGCGTTCACCGACAGAAACCCCTTGCAAACCAACAGACATACGGGCGTGATTCATCATCGCGAACATATACTTGAGGCCTTGATTCTCTTCGCCCACCAAGTAGCCCATTGCGCCGCCTTCATCACCGTAGCTCAGTACGCAGGTGGGGCTGGCATGGATGCCCATTTTGTGTTCCACGGAAACTGGATAAAGGTCGTTGGCTTCGGTAGTGGCACCATTCTCATCGTGTAAATTTTTCGGCACGATAAACAGGGAAATGCCTTTCACCCCTTCTGGTGCATCCGGGGTACGCGCCAGCACCAAATGAATAATGTTATCGGTGAAATCGTGGTCGCCCCAGGTGATGTAAATTTTCTGGCCGGTGATCAGATAGTGGTCGTCTTGGGGCACCGCCTTGGTGCGAATGGCCGCCAGATCGGTGCCAGCCTGAGGCTCGGTAAGGTTCATGGTGCCCGCCCATTCACCAGAGATCAGCTTGGGCAAGTAAAACTGTTTCTGTTCATCACTGCCGTAATTTTCAAGAGCGGCGATCACCCCTTTACCCAACAGTGGGCAGAGACTAAACGCCAGGTTGGCGCTCTGGCACATTTCGTCCAGCGCTGCACCCAGCAAATGAGGCATACCTTGCCCACCGTATTCTGCGTTGCCCGCCAAACCTGGCCAACCGCCCTGCACCATGGCGGTATACGCTTCTTTCAGGCCCGGAGCCGCAACCACTTTCTTGTCTACTACTTTGGAGCCCGCTTCGTCCGCATCTCGGTTGGTGGGCGCAATTACTTCACCAAAAAAGCGACTGCCTTCAGCGAGTACCGCTTCAACAATGTCGTCTGTAGCCTGTTCATAGCCGGGAAGTTGAGCGATATCGCCCAAGCCGAGAACGTCTTGCAGCAAAAATTGAATGTCTTGCAACGGGGCTTGGTAGTCGGACATGGTTTCTCCTTAAAGAATCACGGTGATGATTTTATTTGTCCAACGATAGTATGGAATTATCCCGTGGTGATAGGCCGTTTCGTGACTGGAGAGTTTTGAGAATTGACCAAAAATGGAAATTTGGTCACAGCATGCCAGAAAGCCATCAAGAACGGCTAGGCAACGGCTTTTTATTGCCGTCTTGATCGACACAAACAAAAGTCACAGCAGTACTGAACACAGGCTCTCCGCCGTCTTCCAAGCCCTGATACACATTCACCTGGTACTGCACAGACGTGTTGCCGAGGCGCTTTTGATCCGCTTCAAAGCGCAATATGGTGCCCTTCTTTACACTGTGGTGAAACTCAATACTTTCCATACCGATCGTCACCATGTTGGCCTCGGGTAAGTCCAGGCGCGCGGCAATATAGGCAATTTCATCCACCCACATCAGCATATAGCCACCAAACAGAAAGCCGTAGTGATTGAGGTGTTCGGGAAGGACGAGTTTATGGTTTTGCATAGAAGGGTTCCTTTAAAACCGCTTGAAATAGCAGGCTTTGGGCGGGGGATTTTACCCGAAACGCATACAAAGTTTGTCGGTTAATTCAGAGGTAAAACAGATATGTACAGGTTTGAAAGGTTTATTGCTTCAAAGCATCCGTATCAACAATATCCCCCTGCTCATTCAACTCCGGGTACTCCAGCCCCTTGGCCTTGCAGTAATCCGCAATTACCGGATGACACCATTCAAACAGGGTTTTGTGATATTGCCTGTCGGGCAGACGGCGTCGATCGTATAAGCCCACAGCCTGACGCTGACGCTGTGCTTCGGAGAGAATAATGGCGCAGGCGACACTGACGTTAAACGATTCCACCATGCCCAGCATGGGCACGGTAATTTCCTGATCGACCGCATTCAATGCGCTATCACTAACACCTTCACGCTCGGCGCCCAATAACAGTGCCGTCGGCTTGCAGTAATCCACCTGGCGAAAGTCCACTGCTTGATCGGAAAAGTGCGCGGCGACAACTTGAAAGCCTTTGGCTTTCAGACTTTCGATGGGCTCTGCCACCGTTGGCCAAATATTGGCGTGCACCCATTTCTGGCTACCCATGGCGGTACCAGTGTGGGGACGATACTCGCCTTTGGAGTAAACCGCGTGAATTTCAGGAATGCCGGCCGCATCGCAGGTGCGCACAATGGCAGACAAATTCTGCCCCTTGTGCACATCATCGGTAATTACGGTGAGGTCGGGTTGCCGCTTACTTAATACGGCAACAATCCTCTGGAAACGCTCTGGTGTCACGATTTATTGAATTGTGTGGCTGTTGGAGCCCATCTGCTGGGTAAAGGTTTCCGCACTCATGGGCTTGCCGTATAGAAAGCCCTGGGCGAAGCGGCAACCAACACCGTGCAGGTACTTCTCCTGAATGGAACGCTCTACACCTTCTGCCACCACATCCACACCGAGCACATCGCCAAGGCCAATAATAGCGCGCAGCAGGCTGTCGTTTTGCTTGCCGATTTTGATATCGTTCATCAGCTTGCGGTCTACCTTGATCACACTCACTGGTAGCTCTTTCAGGTAACCGTAAGGCGCTTTACCAGTGCCGAAATCGTCGATGGAAACCGCTACACCAATATCGGCCAGTTGCTGAATAAATTGCTTGCTGTGATCCAGATCCACCAGAATGCTCTTCTCAGAAATATCCAACATCAAGCACTCTGCAGGCAGGCCAGATTTTTCCAGCGCTTGCGCTACCATTTTGGGGAATTTGGGATCTTGCATCTGAGTCAGCGACACATTCACTGACATAAACTGAATGGGTGCACCCTGATTGCGCCATTGGCTCATGCGTTCACAAGCAGACTCCAAGGCCCAGTTGCCCAACTCACGAATCAAGCCCGCTTGTTCCGCCAAGGGAATAAAGGTGTTGGGCATTACCTGGCCACGGGAGTGGTGATTCCAGCGCATCAGCGCTTCACAGCCGATCACTTCACCGGTATGAATCAGCACTTGGGGCTGGTACACCAGAGACAGCTGATTACGGGGGATTGCCATACGCAACTCCGAATTAAAGAACAGATCGGAGTTTTCATTATTAGCCTGTTTGGCTGACAAATAGTAGTAGCCATTACGGCCTTCAGCCTTGGCTTTATACATCGCCGCGTCGGCTCCCTTCATCAGGGTAATCAGGTCTTCACCATCGTCAGGGAATACGCCGATACCTACGCTGGCAGATACGTAAAACTCTTTGTCGTGGAGGTTAAATGGCAGTTCGAAAATACCCAGGATTTTCTTCGCCAGGCTGCGCACCTGGTCGTTACCGCCGACATTTTCGGCAATGATAGTGAATTCGTCACCGGCCAGACGTGAAACGGTATCCGCCTCGCGCACAATGCCTCTCAGGCGCTCACCCACCTCTTTCAGCAAGCTGTCGCCCACATGGTGACCCAGGGTATCGTTAATCTGCTTGAACTCATCCAGATCGATAAAGTACACCGCCAGGCGATCTTTCACACGACGTGCCCGCTTGATGCCTTGATCCAGGCGGTCGAGGAATAGGCGACGGTTGGGCAAGCCAGTCAGGGAATCGTGGTTGGCCAGATAGCGTAGCTCTTCCTGGGAGCGTTTCAGGTCGGTAACATCCGAGAAGAATGCTACGTAGTTACTCACTTCACCATCGGCGTCGTAAACGGTTTTCAGGGTCATGCGGCCGGAAAACAGCTCACCAGATTTGCGTTTACTCCACACCTCGCCGCGCCATACACCGCGCTTTTTCAGGTCGCGCCATACTTTTTTATAGAAAGATACATCCTGGCTGGCAGTGCGTGGCAGACCCAGCTTCTCACCCAGTACATCTTCGGCGGTGAAACCGGTGATTTCTGTAAAGGAGTTGTTGACCGACTCAATCACCCGGCGGTTGTCAGTCACCACAATGGCGTCAGCGGTAAAGGAAAAGATTTTCGATGACAGCCGCAGCTGTTCTTCCAAGTCTTTTTCCCGAGTTAAATCCACAGATACACAGTGCACCATGTCGACGTTGCCCTGTATCGACTGATGACTTTGAAAATGGTGGCGGAAAAAGCGCCCATTAATGGGCTGATAAGACATAAACTTACCGCCTTTACGAGCGCGCTCAACATCGCGCAACAAACCGGGCGAGCTTTTGAATACTTTATTAACATCGGTGCCAATTACAGCAGCGCTGGCATCGTCTACGTTTTTCTGGGCTCTGCCACGTATATCGGATATCTGGCCATTGCTATTAATGGACCAAACCATGACCGGAGAAGATGACGAGATAACGTCCAGAAGCAGGCTTTTATTGTCCATTTGATGCTGCTGACGACGTTGCAACAAGTCGGAGTACAACACTGCAGACACACACAGCCAGACGATTGCTGTCATGGTCATTAGCTGCCACAGATTCGTACCTGATTCCATATTCTGTACAAGCAGCAATTCAATCAGTGCAAAGAGTACTGTAATGCCTAGCTGTTGTTTGATGTATCGCCGGTCCAAGGCCCTTCTCCATTGGTATCCATTAAGAGTCTGCTGTGAACTGAGAACGTTATTATTGTGACCCAGTTCCGATTTGAATTATACGCAGTTCCGGAGGATAGTCATCGTATACGCCCTCACTAATACTTAAACGGTAGTTAAGTCGGCTTAAGTGCGAAATTAGTACTAGTGAAGATCCGTTTGTCCGTCATTGATAACCGCTCATTGTCCGCAGCAGTGTCAGGAAGCCTCCCGATGAGGTGACTTGGAGCAACCAGATACCATCGACGAACAGCAACTGTCAGGTAGGGCAAATTATTGGCTTGATTCTTTTCCCGGATTCCCTAGAATAGCCGCCTTCCTGCTTACCAAGCAGAAGACCTACTATTTGGCGCGGTAGCAAAATGGTTATGCCGCGGATTGCAAATCCGCTGATGCCGGTTCGATTCCGGCCCGCGCCTCCACTCTTTATATGTACCCTCCTGCCCGGATGGTGAAATTGGTAGACACAGGAGACTTAAAATCTCCCGACCTCACGGTCGTGCCGGTTCAAGTCCGGCTCCGGGCACCAATAGATACAAGGGTTTCGGCGAAATTGATCCTTTTCGTTATGGCTCCCAAATTCACAATAATAGACATATAGTAGACAAATGTTTAAAGCACTAGCTTTTACGCCTATGGGTAGAAAGTAGCCCGAGTGCTCAACATCAGCTAATTGAGCATTTACTCCCAAGTTCAGCAAAAGCACTGGGAGTCGAATAATGAACAAGCATACTCCTCAAGAGCTTTGTCAGATGTTTAGTGCTATGGAGCTGGCTGAGATTCTTGGTTCTACTTAAGAACCGCCCAGAATTATCAATCGGGCAACAGCAAACCTTCATTAGTAATAATTCGCTTATTATCACTTATGGTTAACGAGCGCATCATGCCAGATTCATGGCCTGAACAAATGCGCTTTGTTGGTGACAATATGTATACCGGCTGCTCAGATAAACCACTAACCTGGCAACACCTCCAACAATATAACTGGGTAATTGGCGAGTGGTATCACTCTATGACGTTTGCAGGCAAACTAGTAAAGCAGGTGCAGAGTTTAAAGGCTAAACTGCCGCCAGAAACTACTGACACCACTCCACCTAGCGAAGCAAGCCTTATTCCGTTCAATAGTCGCGGCAAAGGGCCTCATGGCTGGGGTGTAAGGGGAATGCGTAGACTCTAGCCAACCAGCGCCAATACATACTTTTAGTTACGTCTGGCTATTTTATAGTTGCTAACTGCTGACAGATGTCCGGCCTAGAGCCGACTTTTTATGAATCTGCCTATGAATATGAAAAGGAAATGAATATGACGGAACAAAATACTGAGAAACAGGTATGCGGTATTGTTATGCCTATATCAGCTACCGATGGCTGCGGTAAAGATCACTGGGCTGAGGTTCTTCAGATTATTTCTGATACTGTCGACTCGGCAGGGCTTGAAGCAAACCTGGTTAGCGAAGCTGATGATGTTGGCTCAATACACAAACGTATTGTCCAAAATCTATACGAGAACCCCATAGTCGTCTGTGACGTTAGTGCGAAGAACCCTAATGTAATGTTTGAGCTTGGCATGAGGCTGGCTTTCGATAAGCCTACAATCATTATTAAAGATGACAAGACTAGCTATTCCTTTGATACGTCAACTATTGAACACCTGGAGTATCCGCGCGATCTAAGGTTTTCGACGATTGTTACTTTTAAGGAAACATTAACCAGAAAGATAAGCTCAACATTGGACAAGTTCCGTGATGATAGTGCGACGACTTTTTTGAAGCATTTTGGAGAGTTTAAGGTAGCAAAAATTAGCACTAAGGAAGTAGGAGCTGAAGAAATTATTCTGGAAGAATTAACCAATATCAAAAAGCAATTAGGCGCTTTAAAAAGCGATATTTACCGAGGCAAGAGTAGCCCGGAGTTTAACTATATCAGCAGTTTGTCTGACTCCATCATTAGGAAAAAGGATCCAGATCAGTACCTGCTGAATCTCTCTAGGGTTTCTGTAGATGCTCGGCATCAAGTGATGGAATATGCTCTCAACGATTCTCGTGTAAAAGCTATCGCGCCATCCGAATCCGTAAAATCAGAAAATGAAATATTTGTTTTGTTTTTTAATGAAGGCACCCCTGTTCGCTCTGAAAGGCGATTTATATCAGCCCTTCGCGACAAGTATCCTGAGATTGAAATTGAACCGTTATTTAGAACAGCAAAGTCGGCCATGAAAGACGCACTACGTGAATTAGATTCTATATGACTTGATCGGCGAGTATTAGTCTGACACCTGTGATTAACTTAGGCTTTAATCTGCCTTAGATTTATCACAGGCATCGGCCGAGTTACTGCGACTATTCAGCCTGGCTAGAAAAGGCTACAACTCGCTCTGGTAGATCGTTGGCTATCAAGTAAGCGGAGACGATCCGTAATTAACTATTAAGGACATACTCCACTTTTAATGGCGCATCTATGCTCTCACCAATATCGGCTAATACGGGATGGTCATCAACCATCTTGATCATACCGCTTTGCTCTATAATAAAATCTGCAAAAAAAATAGCGTCTGAGTAATAAACTAACGAAGATACTTTATAATTACCCTGCTTATCCTTACCAAATATTTGGGGATGGCGAAAAATTTTATCAAGACAATTTATGTCGCAACCATCCGGAATATACGGGCTGCCAAGGTGTTCTACAATAAAAAATGGACCCTCGTCACCTCTAACGAAAAAACAAAAAAAAGTGAGATACTGCATCGCAGTACTCTCATTGACATTTATACCAGCTTTACCGTTGACCTCATGGATCGGAGGAGAGCGCCCATCCAGTCGCCAAAAATCCTTTCCATCAGTTAATCCACAAAGGAGGGATCCTTTCGGCTGCCAATGAGTATAGCTGACAGTTACCAATTCAATATTATTGTAAAACGGCAAATCATATGTTTCGATACTACAGTTTTCTAAGACATCTACCAAATTTGGTTCTAGCTCCGAGAGCGACTTTCTCACTAATTTTGTCAATGACCCTCTAGGTTTGGAAGATTTTTTTTCTAAACAGAATGATGGCTTCACGTTACACTCCTAAGCAATCAAATTAGACCAATGTCTCTTGTGCAAAAAATTACTATTTCTCAACCGAAGGGGAAAAAAATTCACTTTCAAGCTCCCTAAATTGGTCTAAGTCAATAACCGATGATAGATCCGAAGGCTTTCTTCCCCAGCTATCAAGTGGTAGAACGAATCTGTACTTTTGAGCAGTTTTTTTAAATATCTCGACTTTACCTTGAATAGCGTGGCTGTGAAAAATAGAGTAACTCATGTCTCCCTGCCCAATTAATCGATCTACTCCACGCTTTATCAACTTCTCAGCATACTCGTAGTCCTCATCTCGTAAAAATCTGTCTAGCAGCATAGCTTGCACTGTGTCATCCGATTGTAAATCATCAATTCGATCTGTTAATTCTTTGCGAACGGATGATGCTTTTGTCTCACAAGCGAGGCTTACTATATCCTGAAAGCTGCTATTCAATAAGCTATTATCGATAATCCCTTCAATTAGGCACTTCGATATGACTATATAGTTCTTTTTCTCTATCAAAATATCCAAGCCCGTTTTGGTTACAGGCTCTTTGGAGATGTGTTTCACAACATGAGAGTCGACAAGAGCAATAGGTGACTGGCGCAGTAATCGCATAATTATATTGCTGTCAGTACTTTTTAAGATCTCCACCCTCATAGAAGACGTCATGTCTTCATACTTAGTAGGCATTCTGTCATCCCGCCATAAAACCCGACGTACCTCCTTATACCTTTCCGCCAAATCAAATACTGTTTTTCCGTTGTTGTCGCGAGAGGTCAGAACTGGGCCATTTTCGTTTACCAATAGTACTTGTACAGTTTTTCGTGCATTTAATTTTTGTTCGTCATTTGGAAACTGATCAAATACGCTTAAATGCAAGAGTGTCTGATTAGAATGGCTAGTATGAGCTTTAGAGCGAGCATTGCAATCTGACAACAATAACCGGACAATCTCATGCATACCTTTTTTAGCGGCAATCATGATAGGGGTGTCTCCTTCTTTATCCCTCTGTCGTAACACGCTGTTAAAGACAGAGGTCGAAACGGAGCTATTCAAGAAAGATTTTACAATTTGAGAATGACCTTGACTCGCTGCAATATGTATCGGATTCCGCAATTTAGTGTCTAGGCAGTTTGGATCAATGAATCGAATGAGCCGATCAAAGCACTCAACAGAACCACCCCATGAGGCGTGATGCAATGCTGTTCTTTTATGTTCATCTAAATAAGAAGTATCTGTCTCCCTATCAATTAAATCTTCAATCACATATTGATTGCCACTGTGTGCGGCACGACTCAACATATTTCTCATGCCCGGGGCCACAACCATATTTATGTCGCTGATACGGTCGATCATCGCTCTGTAATTTTGATTGGCATGCTCTTGAATAGCGTTTTGTATTGGGTGCCAACCGTCATCAGAGTAAATATCATCAATACTTTCCAAACGTTCTAAAATCCAAGGTGTCGCAGGTCCGTCTGACCAACTAGCATCATGCAAAATGGTATCTCCACGACCGCTTTTAACTCCAATAACCGCTTTGCTTTTTGAAAAAAATCTATCTAGTAGGTCCACAAGGTGATATTCCGCCGCAATATGAATGAATTTCTTTTTATAAATAGACGATTTCACAACTGCTTGCGGAGTGCTCGCGTTTAAAAATACTCTTTCAGCATACTGACGGAGCAAGAGATCATCATCATTCAATTCCTCTTTGCTATCCATATGCCAATGATAGGACTGTAACACCGACGCTGCTACATGAATGCTTTCTCTGCTTTTTTTAACAGGTGAATTTTTATTTTTAGCCCACTTTTTTGCCTCTGTTCGAAGCCAGCCCTCATCTCGTAAATAATCCTGTTTATATTCAAACCACGCGCGAGCAACGCTCCAATGATCCAGCACTGCTTGATGAACCAATTTATAGCGAAAAGCGGCATCCCCACTTGTTTGGTTAGTATCATTGGCTCTTACAAGTAGACGATTACGTAGAAAAGAATCCACTATCTTCGATTTATAGCTACTGACAGGGCTGCTTAGCAAAGTTTTATGCCCATCAACATGCAGAGCCACATAGGGTGTTAGAAAATTATTTAGACTATTTAAACCTTCTTTATTGCTTTCCAAGTATTTCGCGTATAACACGCTCTCACCTGCGGAATACCACGCTTGCTCTGCTAAATTATGAATTGTAAGAGAAAAATCGACTTCCTCTTCCAAATCACTCAGCTTAATAACTGCATTCTCTCGGTTAAAGCCAGTACTGTTTGTAGTCGAATTACCACGTTCAACCAGTTCTACCGTCGCTCTATCTTCGAACTTTTCGAATAGGTTAGCTAGCCATAAGCAGGCCAATGGCAGGGGTGAAGCGGATAGATTCTCAAGGTTAGCATCTTGAAACTCATTCCACTTTCGTTTTATTTTTTCTAACAGGTCGTCGCTGAGTGTAATACCTGCCTTGCGAAAACCTTCGACGGCAATTTCCTCAATATCATTTTCGTTAACGTCAACGTCGATAACTTTAGCCGTTAGTCCTATGATCTTTTCGATATTTAAATTCTCAAAAGATTCATACCTACTACTCTCTAAGGTTCCTACCAGCGTAAAGTGATCAGTATTTGACAGACATTTGAGAAAACTTAAAACTTGCTGCCATCCCGACAAGTGGTTTTTATTAGTCGCCGTGCGACCCAGATCATCTATAATTTCTTCGAATTGGTCTAGCGCTAAAATCAAGTTCTGATTAGTATTGGCTAAATGCTTGATAATTCGTTCTGAAAAATATTCGCATTTTTTTCGCCGTGCAATATTGGCCATTTCCGAATGGCTAACCACTAGTCCCAATATCTCAGCCATTCTATGGAAGAGTATATCTAGCTGTTCTTCGGAATCATTTACAGGTTCAACTTCTGTTGGTCGGACCGCTAATATAAGGTCGCCTTGATCTCTTAGTTTGCTTAAAAGACCGCACTGAAGCAATGATGACTTACCACAGCCGCTGCGGCCTTTTAATAAAACAAAATTGGTAGAGTCGTTAGCTATTGTACTGAGTAGCTTCTTTTTTTGGTCTTCTCGACCCGGAAGCTCATGCTCTTCATCAATACCCCAATGCGTTAGTTCGAGCTTAAAAGGGTTATTGGGCGATGTGCGGTATAGACGTTTGGTGAGCTTCTTTTTTAGTTGAGCCAGTACCTCTTCCTGCATAGCTTCAGCGCTTTGGAAGTAACCCTTGACACCATAACGGTTGTTAATAAATTTAATGAGGTTAAGCAGTGCTTCTATTTGCGGATCGTAAATATCTTCACAAATTTGGTCTCGTTCATCTCGACTCGTCGTATTTTTCGTTAAGCGATTCCATAAATTTTTACCACCAAAGTCTATCTGCATTTTTGTAAGGTGATTTGTGACGGGTTTAGACGCTACATAACCTATAACAAGGTCACTTTGATCAATATCTGATGAAGAAGTGTATGCTGAGAGCAGCTCAAAGACTGTACCTGTTAATGGAAAATTTCCTTTAGCAAGCTCTTGTCGCTCACTTTTTAGATCTTTCGGCCATGGGTGGAGAACCCCCGCTTCGCCATCACAAGCCCTCCACTCATCCACGCGGCGGTCCCAATGAGGGAGTAGATCATCCTGTAATGGTACGCCGCATCTCTCTCCAAACATACACACCGTCATAAGCACCGAGGAGTATGCAGGGTCAGGTAAACTTTCTTGGACAGGAATACGATCACTGTATTGCAAAGGTTTGTCTTCGAGATCATCTTCCCAAAGAAAAGGAGCCAACATATCGTCTAACCCTCGATCTCTGAGCCATCTTTCAAGCTCATTACGAATGAAATCACGAGATTCCTTTAGATCAGCGGAGGAAGATATAAAGATATATTGTTGTTCCATCAAACTTTTTCCTAGCAAATGTCAAATTACTGTTATTTAGAATACTTATGGCTAAGCAAGCTTTAAGGCAGCTTGATAAGTAATATATTAAAAGCAGCTTAGAAGTTAAGCTAGTACTCAATCTGTTGACATTTATCGGTGATGAGTTGCACTGATTTAGTAGATATGTGTAAATTTAGGTGATACCGCATCAGTAGTCATTTAGCGGAAAAACCCGCGCGTATCGTGCGTATGCAAGCAAACTAAATCTATAATTTTAAAGGAATTTTCTGTGCCGGCCCCGAACACCAGTAACACCTATAACTACCCCCGCAAGCAATTCATAACACCCTCAGAACGAAAATTCTTGCATTCGGTGTAGTCCTCCTTTCACTGACTTTTTCATACCATCGCTTTTAACTGGCATAAACCTCTCTGTTGTTGGTCTACACTTGAACTGTCAGACCGATCAATAACAGGGATTAAGCGTTACCCGTGTACACACCACGGAATACTGATGGATACCCGTCAAACGATCTATATCTCCCCTCTGCAACCTATGTGCAGCCGCCTGAAACCGTGCTGAAAGCACCAACCATGGAGAATCAACCACCTACCCTGCTTGTGATTAATAAAGAACATCCTTTTTGACATTTACAGGAGAAAAGCTATGGAACACTCAAAAAGACTAAAAGATGATCTTAAATCTCAAATTCGTTCCCGTGTTAGACGAGAAAAACGAACCGCTAAAGAGCTGCAGAAATTTTGCGAGGATTATCGATGCTGGGTAGAAACACAAAAGGCTACTGGCACAAAACCGATAACGATTATCGCGGAGGGAGATTCATGGTTTAAGTACATGATTGGCTTTGCCATTATCTGGCATCTTGAGAACTTGCTTGATATTCAAATACTCAACCTCGCATGGCCCGGTGATGAAGTCGAAGAAATGACCACACCCAAAAAATTAAAGCGCCTTGCCAATCAACTCAAGTCAGGGGCGGCCAGCCGAACAAAATTTGATTTTTTCTTGTTTTCCGGTGGCGGTAATGATCTGGTGGGTAAAGATACGTTCCACAAATGGCTAAACCCCTACGAGTCAGGCATGCAAGCGCAGGATATTCTGAATATGCAAACACTTAACCCGGCCCTTGATTTGGTGGAGAGTGGCTACAGAGAAATCATTGCCTTGCGCGACAAGCACAGCCCTAAAACACAACTCATGTTCCACGGTTATGACTATGCCATCCCCAGTGACAAAGGCGTTTGCGGGCGCGGGCCATGGATGAACCCCGGCCTGAAACTCCGCAAAGTACCGGTTAGATTACGCGCCCCTGTGGTCAGGTTATTTTTAGAAGAATTTGATCGGCGCCTGGACAGACTCGCTGAGGAAAATGACCGCATTACCGTCGCGCAAACCCAGGGGGTTCTCGAGGAAAATCATTGGAGCAACGAACTGCACCCAACCAAGTCGGGGTTTAAAAAGCAGGCAAAGGTATTTGAAGCTGAAATACTGAGGCTTACTAACTAAATTCTTACGCCAACGGAAAAGAGGATTCTCTCTTCCGTTGGCTCTGAATTAGAGTGAATCCGACTTCACCAATTCATCCCATGCGGCTTTCAGGTAGACATACATAGACCACAGGGTGAGGATTACCGCCCCATAAAGCAAAACCAAACCGATAATGTGATACACCCTGTCGGTTTCTGGGTTAAAGAACAGCAAGACGCTGATCGCTATCATCTGTAGGGCCGTTTTGACCTTACCCACCATGGAAACCGCCACACTGGCACGTTGGCCAATTTCCGCCATCCATTCACGCAAAGCCGACACCACAATTTCTCGACCGATAATCACCAGCGCCGGTATAGCAAACCAAAAGTAAGGGTTAGCAGCCAACAACAGTATTAGCGCAGCGCTAACACTGAGCTTATCTGCAACGGGATCCAGGAAGGCACCAAAGGGAGTACTTTGCTCCAACTTGCGGGCCAGGTAACCGTCCAACCAGTCGGTGATTGAGCCAAGAATAAAAATACCTGCCGTTACCGGGTAGCGCCATTCCCAAGGCAAGTAAAAAACCACAATAAAGATGGGAATTAACGCAATTCGCATCAGGGTCAGGATATTGGGGAGGTTCCACATATAGGGGGCTCAGTTTGCCGTTCTCAGTATAGTTTGCTCGTTTTTAAGCCAGTCGCTACGCTCACAGTTACTGACTTGGAATTTCAAGTTACTCGTTGTGCAGGGCACTGTAAATAGTTTCTGCCAGTTTTCGACTAATAGTTGGCACTCTGGCCAAATCACTGACCCCGGCTTGCTGCACTTGCTGCAAACCACCAAAGAATTTCAGCAATTCACGGCGTCGTTTGGGGCCAACACCGGGTATGCCTTCAAGGGGCGAGGTGCGGCGCTTTTTGTCTCTTCGCTGCTTGTGGCCGGTAATAGCAAAGCGGTGCGCCTCATCCCGAACCTGCTGAATCAAATGCAATACGGACTGCTCTGCGGTGAGTTCACGATCGCCCTGTTCCGTGGCCAGGTAAAGGGTTTCCAGGCCCGGCTTTCGAGTAACCCCTTTGGCAATTCCCACCAGAGCAACACCCACCACACCCAGCTCAGCAAGAATCTCTGCCGCTTTGTGCATCTGGCCCTTACCGCCATCAATCAGTAAGACATCCGGCAATTTACCTTCCCCCTTTTGCAGCCGGGTATAACGCCGCTTCAGAGCCTGGGCCATGGCCGCATAGTCGTCGCCGGGGGTGATGCCATCGATATTGAAGCGGCGATAGTCCGACTTTGCCGGGCCACTATGGTCGAACACCACGCAGGAGGCCACCGTTGCTTCACCACTGCTGTGGCTGATATCAAAACACTCGAGTCGCTGAGGCACGTCATCAAGCTCCAGCAACTGCCCCAAAGATTCGAAGCGGCTGTTTAATGATGCCAGTGCAGCCACTCGGCCAGACAGGTTTTCGCTGGCGGTTCGGCTGGCCAGTTCAAGCCAGCGAGTACGAGTGCCACGCACCTGGTGCTTGAGTTGCATACGACGGCCAGTCTGCTCACTGAGTACCTGCTCGATCAGCTTGTAGTCAGGCAACTCAGCATTGACCACAATCTCATCCGGCGGATCCGCCGCACCCCTGCCCCGCAAATAGAGTTGCGGCACAAAGTCCGCCAACAATTCAGTCACACTGGTGGCCAATGGCACCTTTGGGTGATAACTGCGGCTGCCCAATATGCGGCCACGGCGAATGTAGAGCACATGCACACAGCTGTGATCCCCTTCCATGGCCGCAGCTACTACGTCGCAGTTGCCACTGCCTGATTCAATCACCTGCTGAGCCTGAACCTTGCGCAACGAAGCTATCTGGTCACGCAGTTCCGCCGCTCGCTCAAACGCGAGTTGCTCAGCCGCCTGTTCCATTTGCTGTTCCAGCTCTTTCATCAGGGAGCCGGTCGTACCCTCTAAAAACAGGCGGCTGTGTTTTACGTCTCTTTTGTAGTCTTCTTCGTTCACCAAGCCCACACAGGGAGCGGTACAGCGCTTGATCTGGTATTGCAGGCAGGGCCTGGAGCGGTTGCGAAAAAAACTGTCCTGGCATTGGCGTACGCGAAAGGTCTTTTGCAAAAAACTCAGGGTTTCCCGTACCGCCTGAACGCTGGGAAATGGCCCAAAATAGCTGCCTTTGCGCTGCTTCATACCCCGATAAAATCCCAAACGGGGGAACTTGTCCCGGTCAGACAGAAAAATATACGGGTAGGATTTATCGTCGCGCAGCAGGATATTGTACGGTGGGCGATACTGCTTAATCAGGTTCTGCTCAAGAATCAACGCTTCGGATTCGGTTTCGGTAACCGTCACCTCTACCCCGGCAATCCGGCTAACCAATGCTCGGGTTTTTGGTGCCAGGCCAGTGTTGCGGAAATAACTGCTCACCCGCTTGCGCAAGTTCTTGGCCTTACCCACATAAAGCACTTTATCGCTAGCATCGAGCATTTGATAAATGCCCGGCCGCTGAGTCAGCTGTTTGAGAAAGGCGGCACTGTCAAAGCCCTGTGTCATAGGCTTTCAGCGGGATCTACCAAACCGTGGCGCACAGCGGCCAGGGTCAGTTCAACGTCATTGCTCACACCAATCTTGTCGTAGATGCGGTATTTGTGGGTATTGATGGTTTTAGGGCTGATGCGCAGTACCGCAGCCACTTCGTTGGCCCTGTGGCCACTGGTAATCATTTGGGCAATTTGCAGCTCTCGCTCAGTCAGCTGGGAAAACGGGGATTCACCCGCCACCCCTGACAAACTGCCCATGGCCATTTGCTGGGCAATTTGCGGGCTGATATAAGGCTTGCCATTGAGGATGGTTTCCAAGGCTATTTTGATCTCTGCAGATTCTGCGTTTTTGGTGATGTAGCCCTTGGCACCAGCGCGCAGCAATTTAGCCGGGTACAATTCGTCGCTGGCGGCACTGAGCCCAATAACCGTTACCTTTGGATGTAAAGAGGTAATCCGTGAAGTGGCTTCAACGCCCCCCATGCCGGGCATACGAATGTCCATAAACACAACATCCGGCTGGTGGTCTCGCACCAGATTGATGGCTTCTTCGCCACAGGTGCCCTCTGCAATAACTTCAATTTCAGGCACTTCTGATAAAAGGCGGCGAATACCCAAACGCACCAGGTCGTGATCATCTACCAGTACTACGCGTATCATCAAATTCCCCCCAGAATTGGCGTTTATAGACTAGCACCCTTGTAAGATATTTCCTACACGATTGGCGCTTAAACAGTTGCTTTTGGCTAGGCTCACTTTATTATCATTTCATCAAAGGCATTAAACGGATGTGAACCTGTGAATAGGTCACCACTCAAATATCCAGTCGCCCTGTTTGCTTGTTTAATATTAGCTGCTTGCGGTGGCGGTGGTGGCAATAGCAACGGTAACACGGGCTCCGGGCAAACAGGCTCTGGTCCAACCAGCGCCGCTCCAACCTTTCAACAAGGGGTATTTGAGCCGGCAAGTAACTTTGCTGCCCGCTGCCAAACACCGCGAACAGGCATCAATCCAGCAACCGGTGGGGCTTATCCGGACCGAGCAGGATCAACGCTTTTGGAAAACTACTGGCTGCGCTCCTGGAGCAATGATCTTTACTTGTGGTATCGGGAAATCGTCGACCAGAATCCGGCGAGCTTCACCAGCACTGCCAGCTACTTTGACGTTCTGAAAACCGACCAGTTAACCAGTAGTGGCAACCCCAGGGATCGGTTTCATTTTACCTTTGATACCGAAGAGTATCGGCAGCTATCCCAATCCGGTGTTGCTGCGGGTTACGGTGCGAGCTTTGCCACATTGGCGACAACCCCACCGAGAAGAATTGTGGTGGCGTACGTGGAGCCCGGCTCAGCCGCAGACAATGCGGGCATCAGGCGCGGCGACGAAGTGTTAAATGTGGACGGTATTGATGCTGTAAACGATGGCACCCAGGCCCAGGTAAACACCCTCAATGCAGGCTTGTTTCCGTCGTCGGCTAACGAGAGCCACCAGTTTACCTTGAGATCCCAGGCTACCAATACGAACTTTGATGTCACATTGCAATCGGCCAATGTCACCTCTACACCAGTACTCATCAGCAATGTAATCCCCACCGCCAGTGGCAACGTGGGCTACATCTTGTTTAATGACCACATCGCTACTGCTGAACAACAGCTGCTGGATGCGGTAACACAACTGGACAACGCCAATGTCTCTGACCTGATACTGGATTTGCGTTACAACGGCGGCGGCTTTTTAACCATTGCCAGCCAGTTGGCGTACATGATCGCAGGGCCTGCAACAACCAATGGGCGCACCTTCGAGCGCCTGGTTTTTAACGACAAACACCAAACCACCAACCCGGTTACCGGCGAGTCCTTGCAACCCACACCATTTCGCACAACCACAGCGGGGTTTTCCGCCACCGCTGGCCAAGCACTGCCCAGCCTTAACCTGTCGCGGGTATTTGTGCTCACCAGCAGCAATACCTGCTCTGCCAGTGAATCTATTATGAATAGCCTAAATGGCATTAATGTGGATGTGATTCAAATTGGCTCTACAACTTGCGGCAAACCCTATGGCTTTTACCCGCAGGACAACTGCGGCACCACTTATTTTACGATTCAGTTTGCCGGTGAAAACGACATCGGTTTTAGCGATTACAGCGATGGTTTTTCGCCCCAGAACGCCACCACCAACATTGGTGAGATCCTTGAAGGCTGTGCCGTAGCAGACGATTTTTCCAAACCGCTGGGAGACACCAGCGAAGCCCTGTTATCGACAGCGCTAACCTATCGCACCAGCCGCACATGCCCCACCCCAACCGCTGTGATCGCCCGCCAGCGAATCGGAAACAGTAGTACGGCACTGGAAACACCCGGTGAAGGCGTCGTTGCCAAGCCACTGTGGCTGCAAAACCGTATCTTGCAATGACTAGCCTGCTGCAAAAATGCGCTATCGGTAAGCGGCCAATAAAACCGCTTCGATTGCTCATTATCTGCGGGCTGTTAGGAGGTTGCCAACACCCTTCCGCACCGACCGGCGTACCAGCGATACTGGCACCCGCCGAAGACAATGAAACGACTCACCCGTTTAGCGACATTATTTCTTTTATGCTAAATGGTGCCTCAGTCACTCTGGCAGCAGACGCTTTTTACAACAACCACGAAGTGATTATCGAGCCACCAAAACTGGGGCGCAGCTTTGAGCGCCCCGACCACTTTCGCCTGTGGTTGGTCGATGGGCATTGCCAGCTGGAGCACGTCGAAAGCAAACGCCAGCTGGTTATTGCCGGGGCCAGTTGCCTACCGGCTACACCGTAATCGCGACCCGCAGAGAATCCAGTCGCAACTCAGCCCCAGACAAATAGCTTTGTAATTGTTCGATTATCTCTTGCAGGTGAGCCACCTCTTCACTGCGGATATTGGGATTCACCGCCGCCAATGCCTGTAAACGCTGCAGTTCCAGCTGCTGCTGTTGCTGCATTTTCTCCACGGCCTGATCAACAAGATCCGCTTGTTGGCCACCGGCAATCACCTCCGCCTTTTCGACCAACTCACTGATTTGCCCGCGCGCATGGCGTACCAGTTCTTGGGCGGTAGCCATAGCCACCTTCTTGCCCAGACGCTGTAAGTGATCTTTTGTAATAACCGCGCTCAAATCACGACCACTGGATTCCACCACCACTCGCACACTGCTGGCAGGCAAATAGCGTTGTACTTGCAATGCACGTGGTGCGGAGCACTGTAAGGTAAACACAGTTTCCAGTAACAAGGTGCCCGGCTTTAAAGGCGGCAATTTGATCGTACAGAGCGCGGTATTGCCAAAATCGCTACCGGCAATCATTTCCATAGCACCGGTAACCATAGGGTGTTCCCAGCTAAGGAAGTGCATCTCCTCCCGGCTCAAAGCTTTATGGCGGCTGAAAGTCACGGTCATGCCATCTTCTAACAAGCCAGGAAACTGTTCACAGTGCATATGATCGCTCGGCTCAAGAACCAGGGCATCCAGGCTGTGGTGGTTGTGCTCCACCCCATACTGGTCAAACACCTGCTCCATAAAGCTGTGCAATTTCTGGGGGCTTTCCGCCTCTGCTACCTGAGCCACCACCTCTTCGGCTTTTTCCGGGTGGCAAGAATTCATTTCCAGCAGGCGATCTCTGCCCTGCTGAAATTGATGCAGAGCGGCATCAGTGGCTATCCGGGCATCCGTCACCAACTGTTCTGTTGCTTCACTATCCCCCTGCAACAAACACTGGTGCAACCTTTCTTCAAACTGACCTTGAATCGCGCTGGCCACCGGACATACCCGTTCAAAGCCATTGAGCCCATCGTGGTACCAACGCAGCAAATTAAACTGGGCACCGGTGTCGTAAAACGGCACGTGAATCTGCACATCGTGGCGCTGGCCGATGCGATCCAGGCGGCCAATACGTTGCTCCAATAAATCCGGGTTTAGCGGCAAATCAAACATCACCAGGTGACGGGCAAACTGGAAATTTCGCCCTTCGCTGCCAATTTCAGAGCACACCAATATCTGTGCACTTTCGTCTTCATCGGCAAAATACGCCGCAGCGCGATCCCGCTGCACCAAACTCAAACCTTCATGGAATACTGCAGAATGCACCCCGACACGCAGGTTCAGATGTTCTTCCAGTTGTTCTGCGGTGGTGGCAGAAGCGCAGATAACCAATGCTTTTTGGTCACGATTGTCTGCCAGCCAATCTACCAGCCATTTCACCCGTGGGTCCAAGGCCAGCCAGCCCTCACCCAGTAATTGTTCCGGGCGAATCAGGGCATCAAGGGAAGCATTGTCAGTGGCGTTTAAATACTCTTTCGGCGTTGGCAGCTTATAGGGTTTTAAATGGCGTTCGGGAAAACCCGCTACCGCATCTCGGGTGTTGCGAAACAGCACCCGACCAGTGCCATGGCGATCTAACAGTGACGTAATAATTTCTTGTTTCGCCTGTTCGCTGTTTTCGCCTTGCAAACCATCAATTAAACGTGGGGCATCGTTTCCCAGATAGTGCTCCAACTGCTCTTGAAACAGGGGTGTTTGGCTTAACTTGTCCGCCATGTCAGTACTGTTTAACTGCTCCACCAGTTCACTGACACGCTGGTATTCACCCTCTTCATTACAAAATGTTTGCAGATCGTAATAACGGTCAGGATCCAGCAATCTCAGGCGGGCAAAGTGGCTTTCAATGCCCAGCTGCTCCGGCGTCGCTGTTAACAACAACAAGCCCTGCACATGCTTGGCCAAACTTTCCACACAGGCGTATTCCGGGCTTACCTGCTGCTCACTCCACTGCAGGTGATGGGCTTCGTCCACCACCATTAAGTCCCAGTGCGCATCCATTGCCTGCTGCAGACGTTGCTCGTGGGCCGTAAAGAAGGACAACTGACAAAGCACCAGTTGTGCGCTTTCAAAGGGGTTGAACTCGTTGCCATCTTGCTCTGCCAACGCGTCGCACCGATCTTCATCAAGAATGGTGAACATCAAATTAAAGCGACGCAGCATTTCTACCAGCCACTGGTGAATCAGGCTGTCAGGCACCACAATCAGCACTCGATTGGCACGGCCAGAAACCAGCTGCTGATGAATAACCAAGCCAGCCTCAATGGTTTTACCCAAGCCCACTTCATCCGCCAGCAATACGCGGGGTGCGTGGCGGGTAGCTACTTCATGGGCGATATACAACTGGTGGGGCAATAGCTGTACACGTGCACCCAGCAAACCCAGCACGGGGCTGAGCTGATGGTTGTGATGGTGCGTTAGCGCCTGCTGGCGCAACTCAAAACGGCTGAGTTTGTCTATCTGGCCAGCAAACAAACGATCCTGTGGCTTGCTAAATTGAACAAAGCTGTCCAAGTCCAGTTCTTCCAACAACTGTTGGCTGCCGCTGGCATCAAGCCCAAGGTAGGAGATATAGCCACCTTCTTCACGCACTTCCAGCACGTTTAGCGTGTCACCATCGGCGCTGCGAATCTGATCCCCAACGTTGTAGCGCACACGGCTTAAAGGCGCATTGTCTGTGGCATAGGTACGTTGTTCACCAATGGCCGGAAAACTGATGGTTACCCGGCGGTTGTTGGCTTCCACAACAATCCCTAAGCCCGCTTCAGACTCAGTATTACTGACCCAGCGCTGGCCGGGAATATATAGGGTTATCGACAAAGGAATCTCACTGAATACAACTGCAAATACGTAGCCGCACATTATACCCGTTAGGCTGTGAAAGTTGTGACACAATTGCCGTCTCTGTATGCGGGAATTTAACTTATGAACTGCCCCTGTGGATCATCACTAACCTATCAAGATTGTTGCCAACCAATTCACCTCGGCACCCCCGCCAGCAGCGCCGAGGCCCTGATGCGCTCTCGTTACAGCGCCTTCAGCACAGGCTTAATCGACTACCTGATAACCAGCCATCACCCCAGCAGACGCACTCCAAACGAGCACTTGGAACTACAACAATCGATGAGCAACACCCGCTGGTTGAACCTGCAAATCATCGCCAGCGAAACCGATAACACGGTGGAGTTTATCGCCACCTATGAAGAGGATGGAGAGCTGGGCCAACTTCACGAACGTTCCAATTTTGTCTACGAAAACGGTCACTGGTATTACCTGGATGGCCAGCTATTGCCAGCTGCAAAGATCAACCGCAATGACCCCTGCCCTTGCGGCAGTGGCAAGAAGTTTAAGAAATGTCATGGCTGATACACTGCTGGGTTTATTGCAACTCCCTCGGATCAATCTTGTAATACCCCTTTAACTGCTCAAACAGCTCCGGATGCTGCCGGGCCATCTGTGTGGGCTGTTCGTAAAACGTCTCGGTGACAACGGCAAAAAACTCTGCGGGGTTGGTAGCGCCGTAATGATCCAACAGTGTGCTGTGACCCCGCGCCATATCTTCTTGCAGGAACTCAAACTCATGGGAAAGTACCTGTGCCCAGCTGCGATAGCTGGAGGCTTTTTCCATCAATGGCGCACCATTAGCGCTGCCAGATTCCTGATCCAACTGGTGGGCAAACTCATGGAGAATCAAATTGCGTCCGTCGTCAAAATTCCTGACACCGTGCAAAGCCTGATCCCAGGCGAGCACAATCTTACCGCTCTGCCAGGACTCCCCTGCCCGCCCCTGCATCTGGTGGCTGACAACGCCACCTTCCTCCAATTCCTGGTGAGGGGCCATGTAGGGGGACGGGTAAATATAGATGTAACGCAATTTGCCGTATACGCTGGTCACTCGGTTGAGCAGCAACAAGCAAGCCTCGGCGGCAACGGTTAAACGAATTTCATCGGTAATAATCAGGCCATCACAACCCACAAATTCCTTGTTGTGCAGAAATATTTTGATCAGCTTCTGCAACTCACGTTGCTGTTCTGCGGTAAGGCGCTGGTAAGCGGTATTGTTGCGGGTCAGTATGGCCTCCCACTCTGTAGCAAACGGCCTGTTCACCGCCTGCTGTAAGCGCCGCTTGGGCAAAACCCACACCCAAAATACCACCGCTGCCACCACCAACAGCATCACTGCAAAATAGAGCTCTATTGCCACATCAAGGATTCCTTTATGATGCCTGTCACCATTTATTCAGGCATCCATTGTGACAACTATCCTGATTGTTGGCTACGTCTGGCCAGAACCCAACTCTTCCGCCGCTGGTGCCCGGATCATGCAGCTTATTGAGTGTTTTCAGGAACAAGGCTGGAACGTACATTTCGCCAGTGCAGCGGCGCCCACTGAGCATATGGTGGACCTCACTGCCTTGGGGGTAACCACGAAAAGTATTTTGATTAATGACGCCAGCTTTGATGATTACGTTGGCGAGTTACAGCCAGACATTGTGATATTTGACCGCTTTGTCAGTGAAGAACAGTACGGTTGGCGGGTAGAAAAACAGTGTCCGGATGCCCTGCGAGTGCTGGACAGCGAAGACCTGCATTGCCTGCGGGATGCTCGACATAAAGCCCATCGCCAAAACCGGGCCATGGAAGATGCTGATTTAACCAGTGATATGGCGTTGCGAGAAGTGGCCGCCATCTTCCGTAGCGACCTGACTCTGATGATTTCTGACTACGAAATTCAGCTGCTCAAAGAGCGCTTTTCAGTACCCTCCACTCTGTTGCACCACTGCCCCTTTATGCTTGATATAGAGGGGTTAAATGTAGAGGGGCTGGATAGCAGTGGCCTGCCCACTTTCGAACAGCGCCAGCACTTTATATCCATCGGCAATTTTCGCCACGCCCCCAACTGGGACGCGGTGTTGTATTTAAAACAAACCATATGGCCGCTGATACGAAAAGAGTTAGCACGCAAACAACTGCCTGAAGCTGAACTGCATATCTACGGTGCCTACCCATCTCCCAAAGCAACGGCTCTACACAACAAAAAAGAAGGCTTTTTGATCAAGGGCTGGGCAGAAGATGCGTTTGAAGTGATGAAAAGCGCCCGCGTCAACTTGGCACCTCTGCGTTTTGGTGCGGGCATAAAGGGCAAGCTGGCAGATGGCATGCTCTGTGGCACACCATCCGTAACCACCGATATTGGCGCAGAAGCCATGACTGCGGGTTTACCCTGGGGTGGCGGGGTGTGTAATAACCCAGAGCAATTTGCCGAAGCCGCTGTAAAACTTTACACAAACCGGAGCACTTGGCTCAGCGCGCAGCAAAACGGCTTTGCTATTGCCCACAAGTTGTTCGACAGACAACGGCAGTTCCCGGAACTGATTACCAAGCTTGAACAGGCAATGGCAGAGCAGCAACAACGGCGGCAAAACAATTTTATCGGTGCCATGCTGCGCCACCATCACCACCGCAGCACCCAGTTTATGGGGCAATGGATCGAGGCCAAAAATCGGTTAGCGGAAGTGAGCAAACCGGCATAGCGATTACTCTGAAATTGAATCTGTATTCTCCCCACCAAACGCCGCCAGCAATCCTTTAATCAAATCCGCCAGCTCCAGCGTCATAATGGAAAAGTCCACATCAAAGCGTTCCGCGGAGTCGCTGGTGTACACCTCATCCGCTTTATCCTGAATCATATCCCCGTAGCGAATGCGCTTGATGGTGAATTTTTCATCCACCAGGCAGGAAATACCGCTTTTTGATACCAGCTCAATTTTGCTCACATACATGCCCGCTTGAATGTGGTTGCGGATTTCGTCGGCCGTCAGCAGCTGGTTTTTACAGCGGATAACGCCGCCCTCATCACTGGGATCACGCAGCTCGCATTCGGTGCCCAGTTCAAAGCCTTCCGGGGCGTTGCCGGATTGCAACCAGCTGGTCATCACTTGGGCTGGTGTATCCATGGTAGTCAGCGGAATTACCGGCAGTGAACCTACTGCTGCCCGTAAACCCTCGCAAAACTCTTCCCCGCCTTTGGCTGAGGCGGAATTGACCACCAATAACTGGTGTTTGCTGTCCAGATAACCGTGCTGAATGCGCGAGCGTACAAACGCCCTGGGCAGCAAAGAAAAGATCATCTCGTCTTTGATCTCCTGACGCTCTTTACGGCCCACCTTACGGCCCTGCTCCGCTTCGATATCCTCAACCTTTTCCTGCACCTGCTCATTCACTACGGCGGCGGGCAATACCTTGTCCTGGCGCTTGGCAGCCAGCATCTGAAAGCCATTGCTGTTGTGCAGGAACAGTCCCTCCTCCCCGCCTAAGGGGCGCACCCAGCCAGTGCGGCTAACATCCTGGCTGCCACAGGGGGTAAAAGCCTGCTCCGCCAGCTGGTCGTGGAGGGTCTTTTCATCAACATCAAAAGGCTTGGTAAAACGGAATACCTGGATATTTTTAAACCACATAGATCAAACAGCTCGATAGTCATTATTTTGAGGCGGCGCACTATAGCAAAACTTGGACTTAATCAGAGGTTCCCAGGCCACAAAAATTAACCGCTCTGCTAAAATGGCGGCCCCGCTCACAACCAGCTCCAGCCATGCAGCAAATTCAGTGGTACCCCGGCCATATGCACAAAGCCAGCAAAGAGATGAAAAAGCTCTTGCCGGAGGTAGACCTTATTATCGAAGTGCTGGACGCGCGCATTCCGTTCAGCAGCGAAAACCCCATGATTCGTAGTATTCGTGGCGATAAGCCCTGCATCAAGGTGCTGAGCAAAAGCGACCTGGCCGACCCTGAGCGCACCGCCCTGTGGCAGGAATACCTGGAGCAGGAGCAAGGTGTAAAAACCCTGGCAATTACCACCGACGACCCTAGCCGAGCCCTGCAGATCACCGAACTGTGCCGCAAAATGCTGCCTCACAAATACGAGGGCGTGAAAAGCATCAACGCCATGATTATGGGCATTCCCAATGTGGGCAAATCCACCCTGATCAACCTGCTGGCCGGGCGCACCATTGCCAAAACCGGCAACGAACCGGCCGTTACCAAAGGGCAACAGCGTATTAACCTGCGTAACGGCATCGTATTGCATGATACACCGGGTGTGCTCTGGGCCAACCTGGAAAACCGCAATACCGGTTATCGGTTGGCGGTCACCGGTGCCATCAAAGACACCGCCATCGACCACGACGACGTAGCCTTTTTCGCCGCCGACTTTTTGCTGGCCAATTACCCGGAACAAGTGGCCGAGCGTTACGGTATTGCCCAGCTGCCCGATGAACACAGTCCCTCGCCTGCCCTGGAACTGCTGGAACTGATTGGCGCTCGACGGGGTTGCCTGGGTGGCGGTGGCCGGGTGGATTTGGACAAAGTATCCAAGATACTGCTCACCGAATTGCGGGCCGGCACCGTTGGCCCACTGACGTTGGAAACCCCAGCAGAGATGGAACAGGAAGTGGCAGAGCTGGACATTATCCGTGCCAAAAAAGAAGCAAAAAAACAAGCCCGAAAACAGCGGCGCAAAGGAAGTAATTAATGAAATCTTTAACGATTGTTATCCTCACCGCCGCTTTTGTCGTGGGTGCATTTTTTCTGTTTAAACCGGAGCCCGCTGGCAATGGCAGTCGAATCACCCCACCATGGAATATTGCGGTTCACGAAGACGGTAGCAGCTCCGTATTCGGCATCCAGCTGGGCGAAACACAATTTGTCGACGCCGCCCAATTACTGGGCTGGGATCGGGAAGTGGCGGTACTGATTGGCAACGACGATATCGCCAGTTTGGAAATGTACTACAGCCGCTTTCACAGTGGCGCCTTTACTGGCAAGCTGGTGGTGGCCTCCAACGCATCACCACAAATAGCGGCACAACTGGCAGAGCAGTCTGCGGGCGGCGAATATTTGGGCACTGGCTCTCGCCGCTTTGATGTAGAACTTTCCCAATTAGACAGCAACCAGGAACTGGTCGTTAAAACCCTGAGTTTTATCCCCACCATTAACCTGGATGAAGAAATTATTGAAGGCCGCTTTGGTAAGGCCACTGAAATTATCAAGCTGGGTGACAGCCGACATTTTCTGTACCCGGAAAAAGGCTTGGATATTGCGCTCAACCCCAACGGCAAAGAAACCTTACAATACATTGCCCCCAAGCACTTCCACCTGTTGCGCCAGCCCCTTATACAACAACAGCTGCAGCAACAAACCCTTGAGCAAGAAAACAGCCCTGAGCAAAAAGAGAGCACCGAGCAACCCAAATGAGCAATCCCTACCCCACCAGCAGCACAGATATTCTCGGCAAAACCAATCAGCTTCGAGTGGTAAAACAACTGGATTTTGGCATGTATCTGGATGGCGGCGAGCTGGGTGAAATTTTACTGCCTAACAAGTTCATACCGGAGAACTGCAAGCCCGGCGACCTCGTTAAAGTATTTGTGTACCTAGATAGCGACGACCAACCCATCGCCACCACCCAACGCCCGCGGGTTCAGGTTGGCCGCTGCGCCCATTTAAAATGTGTGGAAGTGAATAAAATCGGCGCCTTTATGGACTGGGGGCTGGCCAAAGACTTGCTGGTGCCCTTTGGCGAACAAAGCAAGCCTATGCGCGAAGGCTACAGCTACACTGTATTCGCCTATGTGGACAACGCCAGCCAGCGCATAGCTGGTAGCACTAAACTCAACCGTTTTCTGCCAGAGACCGCTGATGGCAACTTCAGCCCCGGATTGCCGGTAAAACTGCTGATAAGCGGCCGCACCGATATGGGCTATAAAGCAGTGATTGACGGCACTCACCTGGGATTGCTGCACAAAAGTGAAGCCTTGCAAGGCATACAGATCGGCAAAAAAATTGACGGGTTTATTAAAGACATTCGCGACGATGGCCGCATTAACCTGTGCCTGCAAAAGCACAACAAAGCATCACGAGATCAATTACAACAACAGATTCTGGATTACCTGGAATCCCAAGGCGGGGTTTCTTACCTGACCGACAAAAGCCTGCCGGAAGCGATTTATGCGCAGTTTAAGGTGAGCAAAGGGAGTTATAAAAAGGCGCTGGGTGGGTTGTATAAGCAGAAGCTGATTCGCATAGAGGCGGACCAGATTACCTTATACCAGCAATACCGTTAAATCGATCTTTAACGGTTTTTGAGGTCTGCTTGGCAAGCAGCATGACCCTCGTTATGATTGTTTTCGAGAACTCTGATATGAATTTAAAAACCTAACACTTTAAAAACTCTTCAATTCAGAACACTACCAACAGATAAGAGAAAATATTAGTTAAAAAATTATTTACCTGAAGCATACAAACATAAATCGCTTATTACATACTCTAGATATGCACAAATTGTTAAGTGTATGAGCCAGCAAGGCAACAAAAATTTTAACTATGGAGATGAGCTGTGAAGCTTTTATCATTAAGCTTTAGTGAATTTAAAGGGCAGGACAGAGAGTGGATTCTTTCTGATGCGGAATTCGGCCAAGTAAATCTAATTGTTGGAAAAAATTCAACTGGCAAAACGCGCTTACTAAATGTTTTAACTGGACTAGCCAAGCTTATTTCTGGTGAGAAGAAAGGGCTATACCAATGTGGTACATACAAGGCTTCGTTTTTATTTGATGGTGAAAAATACAACTATGATCTAAACATCAATGATTATCACGTGGTAGAAGAGAAGCTCGTGATAGATGACCAAGAGGTACTAAATAGAAGTGAAAGTGGTGAGGGAGTTATATTTGCCGCTGAGATTGGTAAAAATATGCGCTTTCAAACTCCAACTACCGAGCTGGCCGTTGTATTTAGGCGGGACTCAATTCAACACCCATTCCTAGAAAAACTATATGCATGGGGAAAATCAACAAAACATTATCTGTTTGGGTCTGAATTTGGGAGAAACCTCCTAGGAACACCCGCCCTATTAACCAAGGAAGGTTCAGAATCACAAGACAATGTTGTTGACCCCAACTATGTGGTGGGCATATTCGATCGTGCCTTTAAAAAACATGGAAGCGAATATAAGGATGCCGTTTTGGATGACTTTCGCGCTCTTGGATATGACTGCACCGACATATCTGTAGCGAACATAAGCGAATATATGTCAGAAAATAGACAGCTACTAAGCATTGTCGTGCAAGAAAGAGATCTAAACTGCATTACCCCCCAAATACAGATGTCTCAAGGAATGTTCAGAGCACTAGCTTTAGTTATACAGCTAAATTTCAATATATACGAAAAAACTCCCGCATCTATATTTGTTGATGACATTGGAGAAGGATTGGATTACACCAGATCGGCAAATACCATTCTTCTTTTGATAGAAAAATCCTTAAGCAACAACTTTCAGTTATTTATGACCACAAATGATAGGTTCATAATGAACGCTGTAGACTTGGAGTACTGGTGTATTTTAAATCGGGAAGGCAGTATTGTAAGGGTTTACAATAAATCCAATTCCCCCAAAGAATTTAAAGACTTCGAATATATAGGTCTAAGTAATTTCGACTTTTTTTCCAACGAGTATTTTTTAGGTGAAAACTGATGAGCCAAAGGAAAATGGCCTTGTTTGTTGAGGGACAAACAGAATCAATTTTTGTTAAAAAATTATTAATTGAAGTAGCAGGCGAGAAAAATATTGAATTTCAAGAAGAGTCTAACGCAAAGAACATTATTATTTCGAACAAACACTCGAATGACATAAAAAAATACTTTGTATTAATTGTCGACTGCAATAATGACGATTCGGTTAAAACTAGAATACTAGAAAATAGAGACCGTTTAATTCGAGCTAATTATGACATTGTCATTGGCTTGAGAGATACGTACCCGATCCCCGCATCAGAAATCAATCAATTAGAACGCGGTCTGAGAACGGGAGTACCTACGAAAGGCTTACAAATCGAATTCTGTCTAGCAGTCATGGAGATTGAAGCTTGGTTTTTACAGGAAAGTAATCACTACGTAAAAATAGATAATCGCCTCACTAGACAAGCAATAATAGACGAAACAGGATTTGACCCTGTAGAGCACAATGCAGAAAATGTAGAACAACCCGCATCACTGCTAAAAAATATTTATAGTATCGCCGGAAAATCCTATCGAAAAAAAAGAAATCAAGTAAATCGTACTGTTGATGCATTAGATTACGAAGAAATGTATACGGTTCTACCTGAAAAAGTAAGCCGCTTAAAAGTATTTCTTAAATATATAGATAGCTTCATGCAGTAAAAGAAAAGTACGCCAAAAACAGTGCTCGATAGAAGAGTATTCTTCCGCAGTATTCCCTTTTGATGTATAGCCCCTCTCTGCTGGCCTTACATACACAAAGTCACGAAAACGGCACCCACACAAACCCGTCCATTAATATGCGAGCACTGCGACTCATTATGGCCTTTTTAACTTGCCAATGACCACCGTTTTCTACAGCCTCAGCCCCCACCGTCAACGTACCGGACGGATGTCCAAAGGCAACTGCATTACGCTCACCACCACCCGCTGCCAAATTCACTAATGTGCCGGGAATAGCTGCTGCTGTGCCAATAGCCACGGCAGCAGTACCCATCATCGCGTAATGAAGCTTACCCATAGAAAGTGCGCGTACATTGAGGTCGATAGCATCCGCTTCGATGTTTTTACCGTTGGAAGCAGTATAGCTTTTTGGCGGCGCGACAAAAGCGACTTTGGGTGTGTGCTGGCGTTGGGCGGCTTCTTCTAATGTATTGATCAAACCCATTTTTAAAGCGCCGTGGGCACGCAATATTTCAAGACACTCTAACGCTTTTTCATCACTGTTGATATCGCCCTGCAATTCGGTGCCGTTGTAGCCAAGGTCAACAGCATTCACAAAGATGGTAGGAATACCGGCATTAATCAGTGTGGCATCTATTTGACCCGACTCAGCCACCGTTGTTGGTACCTCAAGTGTGTCTACCAAATTTCCAGTAGGAAAAAGTGCCCCTTCTCCGTCCGCCGGTTCCATAAATTCCAGCTGAATTTCTGCGGCGGGAAAGGTAACGCCATCCAGTTCAAAGTCACCGGTTTCCTGCACCTGACCGTCGGTGATGGGCACATGAGCTACGATGGTTTTGCCAATATTGGCCTGCCAGATACGCACCACCGCTACGCCATTTTCGGGAATACGATCTGGGTTCAGCAAACCACTGTGAATGGCAAAAGGCCCCACCGCCGAGGATAGGTTACCGCAGTTACCACTCCAGTCCACAAAGGGCTTGTCGATGGATACCTGGCCGAACAGGTAGTCCACATCGTGATCCGGCTGGCTGCTTTTGGAAACAATCACCGCTTTACTTGTGCTGGATGTGGCGCCGCCCATGCCGTCGGTTTGTTTACCGTAAGGGTCGGGACTGCCGATGATGCGTTGCAGTAATTGGTCGCGTGCTTTGCCGGGGACCTGTGCCGATTCCGGCAGATCTTGCAGGCGGAAGAATACGCCTTTGCTGGTGCCACCACGCATATAGATGGCGGGAATTTTCAGTTGGGGTTTGTGGGGCATAGTTTTACCTACTCACAAAAGACATTAAATTGCTTCGTCTGCTTCCAAAAAATCCTGAGCAAAGCGTTGCAGCACGCCACCGGCTTCGTAAATAGACACTTCTTCCGCCGTATCTAGGCGGCAGGTAACCGGCACTTCTTTTTTATCGCCATTGTTGCGGGTAATCGTCAGGGTCAGTTGTGCGCCAGGGTTTCTCTCACCGATTACATCGTACGTTTCGGTGCCGTCGATATTCAGGGTATGGCGAGTCACGCCAGGCTGAAATTCCAGGGGCAGTACGCCCATACCAATCAGATTGGTGCGGTGAATGCGCTCAAAGCCTTCGGCCACGATCACTTCAACACCCGCCAGGCGAACGCCCTTGGCGGCCCAGTCACGAGATGAGCCCTGACCATAGTCCGCACCGGCGATAATAATCAGCGGCTGCTTGCGTTCCATATAGATTTCGATGGCTTCCCACATACGGGTGACTTTGCCTTCAGGTTCTATTCGGGCCAGCGAGCCCTGCACCACCTCTGCGCCCTCTTTCACCATTTCATTAAACAGTTTGGGGTTGGCAAAGGTAGCTCGTTGGGCAGTGAGGTGATCGCCCCGGTGGGTGGCGTAGGAATTAAAATCTTGTTCCGGCAGGCCCATTTTGGCCAGGTATTCACCGGCGGCGCTGCTGGCAAGAATCGCGTTGGAGGGCGACAGGTGATCGGTGGTGATATTGTCACCCAGTACTGCCAGTGGCCGTAATCCGCTGAGGCTGCGCTTACCAGCCAGTGCACCTTCCCAGTACGGCGGGCGGCGGATATAGGTGCTTTGCGGGCGCCAGTTGTACAGAGGTGCACTTAGCTCTGCTTTGCCTTTTTCCAGATCAAACATGGGAATATACACATCACGAAACTGTTGCGGTTTAACGCTTTGTTTGACGATGGCATCGATCTCTCCATCGCTGGGCCAAACATCTTTCAAAGTAATGGGCTTGCCATTAGCGTCATGGCCAAGCACATCTTTTTCGATATCAAAGCGAATGGAACCAGCCAGAGCGTAAGCCACCACCAGTGGTGGCGATGCCAGAAATGCCTGCTTGGCGTAGGGATGAATACGTCCGTCGAAGTTACGGTTACCGGAAAGTACCGCTGTTGCGTACAGGTCGCGATCAACAATTTCTTCTTGAATAACTGGGTTTAAAGCACCACTCATACCATTGCAGGTGGTGCAGGCAAAACCCACGACCCCAAAACCCAATTGCTCCAATTCCGGAAGTAATTGCGCTTCTTCGAGGTACATTTTTACGGTTTTGGAGCCGGGAGCCAGCGAGGTTTTGACCCAGGGCTTGCGAGTTAAACCCAGGCGATTGGCATTTCGCGCGAGCAGGCCAGCGGCGATAATATTTCGCGGGTTGCTGGTATTGGTGCAACTAGTGATGGCCGCAATAATGACCGCGCCATCGGGCATTTGCCCTTCTGTTTCCGTGTAGTCTGCCGCTACACCCCGCTCTGCCAGTTGTGCCGCAGGTAGTAAGGCGTGAGGGTTGGAAGGCCCGGCCAAATTGCGGCCAACTGTGGATAAATCAAAACGCAGTACGCGTTCATATTCGGCGTTTTTTAAGCTGTCAGCCCATAAGCCAGTGTGTTTGGCGTACTGCTCCACCAGCTGCACTTGTTCGTCGTCTCGGCCGGTGAGCTTTAAGTAGTCGATGGTTTGTTCATCGATAAAAAACAGTCCAGCAGTGGCCCCAAACTCTGGCGTCATATTAGCGATGGTGGCACGGTCGCCCAAGCTGAGTTTGGAAGCGCCTTCACCAAAGAGCTCCAGATAGGCTCCCACTACTCGCTCATTGCGCAAAAACTCGGTAAGCGCCAATACCAAGTC